>CAYUTM010000030.1:0-1830 GCA_964447755.1 uncultured Gammaproteobacteria bacterium
CCCCGCCCGCATACCAATGATCGCCGAATCGATTATTTTGTTTGATAAACACGGTTTATTACACAAAACAAAACAATACTATCAATCAATACAAGCACCAAAATTTAAACCCGGGGATTTCCCCGAGCAGAGATTTTTGCTTTATCATGCCAATAATAAAGTAGAAAGAAGTATTGTTTCCGATTCTACCAGCGCTCTTCTTTCTATGCACGTAGGAATTAATGACCTATTAAAAATTCACTATGGAATCCATGGTAAGTGGTGGGTATCGGATAAACGAATTTTACCCGACTTGGCAAATTGGGATTGTAAATTGAAAAAACTATTAGAAACATTTCTAACTACTGGCGTAATAAAACAAAAGTTTGAAGAATGGAGTAAAATCGTTAACTACATATCACAGGCTATTGGAGGACACTTGGACATTACTTTGAACGAAGAAGTAACTGAAATTTCAAAAAAAGGATTAGTGGACTTGATTTTATAACCAAAGCATTGTAGTATTGTATTGATCAATAAATTTTTATCATAAAATCTTATGAACAGTGCTTTAAAGGGGCGTTTAAATCAAGCTAAAAAGAAAACTAAAATCGGCAAAAAACTTCGATCAAGAACCAAAGTTCTTAGAACAAAAAATAAAATTGCCTAAACAAAAATAACCAGGAAAAACCTGGTTATTTTTAATTCTGATATTGGTTCTATTTTTTATGACCACCAAATTGCTCGCGCAAAGTCATAAGTATTTTTCCAGCATAATCTGGATGTTCTTGAGAATGCTTTCTAAACTCAAACGACTCTTCTATAACCTTAGCTTTTAATTTTAATTCTTTCGCAGTTTGAACTGTCCACTCTCCCTCACCTGTATACCCCACTTTACCAGGCACATCCGCAAGCTCTGCACCATGAATTTCCAAACCTTTTTGCAACCAGCCAATTAACCTCGATTCAATCACACTGCCATTATTATAAATAGACGTTATATCCGTAAGATTTAAATTAAAATTAGATTGCTTAAAAATGGCAAATCCTTCAGCAATTGCCTGCATCATACCGTATTCAATTCCATTGTGTACCATCTTAACAAAATGACCTGCGCCAATTCCAGGAAAAAACTGATAGCTTGTGCCATTAGAAAAATCTCTAAAAAGCTCCTCATATCGTTCAAAAACTTCCTGCTCACCACCAATCATTAGACACGCCCCGTTTCGCGCACCTCCCGGCCCGCCCGAAGTACCTACATCAAAAAAATTAATACCATAATCTTTTAATTTTTTCCCTCGGCGCATCGCGTCTTTATAAAAAGAATTACCACCGTCAATTATGGTATCATTTTTTTTAAGCTTTCCAACCAAGTTAAACTCTTCAGAAAACAGAGTTTGATCAATCACTTCGCCAGCAGGTAACATAAGCCAAATAAGGCGGGAAGGAGACAATTTCTCAACTAATTCATCCAAAGAGTAAGCTGGGATCATTCCCTCTTTTGCCAAATCATCCACAACTTGTTTCGATCGGTTATAACCGACAACTGTCCAACCTTTATCTAAAAGACGACGAACCATGTTACCACCCATCTTTCCAAGGCCTATAATTCCAATTTCTTTTTTGTTATTTTGAATACTTGAATTTTTTAACTCAAAACTAAACCGTTCAAGCTGTGGCTTATCTGGTATATAGGTGGTGAGAGGAGAAACATTCTTACCCCAAGCAGAAACTATCGGATCAACAAAATCCCACATTGCCTTCATTTCTTCAGTGCTTACAAATAAAGTTTGATCCCCGTTAATACAATCGAGAAGAAGCTTTTTGTACTCTTCAACATATTGTTTTTTC
>CAYUTM010000030.1:1840-2911 GCA_964447755.1 uncultured Gammaproteobacteria bacterium
CAGAAGAACGCAAAAGAAAATCGAAAGATCTTTTTTCTGTAGCAAATTCTAACCCTGGTTTTTTGGACTGAAACTCTATTTTAATTCCTTCTTCAGGTTCCATTAAAAATAAGACCCTATTAGCAGCGTGCTCACTACCAGGTGGGCAAAAACATGCGGTTGAATGCTTAAATGTCACTACAATCTCCTTCTTTCTTTCACCCATTCTTTTTCCACTTTCTAAAACAATCTCCACCCCACGCCACCGAGTAGAAGTAAGTTCACCTCTGATTTTAAAATATGTCTCAGTTTTAGAATTTGTTGAAACATTTTTAATGGCTTGATACCCATCATACTGTGCACGAACAGTAGAAGTAATTACATCTCGTTCACTTAAAATTTTTAAACTTTTTAATATTTCCGCTCGTTTTTTACGAACTCCTTCTGCTCCAAATTCTGTGGGTTCATCCATGGTTACAAAAGCAAGCATTTGCAACAAATGGTTCTGACCCACATCACGCAAAGCACCAACCTTATCATAAAAACTACCACGCTCTTCTACACCAAGCGTTTCCCAAACTCTTATATGTATAGATTCTATTGTTTGATTACTCCAACTACCATTAAATATGGTATTCGAAAAACGAAATGTTAAAATATTTTGAATCATCTCTTTCGCCAAATAATGGTCAATTCTATAAATTTGCATTTCTTTAAACATTTGACCAAGTTGTAAGTCAAGTTCTTCTGCAGTACGGGCATCATGCCCAAATGGTTTTTCTACAATAATTCTTGTCCATCCTTCTTCTGGGCTACACGGATCAGTTAATTTACTAGCACGTAAATTGGAAAAAGTAGTTTTAAAAAATTCTGGTGCGATAGCTAGGTAAAAAAGCTTGTTTGCACATACGTTCCACACCCCATCTACCTGGCCTAAATAACGACCCACTGCTTCGTAGTCTTCTTTTTTTTCAACATCTGCTGATATGAACGAAAATAATTCACAAAATTTTAAGATATCTTTTTTTTCAATTTTTTTCTTATACTTCAAAATAATATCCTGAACAAACAACCTAAAATCTTCGTTACTCC
>CAYUTM010000030.1:2921-4062 GCA_964447755.1 uncultured Gammaproteobacteria bacterium
CCAAGCTCTTCTCGACACGCCAAGCACATTAAATAAAGCAGGCAACTTATGGTCTTCATACAAATCAAACAATGCGGGGATTATTTTTTTATTCATTAAATCACCTGTCGCTCCAAAAATTACCATAATTGTTGGAAAATGATGTTCTGAATTCATGTTCATACAGTAAAAATTAGTTTTTCTTATTCAAAATAATTCGCTCTCTAAGATGTTGCATGAGTTTCAATACCGCTTCTTCTTGAGACGACGTAATAAATAAAACTCTATTTGCCACTGATAACTTTAAATGAAATCTATCACCAACCCTAGAAACTATCGGGTTTTCTTGATTTGCCCACAGCGGGGTACTAGTTGCATATTCGGTCACATAAACTAATACCAAAGAACTACAGTCTTCACAATCTGCACGCACACTCGAGGTAGCTACAGGTATTTGTTCAGCAATTCTAAAATACTCAACAGGAGTCTCAAAACGTTTTCCAATAGGGCTTAACTTTACCACGTCAACAAAACCAGCGTCAGAAAGTTCTTGTGGACTAACCGAAAACTCAACCTTTTGAATCTCTGTTTGAATAGCAGGTGTGGTAGAAACGACCTGTTCAAAACTACTGGTAACTGAATCAGGTGAGCTTGTTGAATATTTTTTTAAAGGTAACCCAATTGTTTTGCTAAAAACATAGCTCGCTTGTATGAAATAAAAAATAATGCTGATAAAAAGTGCTTGGACTATTTTTGGTTTTAAAGACATATCTTTTTGTTACTTTACCACATATTCAAACTTGTCGTTCATCCATTTTTCCAACAATCTATCTACCGAATGACCGCCAATAGCGAACCGACCAATGCTTGGTTTACAAACAAAATAATTGGTAAGCGCTCTTTTTTTAAACACCTGTTGATCGTGTGATAAAGCGTGCTTATTTTCTGTCTCAGATTCAGAAAAAAACTCCTTATCAGAATCAGGTATCTCTTTAAAGCTTGAAAGAGCCAGACTAAGCATTTCATGATCCTTGTGCGGCAAATGAACTAAGCCATCGGAACCTTGTTTTTTTGCGGCCAAAGTAACATAAACACCCTTCCCAAAACGATGATAAAAATATTTAATAACTTCAGCTGCTTTCTCTTTTGAGAGATGACCGTC
>CAYUTM010000030.1:4072-11765 GCA_964447755.1 uncultured Gammaproteobacteria bacterium
GATAGCGTGGACGCAGAGTACCTAGCATTCCCCCATCATTCGCAAAAAGAATATGGTCTTCCTGAAAACCCAATGTTTTCATTGAAGCGACATACTCCTTATTTCTTGCCAAAACAAAATCTTTTTTACCAAAAAAATTATTTTTTTTTAAATCAAAACTGCCCTCAGAAAAATCATCGCACTGCCTTTTTTTATTCAAAATATTTCTCACTACCGAAGAACTTCCATCTGTTACCACAACCACATACACATCATCTCTGTTTTCCAAACGTTTCTTCATTTCTCCAGCCATAAACATTTCATCATCTTGATGTGGTAAAAAAAAGATATAAGGAATTTTTTCAGCAGAAAAAACTTCCTCAAATTTAAATATGTTATTTTTAAATAAAAAACAAACTATTATGAACAAAAAGACTACTTGTAAAGATAGTCTTTTGTTCATCTTTCGCGTCTTTTTCAGCCTTCTCCTTCGCATCATTTGCTTCACGTTTTTCGTCTTCTTTTTTTGCAGCATCTACAAATCCTTCAACTACAATTTCTCCAAAACTTGGATCCTCTTCTTCGTCTTTTTTTGTGTCATCTTCGAATAAAAAACTCATATAGTTCGAGTTAAAAATAAAGTGCTTTGTCGACATTAGGTACTATAGAGGAGGCCTATTATTTGCGCAAGCAAGGAGTTAACAACTAAAATGCGGATCTAAGCTAAGCTTTTTTATAAAAACAATTTTTCTGCCTGTTCCAAATCTTTGATATAATTTTCTTCGGCTTTGCGTTCTTCTGTTTTTGAACGACGAGAACGCGCTAAACGCTGTGCAGCTAAGAATCTTTCCCGCGCCACTTTAATGGCTTCCATGTAATTTGCCGGCGCTTTGACGATACTTGAAGAAATATCTGCCTGTTTTTTATTTTGCTTAACTATGTCGTTTTTACTTAAAACGACTTCTTTTTTAGTCTTTTTGGTAACTTTATTTTGTGTTGAAGCAACGGAATAAGGAACAAAAATATGTGTTCCAATTATGATACATGCAACAAACAATGTGATTGATTTTTTCATATTTATCTTTAAAATATAATGAAAAATACATTATAGATAGAATATCACAGTGAACGGCTCTGTCAAACTAAAATCGGCTTATTCAAAGCCGATTTTAGTTAACATTTTTGTGAAATAGTTACTATAACGAACCCTTTTTATAAGGAAGTTTAGCCGGATCTTTATAACACTCAGAACCTGTTTCTGCATTAACACCGCACTGTTCCGCAACAAACTCTTTAAATTGAAATTTTCCCTCCCCTAAAAACTGAAAATCGAGAACTTTACCAAGTTGTTTCATCGAACCACTCTCTAAATCATATGTCATTATTTCGGGAACTTCTTTTTCACAAACACCAAAGCATGAAATTAAGTTAAAAATGATAGCTGAATTATCGGAAGTAATATTTTGAGCTACAGGTATTTTTTGTGACCCAAGCGTAAATGTGTCGAACAGCTTGGTTAGCACCTGATCTTTTATACTATAAGTAAATACTGAAGTAATTGCAGATGGAGCTGTTGAGCCCTGTCCTTGATTCATCATTTTAGAAGTATTGTTTTTAACAGTGGTTAAATACTTAAAATCAACATGCGTCAATACAGAAAATACAATTACATTTTTATCAGCGGATGAAACAATTCCTAATATCTCTGAAGCAGGAGGAAGTTGTGCGATCGCTTTTTTTGTATTTTTTACGGTAGGAGTGTCTGTGCGATAATTTATACCAGAAATAGCGCGTTGAGATTGGTAATTTTTTCCATTAAAATACAACGAAGGAACTCCGTCAGTTTGAGCATAAAATAAAGTAGACGCATCATTCCTCTGTTTTACACCCTGGGCAATACCATTCTTTTTTACAAACACACTACCCCCTGTTGAAGCCGCCCCAAAAAGAGGAGAAAGCAATAAAAATACATTACCGCCCACCAAAACCAATGTTACAAAAGCTACTGACAAAATGTGGAGGCCAATTTTTTTCCTTTTAGCCACCACTGGTTGTTTTCGAGGCATAGTTTTACAAAATAGTTAATAAAAAATTTTTCTATGATTTAGTATACCACATTTTAGAATTTAATTTTTACTATAACTTGTTAATAAGTTTAGAAAAAAAATATAAACTACACTTAAAGATTCCTTAACAGCTGTACACTTGACCAAAAACCGCAAACCATCTATAGTATTGATGATAAAAATTCCGAGGTAGCTCAGCGGTAGAGCAGTTGGCTGTTAACCAATTGGTCGTGGGTTCGAGCCCCACCCTCGGAGCGACATCAAAAGTGGCTATGATAAGCCATTTTTTGTTTGCGAAAATTTGAGCTGAGTGATATGCTTTTACCATTTATTATCTCTACTAAATATGGCTAGGCTTTGCGTCTTATTACTTATTCTATTTTTCACTACAGGATGTTCATCGCGACAAAATATGTCCATTATTTCATCGACAGAAATTAAAAACACTTCCTCTTCAGAACCAGCGAAGGTAAAAATAGTTAATTGGTGTAATAGGGGTGAAGAAAATGATATGAGGGTAGACAAGGTAAAAGCAGAAAATGGTAAAGTTTGGGTGGTATCCGACTTCTATAGTGGTATGCAGCACGCACCAACTGTTAGACATGTGTGCCGTGAAAATAAAGAAATTTTTTATTTAAAAATGGACTGGGCGGCGGCTTCTAAAAAGACTCGTGTAGGCAAATTAATATCTATAAGTTCTTCATCGACATTCAATATTAAGTCCACTCACACAGACCCAGAATTTAAATTATTAGAAAGTAAAAAATCTAATCAGATTACTGTTTCAGTAGACGGTAGGATTATAGTCTACGATGAAGTGACTAAGAAGTTTAGTAAGTAATTGTTTTGTTCTCTATACAACTCTGAACCAATGTAAGAAAAAGAATCAGAAAAAAATGACTTATTGTATGAGTCATTTTTTTCTTTAAAATTTTAAATTGAATTAAATTTTTTGATATGATTGGTTGATAAGATTAAAAAACAAAACATAAACATATGATTACACATATAGGAAGTGAAAATCTTATCCACCGAAGCTATTTACACCCTCCACAAACAGGACTAGGGTTAAGATTAGGTCGAAAAAAATAATTTACTTAGTAAAATATACTGACTCAATTACTTGTAAAACTTAGTATTTATTTTTTTCTATATGGAAAACAAATTTAAAAAAGGACTCATTTTAGGAGGGATACTAGCAGTTGCTAGCGCTGTAGGATTTAGCAGAACAAAAGAAGGACAAAAACTTACCTCTGATTTTCAACAAGACATAATCACACTAGTTAAACGCTTAAGGAAAAATCTTGGGGAACTAGAAGATGTTACAAAAGAAAAATTTGATAAAACCGTTGATTTGGTTGTAGATGAGTACGCAGAAAAAAAACAACTCATTGGCGATGCTAAAAAAACGCTTTTGAACCAATTACATTCAAAATGGAGTGAAATGGAAAAAGAATATTTTGAAGACTCGACCGACGAGAAAACAAAAAAGAAAACAAAAAAATAATATACTTCGCTAAGACATTAGTGATAAGCAAATTTAATTTATTTTTAAAATTAATTATATGTTGTGGACTGTTGCAGTGGTGCTAATTATTTTATGGCTACTTGGGGTAGTGACCTCATACACTTTGGGTGGCTTTATTCATATATTATTAGTGGTGGCAATAATTGTTGTGCTTGTGCGCGTAATAAAAGGAGAAAAAGTAATTCAATAGACATATCTACCAATTACTCAAAAAACACTGCTACGCAAGATGGCAGTGTTTTTTACACTGATGATTCATAACATTATCCAATAGAAATCTTTCTTTTCTCTAAAAATCCGTTCAAATGCCAACACACAAACCAGGGATATTTTTCTGCAAAAGAGATGTACACAGACAGAAAATCCGCTCGTTCAGGTTCGT
This sequence comes from uncultured Gammaproteobacteria bacterium, assembly GCA_964447755.1. Lineage (GTDB taxonomy): Bacteria > Patescibacteriota > Patescibacteriia > Magasanikbacterales > GWA2-37-8 > DALYEE01. The sequence goes on from CAYUTM010000030.1 coordinate 8,028, forward strand.
GTCCGAATTTTTTGTGATTTTCCAACTGTCGTTTTAGTTGGGCACAAGTATTGTCTTTTTCGAATGAAAAAAAATTATGATACTCAAGAAAATATTTTTGAGGAGATTCTGCAAGGCGCTCGATTAAAATTTTGTCTTCTGGTTTAATTCCTCGATCAACTAAAAAATCTTGAAATTTTTTATCTCCCCACAAAGAGAGCTTATTTTCTTGATGCTCTGAAAAACCTGTTTCTGACATATACAATCATTAATATTTAAAAAAACATGGTAGAAATAGCTGCGATGCCCGAAATTAACATAATTCCCACGATAAACCATCCGCACACAGAAGCAAAACGCGTATTAACCCATTTTTTCATAATCTTTTTATCACTACTCATCTGCACAACAAGCACTAAAATAAACGGCGCTATAATACCATTTGCTACCGCAGAATAAATCAAAGCTTTAACGGGATTAATATGAAGAAAATTCATCATAATACCCAAAAACATCGAAACGATAATAACACCGTAAAATGCATAAGCCTCTTTTAACTTACGATACAGTCCATACTTCCAGCCAAAACTTTCTGAAATTGCATACGAAGTTGAACCTGAAAGAACCGGAATAGCCAGCATGCCGGTTCCAATAATTCCTAATGCGAACAAATAGTACCCAAGATCACCCGCAAAGGGTTTAAGTGCTATTGCGGCCTCAGCAGCAGAATTAATAGTGGTAATGCCACTCACAAATAAAGTCCCCGCACAGGCAGCAATAATAAAAAAAGTAATTATATTTGAAAAAAACATACCCGACCACACATCGATCTTCATGTGTGCAATCTCCTTTTTATTTACATGCAAACGACGCTCTTGACGAGTTGTTTCACCTTTTAAAATTTCTTCCTCAACCTCTTGAGAGGTTTGCCAAAAAAATAAGTAAGGAGATATAGTTGTACCTAAAATTGCACAGATGAGAAATACTTGATCTTTTGTAAAAATCAAAGAAGGAATAATGGTATGGCGAAGGGCTTCACCCCAATTAAGACGAACTGCTATAGCAGAAAAAATGTAAGAAATAAAAACAAGACAGAGATATTTTAAGTATTTTGAGTAACGAGCGTACGTAGTAAAAATCTGCAGAAGCAAACAAATAAGTGCAAAAGCTATGATAAAAATATTAAAATGAATTCCGGGAAACAACAGGTTGGCGCTTTCTGCCATAATTCCCAAATCTGCCCCAATATTAAGAGTATTTGCAAAAAAAAGCAGAAATGCGCAGGTATAGAGAACTTTTTTAGAATAACGTCTACGGATATTTGCAGCCAACCCCTCACCTGTCACTATACCAATACGTGCACACATTTCTTGCACAATTGCCATAAAGGGGAAAGTGAACAGCGTGAGCCAGATTAATTGAAAGCCGTACTGTGCTCCAGCTTGAGAATATGTACCAATCCCCGATGGATCATCATCCGCTGCTCCAGTTACTAAGCCCGGACCTAGAGTATTCCAATATTCCTCTGCGATTTTGAATGGTTTTTTATTTAAAATTATTCTTTCAATTTTTCCTACTTCTTCTATTCCTGCTTCAAGCTCAACCGCCGGTGCTCTAAAAAATTTTTCTAAAAATAATTTAGACATGGTGCATAAAATATTTTTAACAATTGATTAATCATACCCTAAAATCATAACAAAATCAAAAACAATAGGTTTTTAAGCTATTGTTTTAACGAAATAAATTTACGAAAAATAAACGTATCAAATTAACACTTCCGGAATCAGTAAGCCCCAACGATCAATTCGTTAAAACATCTACAATCTCGATAATTTTATTACTTGATGCTGTGGGAATAAGGTGGTGTAAATTTTCACCTAGCAACGCAGATTTTTTCTTGTCTTGAATAAGCATGCTTACTAAATGAGCGAGCTTAAGACCAGTATCTATGCCTTGATGAAAACGAATAGCCGCACCTTTCTTTTCAAGAAACTCAACATTCTCTTCTTGGTGAGTTTTAGGCATTGGCATTATTATAGATGGTTTGGAAAAAAAACCAAGCTCTGTTAGCGTTCCAAATCCAGCCCTGGCCACAACAACATCTGCCGCAGAATAAGCCGAAGCCATTTCTGAAACAAAAAAACTATATACATGATAATTGGAGAAAGTGTGTGACGCACGCAAATGTAACTCATCCGGACGCTCTTTACCAGTTAAATGAATTACGTGCCATTTTTTTGGCCAACTAGGCAACGCTTCAATAATGATTTGATTTATGCTATGGGAACCTGTACCGCCTCCTAAAGCAAAAATAACGACCTCAGCTGAGGCTGGTATGCCCAAACTAGTCAAAGCCTCCACTCGAGATGATTTACTTAAATTTCGCATTGGACTTCCAATCCATTCTGTTTTTTTTGTGGGAAAAAATGACAGTGTTTCTTCTAACGAGGTGGTTATTTTTTTGGCTACAGGTACCATTGTTTTAATTGCCAAACCCGGACGTACATCTTGTTGGTGAATCCAACTGGGTATCCCCAAAAAAGCTCCCGCCCAATGCAGCGGAACACTTACAAACCCGCCCGCCGAAATAAGTAGGTCTGGTTTCTCATGCCACAACAATAAAATAGATTGAAAAAAACCAATAAAAACCTTAAAAATATCTAAAAAATTGAGCCAAGAAAAATATCTACGCCATTTTCCTGCGCCAATAACAAAAAAAGGGATCTTATAGTGCTCTACGATCTCTTTTTCTGGACCTTCAGCCGTTCCAACCCATACAAACTCAGCTTTAGGGTTATGCTTTTTATATATTTCAAATATGGCAAGAAGAGGTGTTACGGGACCCAAAGTTCCGCCTCCCGAAAAAATAATCTTCATACAGGAAGCAATAAGACTAAAAAGCAAAAACTAATAATCTCTCAATTTTTGAATAATATCGGAGTGTTGAATACGTTCTAGTGCCTTGGCTTCAATTTGACGAATACGCTCACGAGTTACTCCAAATTCCTGTCCTACTTCCTCAAGAGTGTGAGTCACTCCGTCATTTAAACCAAAACGCATTTCTAATATTTTTTGCTCACGTGGAACCAAATCTTTAATAGCTTCTTTAACATAATCTCTTAAAATTTGTAGCCCAGCAGCACGATCGGGCGAAACATTGCGAACATCTTGAATAAAATCACCCAAAAGCGTATCGTCTTCATCGTCTCCAACCGGAACTTCCAAAGAAACCATATCTTGTGAAATTTTCATAATATGATTAATCTTGTCTACCTCTTCACCCATTTCAGCAGCCAATTCTTCCACTGTTGGATCACGTCCTAAATCTTGCAATAAACGACGACGTACTTGTTGAAAACGATTGATGGTTTCAACCATGTGCACGGGAATACGAATAGTTCGAGATTGATCCGCAAGGGCTCGTGTGATTGCCTGTCTTATCCACCATGTGGCATATGTCGAAAATTTATACCCTTTAGAATGGTCGAATTTTTTAACCGCTCGAAACAAACCTATATTTCCTTCTTGAATTAAATCAAGAAGTGATAAATTTTTACCTACAAACTTTTTGGCAATTGAAACAACAAGACGGAGATTTGCTTCAATGATTTTACGCTCGGCTGCCTTATCCCCTCTCTCTTTTCTTTTTGCCAAAGAAACTTCTTCATCTGCTTTAAGCAAAGGAATTTTTCCGATTTCGCGCAAATACATTTGAATTGAGTCAGAAGAAATTTGGCTCAAATCAAACGGTACATCCAT
>CAYUTM010000031.1:0-5937 GCA_964447755.1 uncultured Gammaproteobacteria bacterium
GGCGTTCGAGGTTGTGGTAGATGTTGAAACACAACCAGCCCCTACCAAGCTCAAAACAGAAATAAAAAATCCAAATATTCCCATTATTCTATTGAATTTTTTATTCATAAACATATTAAAAAAATAAAAGTATACCTAGTAGTATACAAAATAAGCTTGTTTTTGACAATTAAAAACTACGAAATCTTAGTAAATGAATCTAAAAACCAAGGACACACTGTTCCACTAATAGACGTGGATGGATATTCTGCGATAAAAGCCTTCGCGCCTCACTCAACTGATCCATAAAACCAATGATTTTTTCTTGAGAATAACGAGAATAGCCAGGCTCAGCGAGATGATTTAAGATCACATCTCGCCACTCCATTTCCCAAAGTTCTAATAATTCTGAAATAGACTCTCTTTGTTTTATGTGATCAATCGTTTTTTCTGAACCACCAAACATTGATTGAATATTTTTTAGCTTTAAATAAAAAGGTTTACCAAGAAGTTCATAAAATTTATTGCGTTCCTTATTATAGGTCTCTAAAGCTTCGTCATTATGTAAAAAATGAAAAGTCCGACCGGGCCTGCCCCATGAAGCACGAACAATGTCGGTGGCTTTGTCTTTTGGCACATTCATATCAAACAATACTTGATAAAGAATGCTTTCTGAAACAGGTAAAATACGTAACACTTGGAGTCGTGAGAGGATGGTAGGTAGCAAAGCGTCGTCATCTTCAACTAACAAAAATACTATACTTTTTACAGCTGGCTCTTCCAACGCTTTAAGCAAAGCATTACTTGCTTCATGATTTAAATGTTCAGCCTCATTTATAACAACAATTTGAACCCCCCCCGACCAAGACTTGGATTGTAATTTTTGCTTTACAAAACGCGCCTGTTCTATCGAAATATCTTTCTTATGTTTACCAGTTTTTTCATCAACCAACCTTTCCACAACACAAAAATCAGCATTCTTATCAAGGTTTGCCTCAGAAATTGATAATAACTCACACGCCACCTCGCGCACAATTGTCATTTTTCCAATATTTTTTTTCCCAGACAAGACATACCCATGTTGCCCACTATTTCCTTCACAAGCTCTTACAATTTTTTTTACCAGCAACTCATGACCAACTACCATAGTATTTATTAACACAAAAAATATAAAATCATTCTTTACTTAGTAAGCTTAAAAAAATTTCGCATGTTTGAAAAGCAGCTTTTTTCCAAGAAAAAAGAGCGGCACGCTCCTTGCCCAACATAATTTTTTTTTCTTTTACTATTTTATTTTCCAAAAATATGGTACATGCATGTGCTATGGATTCAACACTGAAAGGATCTGCATATATCGCAGCATCACCTCCAACCTCTTCCAAGCAACTTCCTTTTGAAGCTACAACAGGGCACCCTGAAGCCATCGCCTGAAGCACGGGAAGACCAAAACCTTCATACATAGAAGGAAACAAAAATAACCCTGCCTGGCGCAACAGTATGGCAACATCCTGTTCAGGGAGATATCCTAACTCTTTGATTTCATTGCGGAAAGGACTTTGTAATATAGCTTTTTTAACCGAATCATAACCAACACTTGGTTTGCCAACCAGCAAAAGCTGCATATCATGTGTAACTCTTAAACGAGAAAAGGTTTCTACAATCCGTACGGTGTTCTTTTTCTCTTCAAGCCTACCAATGCTCAAGATATATGGTTTTGTAATACTGTATTTTAGGCATACCTGAAATACTACTTCCGATGTAATGGGCAAGGTATTATACATTTTTTCATTATACCCAAGAGGTATTACTATGATTTTTTCAGGTTCAGTTCGATAATATTTAATCAGTTCATTTTTACTAAATTCGGATGGAGTAATGATGGTAGCAGATTTAGCGAGAACGATTTTATTTATAATTTTCAAATAACAACGACCTAAGAAAGAATAGGCATTTGGAAAAGGAATAAAAGCACTGTCGTGAATAGTTGTCACCGTTCGCCTGGGCGAGTAAAACGGAATGAGTTGGCCTGGGGCAAAAAAAAGATCAGGTTTATTTTTTATAAAATAACTCCCTAATCTTATTTGACTCCACATTTTTTTTAACGGCCAATTTAAATATTCTACCTGCCAATGCTGTGGCAAGTCGACTAATAAATCATTTGCACAAACATTCTCTCGTGATGTATTTACATATAAAACAACATTATGTTGCGCGGGAATAGTTTTTTTTAAATGCTGAATAATCTGCCACGAATATTCTTCCACCCCTGTTCTATTTTTTTTTAGGGCATGTGTTGCTTCAATACCGATAATCATATTATTTACTCAACGGATTTTTTAAACACCAACGCCACATTGCCCATCAAAAAACGAATGTTTAAAAAATTAACACAGGCATCATATAATTTACTCATATAGCCAATAATCCAAAAACGGTTTAGATAACCATACGTAAACGAACGAAAAAAAGTGGACTCTAATACAAAACCTGATTGCTCAAAAATATGTTGAAGATCTTTAATGTTCTTATACGCATATTCAGTTTCATGCGCATGCTCCCCACCTTTAACCGCTTGATGAAATACGTGCGGGGTAAATTTGGCCAGCATAAATTCTGGTGCTGTTGGATTCGGAGTTGAAACTACAAAATATCCACCAACTCTCAAAACACGGTGTATTTCTTTTGCGGCAGCCGGGATGTTGGCAACATGTTCTAAGACATAATTTGCAAATGCCACATCATACGAAGAGCTTGGCACAGCGGGCATGAGCTCTACAGATGCCACAAAATTCTGCTTAACATGTGCATGAAAAACAGAACAATCTTCCACATCAACACGATCACAATCAAAAAATTTTCCTGCTTGCACCAAAGCGTCCTCAACAACTACACTTTTGTTTGCGCCAATATTAATAAGTCTAGCTGCATTTAAAGAAGAAAATGAGGGGGCAGAAACTTTTTTTATAATTTCAGCAATAAGAAATTGTTCGGCAGGAGTTTGCATATTTTTTTACTTAGTAGCGAGAATGCTTTTTTTATAACTATCCAAATTTTCGAGAGCAATACCAGTTCCTTTTGCAACACAAAGCAATGGTTCTTCTGCTACAAAAGTTGGCACTCCGGTTGATTCCGCAATGAGGTGATCGATATTGCGAAGCATCGACGAACCTCCCGACAAAACAATACCTTTTTCCATAATGTCAGCAGATAGCTCGGGCGGTGTGTTGTGTAGCACTTCTTTAATACCTTCCAAAAGCAGATCCAAGTCATGTTGCAAAGCTTCAGTAGTATCGTCAGAAGTAACGGTGATAATGCGCGGCAAACCAGAAATCATATCGCGCCCCTTTATATCCATAGTGAGCGGTTCTTGCATTAACAAAGCAGAGCCAATGGCAATTTTAATTTCTTCAGCAGTACCTTCTCCGATGGCCAAATTATACTTGTGTCTAATATATTCGACGAGCGACTGGTCAAATGTCGTGCCACCAATTCTAACAGATCCAGAAGAAACAATTCCACCCAAAGAAATTACCGCTATTTCCCCTGTTCCACCACCAATATCAACAATCATATGTCCCGAGGCAGCTCCAATTGGAATATCTGCTCCAATAGCAGCAACGATAGGCTCTTTAATAATATAGGCAGCTTTTGCTCCAGCCGCAATACTAGCATCAATTACAGCACGTCTTTCGGTAGAAGTAATACCCCCTGGAACCGCCACCATAACTTCAGGACGAAACAACCGAACACCGCCCAATGCTTTGTTAATAAAGTATCGCAACATCGCTTCTGTTGTATGATAATTAGCGATAACCCCATGCTTAAGTGGACGTTCCGCAATGATTGAATCAGGAGTTCTGCCTATCATGTCTTTTGCATCAAAACCAACAGCCAAAACTTTTCCATCACTCTTAGATAACGCAACAACACTCGGTTCATTGACGACAATTCCTTTTTTAGGCACATAGACCAAAACATTTTTTGTTCCCAAATCAATACCGATTTTCTTAATAAACATAATTAGTAGAGTTTCAGAGAAAAATCTCTATCAAGTTTTAAATCCGTTCTGTAAATATAACGACTATCCCCATAATCCACCGGGTTTTCTCCAGGAGAAGCTGATATAACCCTTCTACCAAAACCAAGATCGAGTGTCAAAGCATTGTTGATCGTACCATTTTGTTTTTGAATTTTAAGAGAATATGTATTTTTTTTGATCGCACTTACCACTTCGGGACTTAAGTAGTACTGAAACGTAAGATCAATTGTTTTACCTACAGGCACTCCGGTCAATGTGCCAAACCATTGATAACCATTCTCAACACCCTGATCTACAGCAATGTTTTTTCTCGCATTGATAACACCGACAAGCTTACTACCCAGCGGAACATATATTCGAGTATATGTTAAATAATTATTTGTTCTCCAATCCTTCAATCCAGAATGTACGTATTTCATGGTGGCTGAAGCTATATACCCAGTTGAAGTTGGCAAGATTGAGTAAGTTAAACTTCTTTTTAAAGCATGGTCTGTTTTCCAAGCTCCCAAATTAGCATCTACCCACAGTAGAAAATCCTGACCCGAAAGCGAAGGCTTTACTGTACCTCCCCATCCTTTGTCGGTTATAATTTTTTGACGATCTGCATTAAGAGAATAGAGCATAATATGCTTTTCATTAAGCATTCGCTCAACTAAATTTTGATAATCAGACCAATGTGAAAACATTTCTAGAGCAACTTTTTTCAATACTTCTTTCGTAAGTCCGTCTAGAATTTTCTTTCGATCACTAAAAGATATGCCCGAATCATTATACCCTCGCTCGACTTCATATTCTAAATTTTCAGTAAAGTTTTCACTCGTAAACTGCTTTCCTTCGTAGGAAAATGGCCCCGTAATTTTCAATAATTCTTCCATAACCGTTGGCGTAAAACCAATAACGGCATCCATTGAATCAGCATACAACCCGTGTTCTTTTTTATACAAATTCAAACCGTCTTTGCTCGACTGCGAAAAATCAGGGTTCCAATTACTATCTCTAAAACCCCAACGACTTACTCCCAGATAGTCTTTGAGCGGTCGTGGTGATTCTGAAGGAAAATCTTGCGGGCCTTCCAAATCAAGTTTTTCTGTTCCTTCAACCTTAAGCACACGCGGTACCCCTTTGTCTATTTGAACAACTCCATACACACCTATAAACCCCCCTCCCGGGCGTAATTCCGTATTATTTAGAAATAACAAAAGATATGTTTGCGGATGATCAAAACCCAAAAACTGTTTAACAAGATTTGTTTGCTCAAGATATTGAGCTGACGTAGTTGTTGAGCTAAAACGATTAACAATTCTATTAAGAATAATCTTTTGAATTGTTCCTGATTTATATGCTTGAAAAAAAATAATAGAAGCCAAGCAAACTATTACCAGAATACTCCCAAGTATAATTAAAATTTTACGACGCATATATATGAAAATTAACCTCTTTTTTTGGCCGATACATTAAATCCTAAATATCGAGCAAACATAAGGTGTGTTACTGCATCTAAGCACGGAATAGATGAAAAAAATACTAGAGAAAAAGGAAGTAGCAACCACTGCAAAATCATAAAAATATAATCATGAGAACGTCGATGCTGGGGGCGTGGTGGCAAAATAAGAATGCTTAAAATAGCCGAAATAAACAAACCAAGCATGGCCAACAAAGATAAAAACCATAACAAGTGGGGCGTATTAAAAAAAAGCGCACTCTGTCTTAATGATTCACCAGCAACCCACAATGGAATCCTACCCATAATTAAAATCAGAAGCGGCACAACTGCCCAACTCCACTTACCCTCAACCTCGTGAAAAAGCACGATCGCTTTTTTATACCACGGGATACCAGGATACTTTTTAAAATTCCACAATAAATAGGGAATATTTTCAGTGCCCCACGCCCAACGACGTTGTTGAAAGTACAAATTT
>CAYUTM010000031.1:5947-7706 GCA_964447755.1 uncultured Gammaproteobacteria bacterium
AGCTCTTCCACATACTTTCGTCACGGACGGTTCCCATGGATACTGGAATGTACAAAGGTGTTACTTCATAGTCGCCCCGATACGCAAGCCAACATTGAAAAAAAATTCTCGAATCCTCGCTCACAATATCTTTTGAATGCCAACCAGCATCTAGTGCTGCTTTGAAACTCATACTATGAGAAGAGAAGGTCACCAAATTATCAAGTCTTGCCATACTAAAAAGCATCCAAAAGCTAGTACCAAAAGCCATGATCCGCAGAATTGCCGGCGAATCCCAGATATTGTTGTTATACAATGTAACCGGCTGAAAGGAGCTGTGGGTTGGCCGCGGATGTGAAGCATACATAAAAGTAAGATGAGCAATGTACTCAGGGTGAACTATAGTGTCTATGTCAAAAACCGACATAATTATTAAATCATATCGAAAACCCTTTTTATCGGCATATGTTTTAAAATAAATTTCAGCCGAATGAATATTTGAACCTTTGCCTGGTATTTCACCACTTTTTCCATCCAAATGCGTACACAGAATAACGTCAGCAAACACATTCTGATAATTATCTTTAATCTTCTGCTGCATATCGCTCCAATGCTGCTGTTTACGAGACTCACCCGAAACAACTACATACATCTTTAAGGCCGGATAGGTAGAAAGCGAGAGGGCTCGCAACGTAGCATCGACTACATCCCAACCTTCATTATAGACTGGTAAAAAAACCACATTAATATACTGCTGCCAATGAGGAAATTGTTCCTGAAGACTCGGAAACCATTGTTTTTTTTTCGCAACACCAAAACGCTTCCAAGAAATTAATAAATAAAAAGAAAAATAAATAACACGAAATACCCAATAAATATCAAACACAATAATGGCATACACCATAAACAGCGGCTGCCAAAAACTTAACACAAGACTTAGAAAAAATGTTCCCCAAATCAAAAATCCCGGCAAAATCTCACCCAATCGATAACGCTGAAAATCAGTAAGCATATCTCATCATCCAAAATAACTTAAAAGCTATGTAATTTTGATACAAACTATTGATTTGCACTGTCTAAAATTGAAATAAATTTTGATTCTAAAACAGAGTATAAAAAAACATCCCCCAATTCCTTTCGCTCCGCATATTCTTTGTCATCCATAATTGTGTAACGAATCTGCCTTTCAACAGATTCTTCAAAAGCCTTAACCATTTTATCAACCGTTGCTATCTTAACGTCACCTACCAAAAGCATGTCAGTAGGAGCTTTTTCGTCCTGACTAAAAAATCCTGTTAATAAAAACAAAGACAAAGTACCACCCTTATTTTTTACTTGATCAATAAAGGTTCTTTGTTCCAAAAGTTGCGATTTAACTAATAACGATTGAAGTTCTGAAAACAAGATGAAATCGCGATGCAATTGATAATATTTTGACCGCTCTTTACCAATACCAATTTGACTAGCATCAGGTTGAGAAATGTGCAAAATAACACCAATTTTTTCCAAATTCTGTAACTCTCGCCGAATGGCATTCAGCTGCACATCTGCTAGACGAGAAAGTTCACGAACGAAAAAAATTTGTTCCGGTGCCTTAAAAAAAATTTGTAATAACTTTACTCGAGTTTTTGAACCAAAAAAGTGTTCAAGCATACATTGGTTATGGATTGAGCAAACAAATTTGTACTTGTAATATGGACGAAACAATTGAAATGTAGTATAATATTTTCGTTCTCAAAAGTCAAAATTATGCTAAAAGAAGAACAATTACAGCTGAAGG
>CAYUTM010000031.1:7716-11456 GCA_964447755.1 uncultured Gammaproteobacteria bacterium
TGTCGAAGGGCGGCACCAAGAAGAATCATGCGTACTCCTTCATATTTCAGACCCCTCTACATCCGAAGAGAGAAAACGAGGTCATTTTTTTGTATTATACGAAGTTGAGGGAGCCGATCAAACATATGTAACCAAAATCCAGACACTCATTGAACACTTAAGAGACACTTACTATAAAGACCAGTCATTAACAAATGAAAAAGCACTTGAAACCGTTTTAGGCATATTAAATAATCAAACAGCGTACCTTCTTGAATCAAAAAAAATCATACATTGTGTCATAGGGGCAATAACTCGCGAAGAACTTGTTTTTAGCTTTTCCGGACAACCTCATGTTCTTTTGTTCTATAAAAATAAACAGGAGAACTTTGACTCAATGGATCTTACACAAAATAACAGTGACGTGGAAAACGCTACTGATGAAGCCTCGTCGACAATCTTATTTTCCCAGATCGTTCAAGGAAAACTTGGTAGCACAGACATTTTAGTATTGGCTTCTCACCAAATTCTTTCCCACATAACCCCAGCTTATCTAAAATTCACCATAACCACCAAAACACTCGACGAAAGTTGCCAGATTTTAGAAAATATTTTAATAAAAACTAGAAGTAACAACTCTTTTGGCGGTCTTTTGATCAAAAATTTACCAGTACTCAATACAAATGAGCCGTTAAAATCGAATGGTGTATTAAATCGAGGTTCAGAAAAATCTTTACAAAGTTTTTTTGCAACAGAAAAAAATACAGCTTCCACCCTATCTTCCTCTCTAGGACACCACTTAGCCCACCGGCTTGGATCACGAATCAAATCTTCTTTTTCCACCTCATCTGAAGCCATCAGCAACCAATCCAGCTTCCGTTCCCATAATCAACTTAACCCAGATCAGAACTACAAAACCACCAACCACACCACCCCCATTAAACCACCTCTTGTAAAAATTTTGTCTATACTGAAAAAGTTTTTTTTAACTACTATAAGCATGATTTTTTCTCTGATTCTTTCATTGCTTTCTCTACTAAAAGGAATTTTTTTCATTCTCACCAATATTGGAAATCAAAGAAAAATCACCCTTGAAAACTGGAAAAAACAACTTCATGCCTACAAAGAAAATATCAAACAACTACCCATTATTACAAAAATACTTATTTTTACTTGTTTGATTTTTTTACTAGTTATAATTAGTAGCACACTCTTTACTCATAGTCGCAACCAGAAAAACCAAGCAGAAAAACTTTACCAGGTACAACTCACCCAAATTAACTCCGCATTAAATGACATAGAAAGTACTAGTATGTACGATACGAATGGAGCTTCTGAAAAAATTGAAAAAACTCGCGAGCTTTTAAAAAATCTTTCCTGCAGCTCGGCTACCCAAAAAAAAAGTTGTGATAATTTAAACACCCAGCTTCAAACAATGTTTTTAAAAGTAAATAAAACCATCTCTGTTTCACCAACAATCCTCCTAAGTTGGCAAACAAACGATGGATCAACCCTGGATGGTTTAGTAAAAATTAAGAACAAGCTCCTTGGATATTCACACAACAGCAACACTATCTATGTTTACGATTTAATAAGCGGAACACAAACACCCGAATCCCCCACTACAACTTCAGACGGTTTTATCGACGCTTCAATTCCGGAAGAAAACGAAACCGCACTTCTTCTGTCGAAGAACAATATTTTGTACTCCTACAACCCTTCGTTAAACACATTCACCAAGCTCATCATAAACTACCCAGATGAAAAGGCGAACATCACCAACATAGTTGCATACAACCGTCGACTCTATTCTCTTGACCCATCTCATAACCAAATATATCGTCACGACCAAATCGCAGATGGTTTCGGACTGGGTAAAAAATGGATTAAAAATCCAATTCCTGATCTAAAACAAAGTATTTCACTAACAATAGACGGGGATTTGTTCGTGCTACAAGCAAGCGGTGCAACAACTAAATTATCCCAAGGAAATAGCCAACCGTTCACAATGCAAACAATTAACCCTCCTTTAACTATCGGAAACAAAATATGGACATATAATGATCTAAAATTTATCTACGTTCTGGATCAAAACCAAAAAAGGCTTATCATTTATGACAAGCAAGGAAACCTCGTTCAACAAATCACTTCCAAAGAATTTATCAAACCTTCAGATATGGTTATCGACGAAACAAACAAAGCAGCCCTTATCCTAGATTCCAATCATATATTTAAATTCAATCTACCAATCTAAAAAAAATCTCCGTTTAAGGAGATTTTTTTTATTAGATTAGACTTCTTACTTTAAAACTACTTTTCCACCCGCTTCTTCAATTTTTTTCTTCATTGCTTCAGCCTCATCCTTTTTAACGCTTTCTTTAATTGCTTTTGGAGCACCGTCTACCAAAGCTTTTGCATCCGCAAGACCAAGACCAGTAATCTCCTTAACTACCTTAATAACATTAATTTTGTTGGCACCTGAATCAACAAGCTCAACTGTAAATTCAGTTTTTTCTTCTGTAGGAGCAGCAGCAGCACCAGGTGCAGACATCATCATTGCTGGGGCAGCAGCAGAAACACCAAACTTCTCTTCTAGAATTTTAACTAACTCTGCTAAATCTAAAACTGACATTTTTTCGATTTGTTCTACCAGACCTTTAAATTTTTCTGGTACTTCAACTTTTTTTTGTTCTTCACTCATAAAATTTAATAAAATTATTTAGTATTTTTAATCGCATTTAAAACGTTCACGATACTACGTACATTTTGAGCAAGCACATTAACAAACCCAGAAACAGGCGCATTAATGGAACCAACAACTTTGGCCAACAGCTCATTCTTGCTAGGTAAAGCAGCTAAATTTTTAACCATTTCTGGCTCAATGAACCTACCCTCTAGGACACCTCCAAAAATAGTAACTTTTTCATGTTCTTTTGCAAAAGCACTCACAATTTTAGCTGAAGATATCTCATCTTTCTGAGCAAAAAAAGCTGCAACACCTCCCTGAAAAGAAGTGCTCTTTACCCCAGCAAAACCAGCGCTCTCTAAAGCACGCTGAACAAGTGTTTTTTTAGCAGCCAGAACCTTCACATCTTCCTTTAAACATTTCTTTCGTAAAGATTCGGATTGAGCCACAGTTAAGCCTTGAAAATTAGCAAAAACCACACCCTTTGCTTCGCGCAAATTGCTTATCAAAGAACTTACCGTTGCTTCTTTTTGTTGTCTTGTTTTTGGCATAAAAAAATCTGTGTTTTACCACAGTTTAATTCAAGGATAATTTCGACCAAAATTACTTAATAAGTCTTAAGTAAAATCTAATTACCTCGGCAGGATATTTAGTCTACATTAAAAATGTAGAACCTGCTGTCTATGGTTCCTAGATATTATGCTATTATGGTTTTTTTGTCAAGAACCAAAAAGATACCGAGAAAACACCTACCTTTTTAGTTCTACACTTTGCTCAAGGCGCGCTAATTCAGCTCCGACAGAGCTACTAACTACGATACGCACTTTATATATACCAGCACTCACATTTTTAGAAATTTTTTCATTTACCGAAAAATTAAAAGTTTGGTTATTTTTTAACAATCTCCACCCCCCAGTAGAACTAATAACCTTACCCGTTGTAGAAGAAATGAGCTGACGGACAACATGCACTTTCTCAGTTTTAACAGATCGATGTTCATACTGATACACATACTGCAGAGCACCCCCTAGTTTAATACTTTCGTTTGGGAGTTTTAAAAATTTCAAACCACCTG
>CAYUTM010000032.1:0-11258 GCA_964447755.1 uncultured Gammaproteobacteria bacterium
CTCTGCAAGATTTAAGCCAAAGAATTTTTACCGAAAAAGATTTCTCTAGTTTTGGTTTAGGGGCTACTGCCTTACGCAACCAAAACGAGTTCTCTTTTAAAGTTCAAATCAACCCCACTGTTCCTACATCGACGTTTCGTGTTGTTTCCTTCAACGCTTTTGTCCCAGGTTATATAGAGTTTTTTCAACAGAACGAATTTCGGTCAATCCAAAAATTTGAACTGGATCCAAACATGATTAACAATGATAATATTCCTCTCTTTTTTAATGTGGCAGATATTAATTTTGATGGATATGCAGATATTGGAATTCCTATGGAGAGTGGTGCTTTATGGATTGCTTATCAATATTGGATATACAACCCACAAACACAGTTTTTTGTTAAGGCTCCGGTAACGAAAGATTTTGGTAAAATTCATTTCGGGCTTTCGCTTACTTTTGATAAAACCAAAAAACAAATTATTGCTACAGGAGTTAGTTCCGCTTCACAGAGTTATAAAAATACGTATCAATATACAAGCGGACGCATAGTGCCGGTGGAAGAAATTGAACAAGAAAATACAGTGGTTAAAAATGAAAAAGCAAACACCGATAATCCAGATCTGGAATGCAAAATTAGTACCAAAAAATATGTGGGTGGAAAAACAATAGTTTCTACTCACGTTCTAAACAGGGCTTGTGATGCATTGGTCAAAACATAATTTCGTGCTAGTATAAACACAATCAAATTTGATCAAAAAACCTTATGAAATGGTACAAAAAACAACTTGATGAAATATTGGCTGCAAAGGCCAAGGAAGAGAAGCCCAAAAAAGCTGGTGAAAAAAGCACTGCTCGGCATTCTTTTGATGCCAAAAAACTTACTGCCAAAGGAAAAAACAACTTCGTTAGCCCCGTTGCCGCCCGCAACCGCAACCGCTCCAAAACAGATTCACTTTAATTTACTTAGCCAACCTACTATGCTCGACCATATTTCACTTTATGTCAGTGACTTTGCAAAATCTAAAGAATTTTATCTAAAAGCCTTAAAACCACTTGGATATGAACTGTTGATGGAATTTGGAGAAGTAGTGGGAATGGGAGCGGATAAAAAAGCTGATTTATGGATTTCTAAAGCCGAAACCAACAAATCTTCCCACATTGCTTTTCGTGCCAAAGACCACCAGACTGTGGACGAGTTCTACAAAGCCGCTCTAGCTGCCGGCGCCAAAGATAACGGTGCTCCAGGCCCTCGGCCCATGTACCACCAAAATTATTACGGCGCATTTGTTCTAGACCCAGATGGAAATAATATTGAAGCCGTTTGCCACGAAGCACAATAAACTTTCAAATAAAAAAATTCCGATATAGTATCGGAATTTTTTTATTACTAAAATTTTCACACTTGGCTACACTGTCATCCTGACGAGTGTCGCAACGACGAAGGACCACTCGACAATCACGAATTGTTCGAGGGATTCTTCGGTCGCGCGAGCTCTCTCAGAATGACAGCGGTGGGTTTCGTAATTCAAAGCTACAAACTACCAGCTAACGCCTACAAGCTAACCATTACACATGACACGATCCTCCCCCACGCTTGGCAAAATATTTCTGATGGTATTCCTCAGCCACATAAAAAGGCGCGGCAGGAACAATTTCAGTAACAATCGGCTTTTTAAATTTTCCCGATTTTTCTAATTCTTCTTTTGATTTCTCCGCTAATTCTTTTTGCTCGGGCGAATGGTAAAAAATTACCGAGCGATATTGGGTACCAAAATCCGGGCCTTGTTGATTGGGTGTGGTAGGGTTGTGGTTGTTCCAAAAAATATCTAGCAAGTCAGCATAAGAAACTTTCGTGTTATCAAAAACCACTTCTACTGCCTCGGCATGACCAGTGGCGCTAGTACACACATCTTCGTATGTGGGATTTTCGATTACACCGCCAGAATAACCTACTCGAGTAGAAATCACCCCGGCGATTTTTGTAAACAATTCTTCCACACCCCAAAAACATCCTGCCGCAAACGCAGCAACCTCTTTCGACATACGGTTATTATCTTACTGCGTTTTTAAATTCAGCGGCCTTCTGTGTGTGTACCCAAACATGTGGCTCTTGCAGCGCACCTTTTTCAGCAAGGGGCGCGGTGATAACAAGCGTTTTTTCCCCACCTTTTTCTTCCACCGCAATTCTATCTTTAGTAGTATATAAAGTTAGGTATCCTTGTTTAAAAGTTTCAGTGTTCAAAACCGCTCCACCAACAGCTTTTAATTCTGGCCCTTTATCTACATAATTGATCACAATTCTTAAAAACTTTTTTTGTTTGTTGAACAAAACTGTTTGAGCTACAATGAGACGCTTATTGGTTAAGCGCACCACACAATTTCGTAAAACCGTTTTAATACTTCTGCCACGTACCGATTCTTCCACAGTCACACTGTCTTCTTCTAGCAAAGTTTTTTCACCTTCTAACGTAGCGAGTTTATCTAAAGTAGAACTTTTAGAAAGTATAGAGATAATCACTAATGCGACCACAAACAAAATTACCACTATCCAAATTATTGTTGCCCCCATATCACAAAGATTAAAGCTTAAAAATAACTTTTTTATATAGTATCACAGGCTTTTGCGAGGAACAAATAACAAACCATGATACGTACTACGTTCCATTCACCCTTCTCAAATAATTAACCACCGCCCGGATTTCTCCATAGCTTATTTCTTC
The DNA here is from genome assembly GCA_964447755.1 of uncultured Gammaproteobacteria bacterium. Taxonomy (GTDB): domain Bacteria; phylum Patescibacteriota; class Patescibacteriia; order Magasanikbacterales; family GWA2-37-8; genus DALYEE01. The sequence goes on from CAYUTM010000032.1 coordinate 2,703, forward strand.
CCCAAGCACCGCTTTAAGCGGTGTTAAAGCAGTGTCGCCGTATTGACCAATAGCCTGCTCAATAGCCGCCATTTTGTTGGTGGAAACAATTTCAGCAATTTCGATTTCGCCCGTAAATACAAAGTGTGCCAAATGTGTTTCCACGGTCGCCAAAGACAACTCGCGCATTTGAGCGATTTCTTCAATACTTTTGCCACTTTTAAATAGCAGCAAACTTTCGCGCTTGGTATGTGATGTTTTTTCTTCTTTAGGAACACGTTCTCTTTTGGGTATTTTTAAAGAAATTTTAGATGACAAACCATTGTCAACGCAATATGTTTGAATGATGGGTAAAAATTGTTTGGCATAACGTGCTACCTTGGTATCTCCAAAACCAGAAATTTCGCGAAGCTCTACCTCGTTTTGAGGTAAATATGTGGCCAACTCCACCAGCGTGGCATCAGAAAGAATAATATAAGCCGGCATATTTTCTTGATGTGCCAAACGCGCACGTATTGCCTTAAGTTCGAGAAACAAATCTTTTTCCAAAGGCTGCTCTACATGTACTACTTCTTTTTTCAAGCGCGATTTCATGAGATAAACTTTTTCTTGACCATTCAAAACCGGAATACTTTTCTGAGTAAGTTGCAAAACCGGATACTCGCCGTCACTTTGGCGCAAATATCCTTGTTGTACAAATTGTTTAATATAGTCGATCCATTTATCTGCGCTTACGTCTGCACCACTGCCATATGTTTTTAGGGTTTGATGGTGTGGTTTAATTTTCTCCGATTTAGAACCGCGTAAAATATTTACTACATACGTCAAACCATATTGGCTTTCCAAACGCGCTACTGCCGACAGTGCTTTTTGGGCAACAACGGTGGCATCGAATTTTTCAAACTCAGTTAAACAAGCGTCGCAATTTGCGCATGTTTCTGGCGCTTCTTCACCAAAGTAGTTGAGAATTTTTTTTCGTCGACAGCTGAACGACTCACACATTTCTACCAATTGAGATAATTTTTGCAACATTATTTTGGTTTGCTCAGGGTTACCATCTATTGCAGCAAAGCGTTTTATTTTCACCACGTCTCCCCCGCTAAAAAATAGCAGCGCCTCGCTTGGCAAACCATCTCGCCCAGCACGCCCAGTTTCTTGGTAATAGCTTTCTATGTTTTTTGGCAAGTCCGCATGCACCACAAATCGCACGTTTGATTTGTTGATTCCCATACCAAAAGCAATGGTAGCAACCATTATTTTTATCTCATCTTTTACAAACTGCTCTTGGTGTTTTGCTCGCGTTTCTTGATTCAACCCAGCGTGGTAAGGCGCAGCTGAAAATCCATCGGCATTTAAATCACCCGCTAAATCTTCAGCAGCACGACGAGAAAAAACATAAATTATTCCCGCGTCTTCGCGATGTTTGTTTAAATAATTTTTTAACTCACCATAATAATTTTTCTTGGGCACTACGGTGTAAGAAATATTTGGCCGGTTGAAGCTAGAAATAAAAACTTGCGGCTCATCGAGCGCTAATTTTTCTACAATGTCTTTTCTGGTGATTTGATCGGCGGTGGCAGTGAGGGCTAAAACCGGAACTTTGGGAAAGTGTTGTTTTAAAATATTGAGTTGGCGATATTCGGGGCGAAAATCATGGCCCCACGAAGAAATACAGTGGGCTTCGTCGATGGCAAATAGTGAAATGCGTAATGTTTTTAAAAAAGAGAGAAACCCCAGATTATTGCCTAATAATTTTTCTGGGGCAACGTATAAAAATTTTAGCTCATTTTGTTTTAAACGATCGATAATATATTGCTGTTCCGCGTAGTCGAGCGATGAGTTTAAATATTCTGCACTAATTCCATTAAGCCGAAGAGCGTCTACCTGATCTTTCATGAGAGCGATAAGCGGCGAAACAACCACAGTAAGTCCGCTTAGCATCAGGCCTGGTATTTGGTAACAGAGCGACTTTCCTCCTCCAGTTGGCATTAACACAAACGTATCTCGTCGATTCAAAATCGAAGCAATAATTTCCTCTTGATTAAAGCGGAAATTATCATAGCCAAAAGTTGTTTTAAGCACTTGCTGAGCATTGAACATAGACGATGATTATACCACAAAAAGACAAATGATTTTAAAAAGCAACCTTGCTGTTCACAAGATTGCTTTTTAAACACACTCGAACCCCATTCACCGGTTCGAGTAAAATTTTTGAAACTACCATAGGTGGTGGTTCGGACTTACCCGCTATGGTTCATAATAGCCATTGTTCTCCTGAGACCACTGTCTGAATTTTTGGATTTCGCCGGAACCTATTTGGCATTTTTCAGCCAACGTAGCCCACAGCCTATAACTTCCCCAGTGAGACTGGGCTAGTCGCAGATCACCAATATTATCACAAATCACCCACTGTTCAATAAAATCAACAATATTTGCCCGCAAACAGTTTAACACCTCAACAAAGTGTACGCTCAATTCACCGTTCTCTGCTATAAGAATTGCGCATTCTAACACAATGTGGTCAAGCGTAATCAATGAAATAAACTCATTCTTACCCTCACGCTCTTCCACTTCTGCAACCTCCACACCACTCAACATTTCGGTGAAAAAAACTTCTAAAAATCCTCTGGCAGAGATATCTGTTTCCACCCCACTAAATTTTATGTGGTGTTTGTGAAAAATTTGAATGAGGGCCAAAAAGACTGTCTGTAACGCCGATTGCTTGATAGGTGCGGACTGTGCTTTGTTGGTCATGTATCACCTCTTTTGAGCAACCCCCAATTTAACAGAGTTTGCAAACAAATACAAGTCATTCTCTTATAGTGTTGTCCAAAAAAGGCAATGCGTTTATACTAGGTAAATATTAAATTTATGCTTATGTTTGAACTAATTAAATCTCTCATCCTAGGTATTGTAGAAGGCCTCACCGAATTTTTACCCATCTCCTCTACGGGGCATCTCATTATTCTTAATCAATGGATTTCTTTTAGCAAACCGTTTACCGAAATGTTTGATGTGATAATTCAGCTGGGGGCAATTTTGGCAGCGGTTATTTTTTTTCGTGCCAAGCTATGGCCGTTTGGAAAAGAAGGAATTAAAAAAGAAGTTGTAAATACCTGGAGCAAAAGTATTGTCGCCGTTATTCCGGCACTTTTTTTGGGGTTTTTATTACATCATTTTATTGAAGAAAAACTGTTTAATCCCATTACTGTTGCTGTCGCCCTCATTTTAGGAGGGGTTGTTTTAATTTTTGTAGAAAAAAAATCACGCACTGAAAAAATTTCTTCGATCGCCCACATGAGCTACCAAACTGCTTTTGCTATTGGCCTTATTCAGTGCCTCGCACTTATTCCTGGCACATCTCGCTCAGCAGCAACTATTATTGGCGCCATGCTACTTGGCACTTCTCGTGTGGTAGCTACCGAATTTTCTTTTTTTCTTGCTATTCCAACCATGTGTGCAGCAACTGCTTTTACTCTATTAAAAAACGGCTTTGAAATTTCAAAGCCAGAATTTTTAATTTTGCTTGTTGGATTTTTAACCTCATTTGCAGTAGCCTCAGCCGTGATTGCCGTGTTTATGAAATATATTAAAACCAAAAATTTTATTCCATTTGGATATTATAGAATTGTGCTGGGAGTTTTGGTTTTATTTTACTCTATGATATAGACTATAGGGTAAAGGCTACTTTTTTATATTAAAAATGCTCGCGTTTCGCAATGTTCCTTCCACATCATTCTCATTTTTCTTCATTTTATTTGAAAAATAAAGCCCGCCAACCGTAATGTTTTCGCCGGATTTCTTTTTACTAATTACGACCGACTGATCAGTTGTCATATTTTTAAAGTCATAATATTTTTTATCTCCGCTTTCCAAACCAATTACACATTCTTCAGAAATTCCCGGCAAGCAAACTATTTTACCACTCATCACTATTTGTTTAGCGGCTTTGCAGTTTTCCGGCAGTAAATTGTCAAAAGTAGGTGCGTATGAATCGATAGCCCTAGATATATATTCGCCCGTCAGAGTAACTTGTTTTTTGGAAGTCACACGAAAACACTGCGCAGCAAGGTGTTGAAAAAAAGATTCTTTTTTAAATCGAGCATCTTCTGAGAAATTACCGAAAAACAAAAGGTTCCAACCGGTTGAATGCTGTTCACCAACAATCACGTTTTGTTTGGTTGTGTCTAAAGAAAATTCTTTAAATGTAGGGTACTTTGCTTGAACCAGTTTAATTGCTTCGTCTCTTGAAATAGACCCAGCAGAAACATCTTCGGTTTGATTTCTTTCGGACAGATATTTTGGTGCAGGAGCTTTTGGTTGGCCAGATATACCACATCCACCAACCATTCCTACAGCTAAAAAGAAAGCCAGTGAAACAAGTTTGGTTTCTTTATAATTCATACTTACTCTAAAAAATTAGATTAAAAAAATGTATTTTTACAGCCGTCTTATTTGCTTAATATTGCTATTTAAATCTACCAGTTTTTATACTGGCATTCAAGCTTGATCAATATTTTGTAATATACTATAGTAAACTACTCCAGCAAACACACCATTTAGGCAGATGTGTGTTAATAATTTTACATCCTTTTTTTACTTAACCTTCAAAGTAGTATATGCAAAAAATAATCCCTCATTTTTGGTACGACAAAGAGGCAAAAGAGGCCGCGCTTTTTTACACCTCTATATTCAAAAATTCAGAAGTGGAACATGTAACCACGATTACTAATACACCGTCGGGTGATTGTGACATCATAACATTTCGTCTGTTGGGACAAGATTTTATGGCCATTAGTGCCGGACCGATTTTTAAAATCAACCCATCAATTTCAATGTTTGTGGTATTTGATAACGAACAAGAAATCGAGGAGTCCTGGAATAAACTCATTGATGGCGGCAAAGCTTTGATGGAATACAACACCTACCCTTGGGCTAAAAAATATGGTTGGTTGCAAGATAAATACGGACTATCTTGGCAACTGTCTTGGAGCGAGAACCATAAAATGGGCCAAAGAATTACTCCGATGATCATGTTTACCGGCGAGGTTGCGGGCAAGGCCAAAGAAGCGATTGAATATTACTCTGAAATTTTTGATAATACCAAAATTGAAATGATGGTTCCGTATAGCGCAACTGATGGCGATAAAGAAGGTTTTATTAAACATTCTAGGTTTAACTTGGAAGGGCAAACTTTTATGGCCATGGATAGTTCTGCTCCGCACAAATTTGGTTTTAACGAAGCCATTTCTTTTGTAGTAAATTGTGATACACAAGAAGAGGTCGATTATTACTGGGAAAAATTATCCGCTGTGCCAGAAGCAGAACAATGTGGCTGGCTCAAAGATCAATTTGGAGTATCTTGGCAAATTACACCAAGCGTGATGAATGAAATGATGTCCTCTGGTACCAAAGAACAAATTGACCGGGTTACACAGTGTTTCTTGAAGATGAAGAAGTTTAACATTGCGGAATTAGAGAAGGCATTTGAAATTTAAATATTTAATTAAATTTTTTAAATATGAAAAAGACAGTACTATTATCTATTTTTGTTTTGACCATTTGTTCGCTTTTGCTATCCGTACAAAAAGTTTTTGCTACTGTAGGCGGGCCAACTTATCTTTCTCAAATTGCTTATAAGGCTTCGGACAAATCAATAATCTACCTTGAAAATAGTAGTGATGGACGCGGATGTCCACCAATTATTCATTCGATTAGCTTATCAACACTCAAAGATACTCAGATAAAAACGTGTGATGAAATTTTTGAACAGTTCTCGCCAAATTTAAACGGCGAAGACAAATACTTGCAATTTATTTCTGATACTTACGAAAATCTCCCCTATCTTAGCAGTGTTAGTTTGAAAAAGAATAATATAAATGTTCGTGTTGAATTTCTTGCTGAACATGTTGAAAATGGTGAAAAAAATTGGAGCGAGTTCCACGCTGTTCTGACTCAAGATAACAAAGAAGTTGGCACAATAAATTTTCGTGGTTGCAGCAAGGATCAGCCTCATATTTTTGAGGGATATATGATTCCGAACTCAGATGCCATGGCTGTAGTAATTTCTAACAAAGGAGATTGTTTTGAAGGTGGGTATGTAAGAGAAAGTTTATCGATTGTTAAAGGAATAAAATATTCTAACACCGACATTGTGAGAGGTTTTAAAGAAAAATCAGCAACTGAGCCGAACGTGGGCAATGTGGTGGTTTATGCAACTACAGAAAATAGAACGGGCGATGAAAATAGCGACAGTCTTGCAAAGGCGCAAAAAAATTTACTTCTAGAAATTTTATTGCCAACAGCTTCATTTATTTTGGGTGTTGGAAGTGGTTATATTATGTTCAAAAATAAGAAGGGAATAGTTTAATACTATGCGGTTGAGTGAGGAGTATAAATTATTTGCTTAATAACAACAGAGCAGCCTCCCAAGCTTTCTCCGGAGTTTCGAACACTCGGTAGCCATACTTTTCAGACTCTTCTTTGTAGCGAGATCGCTCTCCGTTGAAAAACGCATCGGCTTCTAGCTTCTGTAATTCTTCGGTAGCACCCCATCTTGGCTCTTTTTTATTCCGTTCCAAAGTCTCATCAAAAGATCTTCCGATAATGGCAATTCCTGGCATTTGCAAATCTTTATATGCGAGATGCGGAAGAATGTTTACCCCTTCGAAAATTATAGGTCTTTCTTCTCTGTCATATTGATGAATCTTTTCCAATACTCCTGGCCAGAAGCCTTCCGACTGTTTCACAAGATTTGCCCACTGCTCAGCGTGAGTGGTGGTTGTGTAATAAATATATTCATCTTGATCTAAATAAAAATTTACCCACTTCTTATATCTTTCATCCTTGGTCAAATCTTCTCTAAAATTATCGATCGAAACACAAATACCCCCCACTTTTTCAGCAAGTTTTTTAGCAAGGTAAGATTTTCCTGCTGTTGGTATTCCAGTTATAAAAATTCTTTTCTTATCCATAGTTCGAATTATTTATTCATCAATTGTCATAAATATTCCCTTAACAATAAGCATGCCGCTAAAAAGAAGTATTGGGTACCTACCTATGTTTGCAATTTCTAATGTTTGCTTATTATCCGTATCTGGCTCAGCGAAATGCGAACCAAGTAAAACGCTTAATCCAATCTGAGCACAAGAGCCGCGAGCGCTTAATATGCAGGCGTATCGATTGTTCAGTTTTAATTTTTCTTTTGTGAAACCGAGAATGAATTGACCAGGATCGAGTACATATCCTGTATCTGAAATATGGTGCTCGGTGTAGTTCGGCTTCACATCCGTTCTTAACACTCCTTGTTCACCTTCTATGCACAACACTCTTGAATCAAGAGTAAAGGTATAGCTTGCGCCCTTGAGATTAGCAACGTTAAACGGCTCAATACTAAAAGTTCCTTCCTGAACGCATTGCTTTATTTTTTCTCCAGATAAAATCATAGGGGTTGATAATCTCTTTAAGAAGACAGACTACTTCCGTAAAATCTTTTCCATCGCCTTACTCTTTGCCAACTCATCCACCAACTTGTCCAAATAACGCACCTGTTGCGTTAATGGGTTTTTAATTTCTTCCACCCGATAACCGCAGATTACTCCTGTGATCAACCGTGCGTTGGGGTTTATTTTCGCCTGCTGAAAAAATTTCTCGAATGTTAATTCTTTTTGTGCAGCGAATGTTTTTATCTTTTTCTCATCGTATCCGGTCAACCATTCAATGACTTGGTCTAGTTCTTTTTTCGTTCTGCCTTTCTTTTCTATTTTTACCAAATAGAGGGGATAGACTCTCGCGAAAGTCATTTGTGCAATACGATCATCATGGTTGTTTCTGGTTTTCATATTATTTTATCTAACTATTCACCAACTGTACCGGTCTTAACTTCACCCGCTCGTTTGTAATTGGCAAAAATCACCCCACTTGGCGACACCATGCTTTCCGTCAAGGTAAACGCCGCGGGAATCGTGCCTTCCTCGAATAATTTTTTTCCTTTGCCAAGTGTTATGGGGAAAATTTTGAGCCACAGCTCATCTACCAAATCGTGCTTAAGCAGTGTCTGAATCATGTTACCACTACCATGGACTTGAAGATCGTGACCATCAGATTTTTTTATGTTTTGAACATCTTCTACATTTTTGAGAAATACTGAATTTTTCCAATCTGATTTTTGCACCGTGCTACTCATGACATATTTGGTAACATCGTTAATGCCTGGCCACATGTCGGCGTGCTCTGGCCAATATGACGCAAAGATGTCGAACGTTTTTCTACCTAATAAAAGATCTGCGGGTTTCATTTGCTTTCCCATAATACTACCGGCAAACTCATCAAAATAAGGGGTAACCCAACCGCCAAACTTAAAATCACCGGAGGTATCTTCCTCTGGACCACCTGGCGCTTGCATCACTCCATCTAAGGTAATAAAGGATAGTACAATTATTTTTCTCATATTTTTTTATTGAGGAATGCTGCTGGGGGCAAATAAAACTTCACCTTAAACCCAAAAGTTATATTAGTGGCAATTTTTAAAATCTACCGTACCACTAAGTGTGTGTCCTGAAGTAGCACAAGAAAATG
>CAYUTM010000033.1:0-2818 GCA_964447755.1 uncultured Gammaproteobacteria bacterium
TGTGCTGTGGCGCCAATAGTTTCTCCTGTCGAGCACTTTTTTTTGCCCGTGGGGTTGCGCGGGCAGTTGAACCACCTTCAATAAGCTCTGTGGGGGCAGGTGAAACCCACTCCACATCAGGTTGTGTTTCTTGTAAAAGAGTTTTCAAGGCCCGAGCGACATCCTCAGGTGTTATTCCAAGATCTTTCTCTGTCATATTCCTCCCCTCTGCACAGCACAAGTAAACACTTATACTTTGCACAGGAGCCGATCAGACAGGATCGGCCAGGCTGTGTCCTCCGGTGTTGGTTGGAATTTAGGCAGCTTTTTTTTCGTGATCTGCCCGGTGATAAATTGGCTCGGCGCCAATGTTTTTCCCCAGCTGTAGGGGTGGCAATACACCTCCTAGCCAGGCAGACAGCGCGTAATACGCCATCTCGGAAGTCATACCCCACTCGGTGCAGTACCATTCGTACTGCTCCAAAATGGCGCACTCCCGAGCAGACATAATGCGGATTGAGGAAGGTGACGGCTCTTCATTAGAACCAATCAACTGCTCCCACTGCCCAGACCTGGTCTGCCGAAACATCATTGTGACACTGTCGATAAACTGCTCGCGCAGCTCACCAGGACAGGTTTCGATGAGAATGGTAGCATCTCGCAAACAGGTTGAGCGCATGCTTATGCCTCCATCATCAATGGTTAGAAATTCATCCAGATAAAAATTATTTACTTATAAAAAATTTTTATCTAGCTATATTTTATAAGAAATGTAGGCCCCCGGTGAAAAGTTCCTACATGACCACTCTAAAAGATATGACGGACGGTGCCATCCGACTGATCCAGGAAGACCAGGCGGGAAACCGGCGTGACCTCACGCGGAGCGTGACGAATGAACCCAAGACAGAGCTCGTCCATTCGAATAGTGAGAACGAGCTTTTCCCACTCCGGCCGCGTAAGCTCATCCAGCTCCTTGACGGTGAGCACACGTTTCTGTGGCTGGTTCTTACCAACCTGTGAGACGAACCTGCAAAATTGGCAGGCCGCACCATTGCCGCGCTTATGGCGACACTCAGGAGAGAGAACGGTCTTGGACTTCATCAGCCCCTCCTCTCAAAGTTGTTTAACCCAACGAGATAAAATATGTCTACTTATAAACATGTTTCGTCTTGTTGTATTAATTCCATTTCGTCCTTCTTACACTAGGACTCATCAGTCCCGATTTGATCGGGAGATGGAAGGCTCTGGGCATTTTTGGCACAGAGCGTATTCCTCCTTTGTTAAAATGTTTCATTTATTCAAGCCCCTCCAGTTTAAGGAGCATGCGCAGTACAACACCCTGCGTGAGACTATCCCAATCTCTAAAGCTCAGTACCCAGTTCGTAAGCTCTTCCCTTCTCAACTGCCTAAAGCTTACTTGGGCAACAGATACGGTGAACTGATGATCGACGGTTACACCATTGCCCTCCTCGACATCATCCAACAAACCCTCAAAAGAGATCTCTTCGTTTCCCATTTCTCTTCTTCCCCTCTGTGTTAAATCAAAGAGATAAAATATTACTAATATATAATAAAATTTTATCTCTGCAGTTTTAAATTTTTTAAGAAAGAGAGTCCCCCGGTGAAAGTAGATTCTCTTTTCGCTGCTTAGGAGGCCGCAGCGATAGCCGTCCACCGCTCATTGAACGGCAAGTCGTCCAGCGCCACCACATTTGGAGCGGTATCACCCTCCATCTCCTCGGTAGGCGCCGCGTAGTCCTCTGAGTGGGCCATGACGACCTTGGCAATGGGCTCCACTTTGCCCATCACGTCTCCACCGAAAAATTTGGCAGTGGCAACAAACTTGGGATGCAATTCCATTGTGGCTCTCCTGATTTTTATGGCTTATGCCGTTTTAGAGATCAAAAATGATTTAAAACTTACTTTAAACCATATTTCATCTTAAATTTTCCACTATCTTCTATAGAATTTTATAAAAAGCACTGGAAACGCGCGACCGATACGTAGGATGTGCAGACTCCTAGCAGTCGGCCGCGACTACTAGGAACTGGTGGGGTGGCGAGGCTCTACTTGAAGAGCAGCCACACGATGCCGGCGGAAAAAACAGCCATGACCATCCAGACCACCGTGTAATTTCGAGCGGTGATCTTCCGTTGCCCCACCCACGCCAGAACGATCTCTGGGTTGGTGGGATCGTCCAGAATTCTGGACTCCTCGGCAACCACCTCCACCCACCCCGCATCGACTGCAGGTGAAATCGGGGGCATGGCCGAACGAGGCGCACTCATCTCAGTCATCAGAAACCTCCATCTACTTTTTGTTATTCTCAGAAATCAATCTAAAAACTGTTATTTTTTAAAATGAACATTCATAATCCAAACATCAAAAACCAACCTTTTTTAGTTTTTTTGTCTGTCTTATTTTTTTCTTTTCACTATCTTCTATCATTTTTTATAGAAGACACTGGAAATGCGACCGAAAAGTTGTTGAACTTATTGAACAGTCGGTCGCGGCTGTTCATTAGAGGTTGTGGTCCACCTCGGACTTGGAGCGCCCGTTCCACAGCGCGTGGCGGCGGCCGACTCGCGGGTTGACCAGCTTGGGCGGCTCCACCAAATTCGTGGTCTGCGCCTGCAGCGGCTTGATCGCGGGCTTCGGCATCTCCATCGGAGTGACCTCCGGCACGATGATGACCGGCTTGGGGGCGAACCGCTGAACGGCCGCCACCTGAGCGGTGCGCACCACCGCGGCCGACTCCTCACCCGACCGCATCATCTGGACGATGATGCCGACGGTGAGGCTGACCATAATGGCACAGAACAGGAGCGCACCCACCGGA
>CAYUTM010000033.1:2828-11241 GCA_964447755.1 uncultured Gammaproteobacteria bacterium
CCGTGCCGGCGATGCGCAGGCCGTCAAAACAACGGTTGTTGCCCTCGTTACTGTCCATGGCCAGGGCAATATCCTTACCACCAATGACCCATGCTTCGTCGGCGCTGAACTTGACGGTGGCTTCTTCGGAAACCACCTTCTTCCTCACCACCTTGATGCTATCACCAGACGTCATGGCGCCATCCCGGAGCTTAATGAGGCTCGTGGGAGCAACCGCCTGAATCACATGATCGCGATCCAGGCTGCCCCTGGTCGACAAACGCTCATGCGCCGCCTCGGCCATGAGGCCCGCGACCTCCGCCTGCGGCAGATCATGCTTGATGACCTGCTTTGGCTCAGCGCTAGGGGTGCGCACTCTCGTGCTCCTCCCATCGCTCCAATCATCGATGATCGGAACGCACGAAACGGGCTGACGGGCGGGAAGGTGGCGGACACCCGGCAGCGGCAACTTCTGCGAACCAATGCCGTTCAAGGTGTTGCCCTTGGTAAAAAGACCGCCAGCGCGAAGGATAGTGCTCATGAAGAACCTCCGTGTTTGATGTATAAGGAAAAGATCAGTAGTTCAACCAGACTATCTCAGCCAAGAATTAGCTGTTTTTGTCTAGTTGTATCCCCCCTTATTATTTTGGAAGAACTGTCACTCGTTATTGTCAAGTATATAATGGGGATACTGCTAAATAACTAACAACGTATTGTATCACATTTGTGCACTTTTGTCAAGAGTAGAACGGCATTATTGCATGCTCTTTTTGGCTTAAAATAAGGCTAAAATACAGTAAAAACCCTATCCTGTGAATAAAATTGGATTAAATAAAAGCGCTCATATACCCACACTCTCCTTTTTTCAAACTTTGTATACCCTGTTAAAATTATGTAAACAAAAAAACAGTACTATATGTACTGTTTTTTTGTTTACACAGAAGTGCCAGCCTTGCCCAAAACCTAAAACTCAACTATTTTGTGTTTTTTCAAGAAAAAAATCAGTAATTTTTTTAATTTCTACCCATGTTTCTGCTTCCATCAACTCAATTCTCAACTCTTTTGCTCCATCAAAACCATTTATGTACGCTTTATAATGCTTCTTCATAATGGCAAAATTTTTCTTGTCACCCAATATTTCCTCAAAAAATTTGGTGTGTTCAAGCATTACTTCAAGTTTTTCTTTAATTGGAATCAATTCATTTTTACGTTTTCTATTAAAAAGCCAGGGGTTACCAAAAATTCCACGACCGATCATTACACCGTCACACCCCGTTTCCTGCACTTTTTTTTCTGCTTCATCCAAATTCTTTACATCGCCGTTTCCCAAAATAAGCGTTCTATTTTTGGAAGAATCATATGAATCTCTCATTTTTACAGCCTTAGCAACCTCTTCCCATCGCGCTGGAACTTTAGACATTTCTTTTTTAGTTCGAGCATGAACTGTTATGGCCGCAAGTTCTGTTTCCAATAATGCAGGCAGCCATGTTTCAAGCACATTGGTGTTGTAGCCCAAACGAGTTTTTACCGAAACGGGCAATGTTCCTGCTCCACGCTTTGTTTCTAAAATAATTTTTTGAGCTAGTGCTGGATCTTTAATTAAAGCAGCACCAGCACCTTGTTTACCACTTACACTTTTATCCGGGCAGCCCATATTTATATCAATGCCATCAAATCCTAATTCTTGAAGCAATAAGGCTGTTTTATAAAAATTATCTGGTTTTGAACCAAAAATTTGAGCCACAATTGGTCGCTCACTTTCATCAAACTTTAAGTCGATCAACAACTCCTTTCTACCCTGCTCAGAGCAAAGGCCATCAACAGAAACAAATTCCGTCCACATTACATCGGGTTTTCCATATTTAGCAATAATATACCGAAAAGCCGCATCAGTTACCTGAGCCATTGGCGCCAATACAAAACATGGTTTAGCAATTTTGTCCCAAAAACCGTTAGTCATACCCATGCATACTACCTTATTGAAGCGCTGGTGCCAACGGTGCCATACGAAGCACCCCTTGAGCACCACCACCAACTGTTTGTCGAGAATTATTGGTTACACATTTAAAATACGGCCTCATTTTTACCAAATCTTCATGCAAATCATTCCCCTCAGATGATAAACCGATTTTTTTAGCTGCAGCTGGTTCCATAAAAAATGATATATCGCTAGACGAGTCTACATCATAAGCACCATACTTTTGCAAAGCTTCAGCAATTTTTAATCCGTAATCGGAAAGATTCAGTTTTGTAAGATCTATTCCAGGTGGAATAGCAATCAACTGGCCCACCGAAATATTTCCTTTATACCCATCTCCTACTGAATCTATGCTTGTGGCGGGCCAAATTGCCCGACAACACTTTTGTTTTTGTTTCGGAACTGCCATGGCCAAAGCATGTGGTATTCCTTTTTCCAATTCACCATCACGAATCAATCCTGCCAAGGCACTACCACCATATGCACGCTCACCACCCTGTTCAATGCCCAAACCATATATATCGTTACGTGAATATCCTGCCGTTAAAATACTATTTTGCCGCCTATTTTCCACTTTCCACATTTCATCAACATAATGATGTGTTGGGTCAATAATCAAAAGATGTGAATCACTGTTTGAATCAATACTAATATCGGGTAACGAAGGCGTGGCATTGGCCGGAATTTTGATGGTGGCAATTTTTCCTTTCCCCTGCCCCCATTTTTGATCAAGTGAAATTACAACTTCCGGATCATTTTGAGATGCTTGGTATACTGGCATACTCCACTGCGTTGAATTCAAACCAATATACGGAGTCGGATCGGTAATATCTTTTGTGCACAAATCACCATCAGATGAAAATTGGGCAGCAACTGCCAAAGGCATATTCCAAGGAGACAGCGAGCTAAAGGGCCATTGTGCAGCGTCTCTGCTTAATTGAGTTGTGGTTGGAATGACCGGTGGTTGTTGTGGTGGGAGAGGATGTGGAATTTCTGGCACTGGACTATTCTGCACCACACTACTTTGAGTTTGATCAGAAAGTTCAGCAACCCAACTTCGTATTGGTTCTGTTTTTGATAATCCCTGAATATTTTCAACACCAAAAGTTCGGATAAATTGTTCGGCAACATGATTGCTTGAAAGACCGTCAGAAGTTATTTCTTGGAGCTGTTTATTTTTATTGACATACCATACCTGAGAATTTATTCTAAAAATCATTCCCGGGTGAACAATCGGGTTTGATATCAAAGTGTTTGATGAAATAGCATAATTACTAAGTTGTTGCGCCGTAAGAATCATCGGTACAAAATTTTTATAGAGCAAACTGGCTGCGCTTGCGCTTATCGGAACCAATTTGTTACCAGGCTCTATAACATACAACTGCGTTGAAAATTCCTTCTGAACAAGTTTAGAACCAGGTCGAAAATTTATACTAAAAGGCTTAGTTGTTGGGGTGGCAAGCGAAAAAAGACAAACCTCATCTATTTTTTTATACCCACTATAAGCCGGTTTCCAGGTTTTATATACTCCCCCGTCTGGGTAAAAACGCAAAGCTCGATTAGCATCCAAAACATAAAGTGCCGGTTTTCCCGATACTTTTACCTCATCAAATGGTTGAAGATTTTGACAATCATTTGCTTCTACCGGTGAAACCAAAAAAGTATTCAGCCCCAAAAATAATACTGGTAACCCAAATGTGTACAGCAATTTTTTAAAATTCATACGTATATTTAAATAGACACCTGTCTATTATAGCTACGCTAAGCGTAGTGTCAACCAGTTAAACCCAGCATCTTCTCACGGAGATGTTAGATTTTTTATCAAAAAATTCTATTTAAAAACTCACTCTTTAATTTAGTAGTTTTTATTTTTACCATTGACATAGTCGTCTTTCTTAATCTATTATGGCAACTGCACTCTAAACAAAACACTCGAGGGATACAATGAGCACAATGTGGATTAGGCTTGAGCTAAAAGGGCCTGGTTTTATTGAAACAACTCTTTATGATAAAGAGGGGTGGCGCGCTATTAAGCTTATTAAAAATGAAATTGAAATCGCCAAAATATTGAAAGCATGGGAACGTGAATATACCCGCACCATTTCTGAGCTTTTTATTGATGCCTATTTAGAAGCCACTCCACCAACACAGAGAATATTAGAACAGTGGCAAATTTCTTTGTTTGAAAAAGAAGATTTGAAAATGCACTCACTAAGCTTAAACGAAGTTAGACGGATGAAAAAACTCCGCAAAAGCTCCTACCTCCCCAAACCAATTGTTGAACTGAAAAACAAAATCGCAGCCGAGATTCGGGTTGCTGAGCTGCGGGCAAGCGCAAATGGTGGTGTCATCGATCTTAACCATGCACTCGCAATTTCGGGAATGAAGGTTTCTCTCGATAGGCTATATACTGATTGGTTAAAAGGCAAAATCGATTAGCAAAACTCTGCACACACCCAACAGGCCGCATCTTATACAGATGCGTTTTTTATTTTAAAAAATGAGCTCATGTACAAAAGATCAACTTACCACAAAATAAAACCACACGATTTGTTTGCATTAAAAAGAACAAATGCTATAGTATAAGCGATTATATAAGTTTTTAATCTATATACCTATGCAAAAATTATCAATACAAACCCAATGGGAGGAGTATTTGAAATAAGTGGTCAACAATTCATGACACTCAACGGTGGACCACTATACAAATTTACAGAAGCAATTTCGCTTTATGTTGATTGCGAAACACAAGAAGAAGTTGATGAATTATGGGAGAAACTTTCTACTGGCGGAGAAAAAGGTAGATGTGGTTGGCTTAAAGATAAGTATGGATTATCCTGGCAAATCATTCCATCCGCGTTATGGCAACTCATGCGAGATCCTGACCAACAAAAATCTGGAAGAGTGATGCAGGCAATGATGGGGATGACCAAAATTGAAATTGCTGAGCTAAAAAAGGCATACGAACAAAAATAAACAACAATGTTTTATGAACACAAAAAAAAGGTTACAGTATATTCTTATTTTCGGTGGAATTATTGGATTATTTTTTTCTTTTATTATTACTATTGAAAAAATAAACCTCATACAAAACCCAAACTATATTCCGCCTTGTAATTTTAACCCCCTTATTAGTTGCGGTTCGGTCATGAAAACACCACAAGCATCATTATTTGGTTTCCCCAACCCCTTACTTGGCATTGCGGGCTTTGCGATAATGATTACTGTGGGCATGGCCATGGCAGCTGGCGCAACATTTAAACGCTGGTTCTGGCTCTTTGCTCAAGCCGGAATGAAAGCAGCCGTTATTTTCGTGTACTGGTTAGCTTTTCAGAGTATTTACCGCATTGAAGCTTTATGTTTTTACTGCATAATAGTTTGGATAGTGACAATACCCATGTTTTGGTATGTAACGTTATATAACGTGGACGAAAAAAACATTAAACTCCCACAAAAAATAGAAAGCGCGCTCTTTTTTGTTAGAAAGCATCACTTACTTATACTATCGTTATTTTATCTTATAATAATTTTTCCATTACTCACCCATTTTTGGTCGTATTGGAAAACTGTTCTCTAAAATTACTTAAAAATATGCCACTTACTGGAGAATCCATCGGTAGAGCAATGCGAGAAAATAAACAACCACTTAAAAAAGGTGAGGAAGGCATTTTGCACCCAATTCAATTAAGCGACCAAGAATATTTTGCTAAAGTATGGCGCGGTAAACATTTTGATAACTACAGCTCATTGTCATATGAAACCGAAGCTAATAAGACTAGTGTTTCGCCTTTTTGGCACAAAGTAAAGTTCTATGAAGGTGTTTTACTTTCAGATGCTTTTCCCGAACAAACGCTGCGGGTTCATGCAGCCTTCGAACCTCGAATTAAAAATGAACCTGATAAAGTGAGCTTTACCTATGAATCAGGACGACCAATAACCGTTACCAAAAAGGTGCAAGGTGAAGAGGGTGTTCAAAAAAAACGTGATGAAATAATGGATGCTTTCTATGATGACCATCTCCCCTCTTTCAAGCCAGATGAAAAAGGAATTTTGCGCAACCCAGATGTGTATGCATCAATATTAAAAATTGCTGATGCTGACATAAAAATGCAAAGCATTTTTGGAAAGATATTGAGTTTTCAAAACTTTAGAGAAAAAAATCCCACTGAATCTTTGCTAAGAATTGCTCAAGAAATTCGCGCAGAGTATCCAAAAAGTAGTTTAGCAGAAATGTGTGAAAGCGGCCTTGTTCCAGCACATCCAACATTTAACTTTATTCCAACCAAAGAAAATAATGAACATGGCCCACAAGGTGTTTTCATTGAAGTGGCTATTGCAGATCTTGACTTACTGCGTAAAAAACTTCTTAGTACCTGTGAATCAGAAAAAGACCGTTCATCAGTAGAAAGAAAAATTGGTCGATATGTTTTATTTTCTACACTCGATAAAATATATGACAATCTTTTTATCTCACAACACAAAGCTTCAGCCCCTCCATCGCTGCGTAACGATAGCGCGGTGGTAAACGAGGTGTGGAAAAAGCTAGAATTGGCCAGACAAAAAATAGATAAAAAACCGCCCGAAAGTATTCAACGTTATCTTGGCACACTATATTCAGAACTGGAAAATTTTTTAGAAAAAGAAACAGATAAGGATTCTCTGTTGCAAAAAATATCTAATTTGGATATTGATTTTGAGTAAAAAATACTTTTGTAACCCATTTTTAATTCTTATTTATGAATCAAAAAAATTACACTAAATGTGAAAGTTGTCTCATGCCTTTTTATAAGGATACTGGTAAACGTGAATCTGATAGATATTGCAGCTTGTGTTTTAAGGATGGCAAACTTTGCTACGAAGGCAATGATCTGAAAGAATTTCAAAAAGTTTGCTATGAAAGCATGCTCAAAAGCGGAATGAATAAATATGTGGCAAAGCTATATGCGTACATGATTAAATTCGCCCCAAGATGGAAAAAGTAATTTTCTATCTTGTTAATGAGGAAATCTAACAAGTAAAAACCTGCTTTAAAAGCAGGTTTTTATGATTCTCTATACATTGACAAAACACGTGATACCAGATAAGCTTGTTTATTCGTAGATACATTTTGCTTTTTTAACATTGCAAGATGGGTGGTAGTAATTTAGAAATCTTTTTGAATTACTACCACCCCACAACCAGAAGCACTCTACAACAGAGGCTTCTTTGACCGAAAGAGGAGGTGTAGTATGAGCGCGATAAAAAAAATTATCCGGATCAGTGGTCTACTCCTAGCCAAGAGGGAACTTGAAAGATTTGTTGCTCAACAACTACAGATCAGCGAAATTGGGAGAGATATGAGTCTGCAAGCAACTCAAAGCTACCACAAAGCGATGACCGACGCACACGTCGCCATCGTGGTGGAGCTGACAGATGCTTTGTTGAATGGTTGCGATCTGGTTGAGTTGGTTGCCACCTGCTACAACTACCGCTGGGGGTTGGAAATTGTGGGTGACTTTAGACTAGTTTTGGATTACTTTATTCAGCAGTTGATGGATAAAAGAAAGTGCAATGAGGCCTTGGCAAAAATGACTGCTCTAGCCGCTTTCCCGAACGGTGTGTTCGTTCGCAACATGGAACAATAAAAGCCCGCGTGCAAAATTGGTTGCCGATAAACCTTGGGAAAATCGGATTAAATTAAAACCAGCTCCTCAAGAGCTGGTTCTGTTTTTTAAAAAACTACTTTCTATTTTGTAGTTTTTTCTATTTTCTAACCTATTTCCACATTCCGAGCACCAATCCAAACACCACAAATAGCACAAGCTGATACCCCGCTTGGATCAAAAATCTGGCACGAGAGATTTTGGCAGAATCGTTATTCCACATGGCGCTTCCTGCAACGATAGGGATGATAAACCCAGCCCAAACAATTAAAGCAACATATAACGGTTCTGATGCAGCTCGGCCGCCGTTATAATTTGTAAACAATAAATATTGTTGTCGCATGTTCATACAGTAATCCAAAACTGCTACCTGGAACAATGTCATGATAAATTGCAACAAATACAATGGCCCCGCAGCTTTTTGCATTTTCTTTCGCTCTTCTACATCTTTAAAAGTTGCCCCCACAATCTCCATCCATTTTTTGCCAAAGAGTGGCCCGTACCACACGAACCCGATGACCATTGATAAAACTCCACACACTAACACTGCCCAGTAGTTGATGTTCATATTTTGCGATGAATTAAGAATAATGAGTAAAGTATAATGTATTTTGAATTACTTTTACAATACTTCAAAACTTATTTTTATTTTATCTCCCAGGGTTAATTTTTCTTTTTTTCGTACTTCGGCTTTGAGGGCGATGAAATACATTCCTTTTCCTGGCAAAAGTGATGTTTGCCACGTGGTTTTGCCTACTGTTGCTTTGATGGGTATAAATCCATACCCAACTTTTTTCTTGACGCTTTTAAATGT
>CAYUTM010000034.1:0-5716 GCA_964447755.1 uncultured Gammaproteobacteria bacterium
ATAGCTGCTCCCAGACTTCCTCAGACCAAGGGGTACGGGCATACGCCACCCCGGGTACCACCAAGCCGGTGGATCCGGCGGCGCCCAAGGCGCCCCCGCCCCCCCCGAAGAAGGCCAAGGCCGCCAAGCCCACGCTCAAGTGCGATGGGCTCTCGGTCCAGAAGCCGGGAATCGCCATGGTGTCGGGCGATCCCAAGTGGCGCAGCCCCAAGGACAGCGACCTTCCGACCAACCCGGTCTGCGGCGCTGACGAGGCGGCTGTGGTGGTGGGTAACACCAACTACAAGTTCGATCAGCAGTGCCTTGACTGGCACCGTGGTCGCGCTGCTACCGACCCCAACACGTGGAGTAAGAACAACGGGCTGTTCGCCATCGCGGCGAACGTAACGCAAGTTGGTCAAGAGATTCGAATTTGGTGCGTGCCGACCGATCAGGTCATCATGCAGCAGTACTTCGGTCAACTGGCCAAGTTCGGCAAGATGCTCCTCAACACAGAGGGGATCGACTGGAACGCGGTTCGTGACATGATTCGCCAGGCCCCCAACTTCGTCACCAAGCAGATGATGGAGAAGATGCTCGCGTCGTTCGCGACCGAGCAGAAGCGTCTCTTGAAGCTGGTCACGGAGAAGGTGGATCGGCTGGAGACCCGGATGGATAATCTGGAGGCCATGGCAGTGAGTTTCGACATTGGTGCTGCGGGTGGTTACATCTACCCCGGCGCTGGTGGCGGATATTTGACGCTGGGCCTCAACGTGCCTTTCGCCGCTGCGACCTGGTCGTTTCGACTGGAGGCCGGTGGCGGTGCTGGACAGGCAAGCGGTCAGCTGATGCCGGCCTTCATGTTCGGCACCTCGCTCAACCGTCAGCTCAGCGATCGGGTTGCTCTTGGGCCGAATCTCCGGTTCCAGATCTTCCAGATGAAGAGTACTGGGTTGGCGGCGCTCACCATTGGTGCGCGCCTGGAGGTTCGCCTCGGTGGCCCGGATTACAGCCGGATGAGTGCGGATGAGGTGCGGGATCGTAACGGCAAGTTCGCCGTTGAGCCCAACCTGTTCGTCACGGCCGATATCGGCGGCGCGCTGATCCCTGTTCCGGGAAACTACCGGCTCGGGCTTGCCATCGACACGATGGGAGGACTGCTGCTCCGGATTGGCAAACGCCACCCGGTGAAGAAGTCGATCTCTGGCGAGGCCCTCGCGGTTCTCGACCAGGTCCGTCAGGAGGACTCAGCGGCAGGCGAGCCGATCCAGGAGTAAAAACTCCTCCCCACCCCCGGGGAAAAGGGGTCAGTAAAGTCCCAGCTGCCCGCTGGTAAAACGGCGGGCGGCTGTAAAGATACATCATTTCGATTATTCGCCACGTGGCCTGAGCAAGGTGCAAACCTTAGTTCGGGCCCGTGGCTTCAATTCTTATACTCATCAAGTAAACTTGGTTGGTAGAAGAGTTAGAACCTTTACAAAAA
Organism: uncultured Gammaproteobacteria bacterium; assembly: GCA_964447755.1. GTDB lineage: Bacteria > Patescibacteriota > Patescibacteriia > Magasanikbacterales > GWA2-37-8 > DALYEE01. The sequence goes on from CAYUTM010000034.1 coordinate 1,463, forward strand.
ACTATAATAAAAAGCTGTAAAACAAGTATTGACAAATTCATTAAAATGTGTTATAATCACTTGTTATACAGTATAAAGTCAAAGTGTTTTGAGAGAGGCATCTTTGGCTAAACCACACTGTTGTACCTGCGCTAATCTCTCTTACGAGAGCATTTTTGTTTATAAAGCACTTATCTGTCATTGTGAACAAAACCAAGGTTCTTGGTTCGCAATAAAAGATACGTTCTTTACAAACTACTCAGTAAAACTCGACCTTACTTGGGAATAGGTTTTGTGCAAATTTTGTATACAGCCTATTCCCGAGTAATGTGCTCGGGTGACACCCCAACAAAGGGCTTTGAAAAAGCCCATGGAGGATCCCATGTCCAAGTTTTCGATCGCCTTCGCCCCCGCCATCGCCGCCACCATGTTGTTCATCGCTTGCGGTCAGCCGCCCATGTGCGGCCCTCAGGCCGGTGGCGCGGGATGCGCCACGGGTTACACCTGCAACGAGGCCGCGGCCATGTGCGAGAAGGACGGCAACGGCGGCAACCCGCAGAACCAGCCCGACATGGGCGGTGGCGGGCAGCAGCCCAAGGCCGACGGCGGCGGGGTCAACCCCCCCACCAACCTGACCTGCAACTCCAACGAGGAGGCGGTGATGGCGTGCTGGTCCTTCCCGGTGACGTTGGCCACTGCCAGCTTCCCGGGCAACGCCCCCAACTGGAGCCAGCTCGTCAACCTGACCGCCGCTCCCGGCCTGCCCAACTGCGTGCAGTTTTGCGCGCCGAAGGCCTCCGGCTGGGGCTGCATCGACCGGCACACCCGTCAGATCGGTGTGCTCCCGGGCCAGACCCAGGTCACCTCCGAGATCGGATGGTGCGGGTCGGGCGCCGGCTGCCGCCCGGACTACTTCGTGGTCCGCGGCGCGCGCCAGGCCGCCCGGGATTTCCTCGGGAAGTGCGGCTGGCCGTTCCAGATCGTGGACGGCTGGACGGTGCCCACGGGCACGTTGTCCACGGAGCACGGCTCCGCCCCGCCCTACTACCTGGAGTCGGACGCCACTGAGTAACTAACAGGATTCTGTGATCCTGGAAGTTCGTTCAACGAGCTTCAAACACAGACCCGGCGCCGCGTACCTTTGTACGCCGCGCCCGATTCATGTGAGACTATATTCTCTCTCAACCTTCTGATCATCGAAGCCATAGTCTCAGATGATAACACATAACCCGCCTTTAAAAAGCGGGTTTTGAGTTTTTAAACTGATTGACCGTGGGAGTATTTTTATGGTATGTTTTATGTATAATTTTGAATTTTATGAGTAAAATAATTTTAAAACCTTCCTTAAAACAAGATCAAATGTTAAAAAAAATGAAACGACTTAAATTAGACCCGGTTGTTTTATTAGGTGTTTCTAAAAAAATTGATCTTTGGAAAACTGTGCGAGGTATTTTAGGAAAAAAACCTACAGGTTTAGGTTTACAAAAATTAGTGCGTAAAGAATGGTTATGATTCTTTTAGACACAAACGCAATTATTTACTATCTTCAAAATGATCAAACGTGCGTTCGTGTTATTAGTTCTTTGAGAAAAAAGAAAAATACTAGATTTTTCTATCATACCATTAGATTCTTCTTTGGCCAGAAAAGCTGCTCAGCTTCGAAGAGAGTTTCGTATTAAAACGCCTGACGCCATTGTTGCAGCTACTGCTTTATTTTATAAAACATCACTTGTAACTCGAGACAGAGAAATGAATAAAATTAAGGATCTTAAAATAATTAAGTGTTAAGCGGTTAAAGAGGTTGGTCATTATTTCTTCATAAAAAGAAGAAAAAGTATGAGTAAGATTTCATCATTTTTTTCCATCTCACCTCAAGCCCGTATTTATTATGGCGGCATTTTGCTTTCCACCCTAGCAGTAGTTATTTTTGCGCTTCCCTCAGAGTTGTTTATCAATTTTGGTTTGTTGTTTTTGGCAGGGGTAGTGCTTTTTTTGTTTTTATTCAATTTAGAATGGGGAATGTATGCGGTAACGGCCACCTGTTTTTTTTATGGTTGGGAAGTTTTTTTATCGCAATATTCCTGGACTAAAAATATTAGCTATCTTTCTAGTTTGAATGCACCCGTGGTTGATTTTTTGGCAAGTTTGCTTGTTGTTGGAGTGGGGGTTTCAATAGTGTTGGGGTTCGTTCCTTCGTGGTGGAAGCGGGTGCAATTTTTAAAAATTCCTATGCTGTTATATGCTTTTTTCTTATGTGTGGGATTGCTTTCAGCATTTCAGGCATATGATCATCAAATTAAACAATCCATCAAATATTTAATTCGTCCAATGGGTTTTGTGTGTATTGGTTTTGTTGTAGTGCCTGCATTATTGCTTCAAACTAAAAAAGATATTTTTAAAGTTTTACAAATTTGGTCTGTTATTGGTGTTCTTATTGCGCTATTTGGCTTGTCTTCTTTAGTTTTTAATCATCAAACATCGTGGATACGTATTGAACCCTATGCTATCTTTGGTTTTGCACCTTTGGGTTATAACCATAATATGGTGGGTGAGGCTTTGGTGGTAATAATTCCTTGCACCATGTATTTGTTGCATAAAGCATATCAAGAAAAAAAGTATTCGCTGTTTCGATGGCTGGTAATTGCGGAATGCTTAATGTTTTCCACTGCGCTTTTAACACTATCGCGCGCTGCCTGGATTGCTTTGGCTTTGCAAATGTTAATAACCTTCTATTTTTATAAAGAACAATGCTTAGCCTTTTTACATAAAAAATTAGCAATTATAAAAACCTTGCTGGCAATTTTTATAAGCGGAGCTTTGGTATATATGGGGGTTTTTTTATTTTCATCTACGGTGTCAAACTCCGATGAAACGCGCTTGCAAATGACTGAAATTACTTCTTTTTATTTCAAACGCTCGCCTTGGTTGGGTTATGGCCCTGGCATGTACACCAGAATATTAGGGGATACATTTGATTTTGTTTCAGAACACGGTGAGCCGCTTGAATCGCATGGGTTTATTCAAAAAATTCTTTTAGAAGAAGGTGTAATTGGTTTGGTAACGTTTGTTATTTTTCTTTTATACGTTATTTATTTTTTGTACAAAAATATCACTCATCCTCAGCAGCAAGTGCTTGGAGTGGCTTTGTTAATTATGGTAGTGGGTGAAATTACCTATCAATTGTTTGATGCTTCGTATTTTAGTAGTTTGTTATGGTTGCCTCTAGGCGTAGCGCTAGTAGCCACACATGTAGTAAAAAAAGAATCTGCAGTATATGAATGATAAAAATTTACATATTGTACATATTATTCCTTGGCTTGGTTTTGGTGGAGCCGAGCGCTCGGTAGTAGATTTGGTTAATCATAGTAACCCCTTAATTCGTTACACTATTATTTTGTTTTTTGATCACAAACCTTTTGCCACATTACTTACATCTTCAAATGTACAAATCAAGGTTGTGCAGAAGCGTGGAAAACTATCATTAGGTTTATTGTTTGCACTAAATAAACTGCTCAAACAATTACAACCAGATGTGGTGCATACGCATTTATTTGGAGGCGATGTGTGGGGGAGGTTGGCAGCCAAAAGTTTAGGTATTCCTATAGTAACAACTGAGCATGGTTTTAATCGTGAAGAACATTTTGTTAAGCATTTTATGAGATGGTTGCTGCGAAATTATTCAGATCAATATATAGTACCTTCACATGGTTTAAAAAATTTTTTAATAACCCAGGGCGGTGTCACCAAACCTGTTGAGGTTGTTCCACACGGTGTTGAGATGAAACGATTTAACAAGATTAAATCTTTAAATTTTTCCAAACCTTTTCAGTTAGTTATGATAGGGCGTTTGGTTAAGCAAAAAGGTTTTAACCTCGCTCTGTTGGCATTGGCAGCGTTGCAAGATATAAATTGGAAATTAACTATTGTTGGTAGCGGTAGTGAAAAAAAAGCGCTGCAAAAATTAAGTCAATTATTAGGCATCCACAGCAGGGTTTTGTTTGTAGATGCTCAAGAAAGGGTTGAAGATATTTTCCAAGATCAACACATACTCATTGTTCCATCTCGCTCAGCCGAAGGTTTGGGGATAGTGGCAATGGAAGGGATGTGTGCAGGAAGATTTGTTCTTGTTTCGATGGTAGAAGGTTTGGTGGAGGTGGTAACATCTGATATGTATGGACTTCGTTTTAAAGTAAATGACGGTAATGATTTGAAAAAAAAGCTGCTCTGGTGTTTTAACCACCCTGATGATGTAATGAGTGTAGCGAAAAAGGGGAG
>CAYUTM010000034.1:5726-10409 GCA_964447755.1 uncultured Gammaproteobacteria bacterium
GAGAGCGTACGCTCTGCAGCATTTTGATGTTTCAAGTATGGTGACTGAGTATGAAAAAATTTATTTTAAATTAGCTAAAAATAGGGCTTTTTTACCTTGACAAATCTCTGTTTTAATGGTAAAGTATGCCGTTATTTATTGCGTGTTGAAACTTCTATGGTTCACAATGTGCCACAACATTTAAAGCCATCTTTAGTAAGATTTTTTTTAGTTTTTATTTTATTTGTTTGGTGCTTTGGTTTTATTGGCAGCATTAAAATTCCTACAGCATATGCTGCGCCAAAATTAGCCAATCTATATTTTGATTGGAATTTGGATGATAATGAAGTTAAAGAATTGGCCAAGTGGGATGTGGTGGTAGTAGATATGGAGAATCAATTGAGAAATCCAGAGGCATTGAGAATGCTGAAAAAATTAAACCCTCGCATCATTATTCTTGCCTATATTTCAATGCAAGAAGTATCTTTTAGCGAAGCCACAAAAAGTGGTGAGCTGCGCAATAAATTGAAAGCAGGAATTTCTGATAGTTGGTATATTTATGGTGTAAATGGTCAAAGATATTCACCGTGGCCGGGAAATTATTTAATGAATGTTACAGAAAAATGCCCTGAAGTGAATGGAAAAAAATGGAACACGTATGTGGCTAATTTTGTCGGCACTGAAATTTTATCGAGCGGTTTATGGGATGGGGTATTTTATGATAATGCGTGGGGAGGAATTGATTGGTACACACGTGGTAAGGCAGATTTTGATCGTGATGGAACTGCTGACGGCTCTCCTGATGATTTGTGGAAAGAGGGTATTAAAACTATTTTGAATCAAACCAAAAGAAATGCTCCCCCAAATGCTTTAGTGGTTATTAACCAAGGCCCGGGTCATCGCGAATACCGTAGCGAGTCAAATGGAGCTTTACTAGAAACATTTCCTGCTTCGGGGTGGAATAATGGAATGCAAATTTATGATTTTCAGAGCGCTGCTGGGCCACAACCAAAAGTAATGCTCATTAATGCGAATACGCATAATACTGGAGCCCGAACAGATTACAAGGCGATGAGATTCGGTTTAGGTAGTGCGCTGTTAAAAAACGGTTACTTTTCGTTTGATTATGGAGATCAGGCTCACAATCAAACATGGTGGTACGATGAGTATGCTGTAGAACTTGGTGCGCCATTAACCGAGGCAATTTCAGTGAAAGGATCATCTAGGTATCAAGAAACGGGTGTGTGGAAAAGAGAGTATACCAACGGTATTGTGCTTGTGAACCCTAGTTCACAACAGCAAACTGTCGATTTAAAAGGTGATTTTGAAAAAATAATTGGTTCTCAAGATGCTCGTGTTAACAATGGTGCAATTGTGGAAGTAGTAACCATCCCCGCTAAAGACGGTTTGCTCATGTTACGCACGTTAGAATCTGTAAAAGATACTGTTTATAATAACGGTTCATTTTTACGTTTTTATAGATCGCGCGGAGAAAAGGGGCGTAATGGATTTTTTGCTTTTGAATCGGGCGTCTCTTCTGGGGCACAAGTATATAGAGGAGACATTAATGGTGATGGATCAGAAGAGTTGGTGGTGGCAAGCGGAGGTAAGCTAGAAGTGAGAAAGGGTTCTGGCCAAGTTTTGTGGAGCACATATCCGTATGGAGCGGCCTTTAAAGGTGTGATGCGTTTGGCTGTTGGCACAGTTACTCCTTCAGATAATATGCGTATTGCAGTAGTCAGTACTGTTGGTGATAGAGTGGTTGTTTATTCTTCTGATGGAAAAAAAATAAAGGAGCTCTCTCCTTTGGGCAATACTTTTAAGGGTGGATATTCTGTGGCAATTGGCGATGTGGACAATGATGGTAATGGAGATGTGATTTTAGGTGTTGGTAAAGGAAAGCCTGCGGAAGTTTTAATATATACAACAAAACTTGATGCAATAAAAAAACGTTTTTTGCCTTATGGAAAAACAGCTGTAGGGGGCATTGAAGTAATGGCAGGTCATATAATGAGTGCCAATTTTGCTTCGCTTGTTACCTTGTCGCACAGCTCTCCTCAGGTGCGTGTTTTTTCTGGTCAAGGAAAGCAGCTTTCCGAATTTAAAATTCCTGCAAATTTTTCTCCTGCAAAAACATTGTTGTCTGCTTCTGATGTAACCAATAACGGTGTGGATGAAATTATTTTAATGGAAAATTAGTTTCCCGTAATTAAACAGAGCACTGGTCCACTAAAAGTTCTTTTTTCGGCCAATGCTTTTTGAAGAGCAGCAACTGAAAGGGCGCTGTTGGGAGAAAGGGTGAGGTGTACGGTTTGTTTGACTGTTTCAATACACGCCGAGAGTTCTTCGTTGTTTATGATCCATGCGTAGCCATTACTTTCTTTAATACTTTCAGTTATTATCGTTTTGCGGTGTGCAACTTGGTCTACAATGGCACCGGCTAGAGATGTTTCTTGTGGAATGGATGGTGTAGCTATGCCTTGAGATTCATAAAACGAATCTACAAGCGGGTGGCAAGAGGTGGTTTGAGCAACATGAATTTGAGGGTTAATGCCGAGTTGTTTAAATCCTGCATGAAGCCCTTGGGCAGTAGTTCCGCTTGAACTGGGAATAAAAACAGCGGAAAGCCCCTCAATTTTCCCTAATTCACGAGCAAGATCTGTGTAAGCACGTAAAGCAATTTCATCTGTTGATTGTCGTAGTAATTTGGTGGTTTCATCTTGTGTGGAAGTTTGCACTGCGGCATGTTTAGGGTCGTCAACTTGCTTAATGGTTATATGTGCGTCAGTGACTTGATCCTTTAAAAGGTTTAATTTTTTTTCGGATATTTTTTGCCCAACAAAGATGGTGAGCTCAAGCGGATCATTCGGTCGGCTTTTGTTGTTTGTTTGTACAGACATTAATGCTGCAAGAGCTGCATTTCCAGAAGAAGAGATAACAAATTTTTTAAAACCTTGTCTTTTGGAATATTCGGTAATCATGATAGGGATTGCCCGACCCTTGTGTGATTGGTAGTGGTGTAAATCTTCACGTTTAAACCAAAGTTCTGTAGTAAGCCCTAGTTTTTTGCCTAATTCGTTTACGGGTAGTTGAGGTGTTTTCATACTTGAATAATAGTGTAGTTTTTTGTATACTTAGTTTTACTTAATACCTAATAGTATCTTTATGAACGTCGTTTGTCCAGAGTGCAAAAATTCGCTTGATCTCAGCACCTACCCCTCTTTGAAAGAAAAAGATGTAATTGAGTGCGCTACATGTGGAATTACCTTGGTAGTAAAAAACATGAATGATGAAGAGATTGATGTTGAGGTTACAGATGAAGGTAAATAATTACTGTAAGATACTTTCAATCATTCCTCTAAAGCCATGGCTGCCCATAAACACAACTACGTCGTCGGGTTGTGTTTTTTGTTTTAGGTACGTAGTTATACTAGAATCTTCAGCCAAGTATTGTGTGTTTGGTTGAGTTTTTATTATTTCGTTGGCAATTTCTACGGCCTCTAATATTTTTATAGAGGAGTCTTTTTTAAGTTTTGTGAACGTAGGAATAATTACTTCATCTGCGGCATTAAATGCGTTGCGGTATTGTGGCAAAGCTTCTTCTCTTCTATTGCCAGTGTTCGGTTCAAAAACCGCAATAATTTTTCCTTGATAAATTCGGCGCAAAGTTTCTAAAACCGATTTGGCTTTGATGGGGGAGTGCGCAATATCATCAAACACGATCGCACCGTTTACTGTGCCGCGTTTTTCTAACCGGCGTTTTAATCCGTGAAAATGTGCAATAGATCCAACAATTGATTCCGGTTCAATACCGCATTCGTAGGCCATGGCAAATGCACCGCAGATATTTTCAGCCATGTAAGCGCCAAGTACGGGAGTGTTGATTTGAAATGATTCATCGTGGTGAGAAATGCTAAATGATAATCCTGTGGCAGATTCTTTTATTGCTGAATATGTGTAATCAGCATATGTGTTTTTGCCATAGGTGATGATGGGTGCAGCTGGTTGCATCTGATTGATTAGCGCGTCCACGTTTTTGTGGTCCGAACAAAGCACAATCTTTCCGTTTTCTGGGATAAGTGCGATCAGCTCTTTAAAAGCATTTTGGTAATCATTCTCAGTTTTGTATACATCAGCATGATCCCAATCTATGCTGGTTAAAAGTAGGTGGGTTGGTTTGTAAGAAAAAAACTTGGCACGCAAATTATCTCGGCTCGTTTTGTATTCATCGCCCTCAAGAATGCTCCACTTTGAATTTTCTACATCATTAGCACTGGTTTCTAAATCTAAACTTAAGCCGCCAAACATGTAGGATGGTTGGTAATCGGCATTTTGGAAAATCAAACTAAGGAGCGTGGTGGTAGAGGTTTTGCCATATGTTCCGGCGCAGACGATGGAATTTTCTTTTACTAAATTTTGAGCAATGAGTTCGGGGTAAGAAAGGTGGGGGATGTTGTGTTTGAGTACGTGAAGTAGTTCGGGGTTTTCCGAGCCAGTGCCTCCTCCGCCGATTATCACCAAATCTGGTATACCCATTTTTTCGGGGTGCCAGCCGGGGTAAAATTCGATGTGGTTTTTTTCTAAGTGAGTGGAAATTGGTGGGTAGAAACCAACATCAGAGCCGGTTACTTTCCATCCTTTTTTCTTCCATAAAATAGCAAGCGCAGACATGGCTACGCCGCAGATGCCGATGAAATGGATGTG
>CAYUTM010000034.1:10419-10996 GCA_964447755.1 uncultured Gammaproteobacteria bacterium
GGTTAGTTTTATGTGGGAACATACTAAAGATACGAAATTACGAAAATTATAAGTATTTATTTAAATCAATTTCAATAATGTAATTTTCTTTTTCTTTTTGAGCTAAAAATTGTAAAGCCCCGTTTTGGTAAAGTTTAAAGTATGAGGGTATGGCACAGCAAGAGTGGTTATTGATGCTGTCAAAAGCGGGTGAAATTTTTTTGTTGTTGAAATAAACATATTCTTTGTTGTTATCTATTTCAATAAAACCAACTCTATTTTTATAGATAAAAAGCTCTTTGCTTCCTTTAACTTTGTATTGTTCATTGATTGTTTTTCCTTGATAAAAAATATTTTCAACAGCTGTCATTTTTTCCTGATTACAATTTTGGAGATAATCTATAGAGACAGAATTTTGTACTTCGCGAACTTTGGTAATTGCCTCGCGCGATCCTATTGAACAAAGATCAGTGGACATTAAGATTTTATTTGTTTTTGTGTCGTACATTTTTATCGTGTCTTTCCCATCTCCATTTTTAGTAGAATATTTTTTATTTTGAAAGGTGTAAGTTCCGCCAAATACTGGTGGGCCTTGGTG
>CAYUTM010000035.1:0-5958 GCA_964447755.1 uncultured Gammaproteobacteria bacterium
AAAGGCGAGATTACAACTAAACGACTATCTTTCATCCCAATTTCAGCACCAATTCCCTCTAACTGTCCGGACAAATCTTTAGAAAATTCTTCAGCAGCTTTTGGTGGGAAAAAAATTGAGTGTGGATCACCAAGTGAGCTAACCAAGCCTTGGATTGAACCATATAATAATTCGGTATCACTAACCGGTTGCTTAGCGTATTTTTGCTTAATACGATCCCATACAGCCCAAAACTCATTAAATTCTACGCTGTTTGAATGATTAGCCGCACGATCAATCACAATAGTATTGGTAACAGAACCATCTTCTGCTCTGGTTACCTGTTTTTGAAACTGCCATGTTGTTCCGGCAAATATTCCTGCGCCAAAAACCAAAACAAACGCTGCAAAAAAAGCATAATATCGTACATTACTTTTCTCAGACTGATTCTGCTGTAACAAAGGATCCATATGAAAAAAATTAGAGTGATGCTTCTTAGTTTAATATGTTAATCACTTATCGTCAACAGAAAAAACTTATTCAGAAACTATAGTAATGGCCGCACCCAAACCGTTAAGGATTTGATATAAATTTTCATACCCACGATCAATTACTGACGTATTGCGCAAAATGGACTTACCTGGTGCGGCCAACATACAAATAAGAATATTTACCGCGGGTCGTAATGCTGGAGGGCAAACGATTTCGTTTTTAACAAAGTGCGTAGGCCCTTCCACCCAAATACGATGTGGGTCTAATAAAGTAATTTGAGCACCTAGTTTTTGCAGCTCCAAAGCATAAATAGATCGATTTTCAAACACCCAATCATGCACCAAAGTTCTGCCTTTTGCTTGCGTTAAAATGGGAATAAAAAGAGGTAAATTATCAATATTTAATCCAGGAAACGGTCGGCATTCTAATTTGTCTGGCAAAGCAGTGAGCTTGCTTGGCACTATTTTAATATCAACAATGTTAAATTTTCCATTTTTGGATTTTGTTTTATTTTGAAGCTCATATTTTTGACCCATTACTTCTAATTTACATAATTCTAGCTCCAAAAAATCTAGAGGACAGTTTTTTATAAGTAACGGAGAATTGGTTGTTACGGCAATAGAAATATAGGTCATCGCAACTATGGGGTCTGGCATAACAGGGTAACTAACTTTTGATTTTAATTTTTTTACGCCTGTGATAGTAAGGTTTGTAGTGCCAACACCTTTAATGTTTGCCCCTGCCTTTACTAAAAAAAAGCAGAGATCTTGTACCATATAATTTGCTGAAGCCATTTTAATTGTTGTCACACCCTCTGCACATACTGCTGCCATAACAGCATTTTCTGTTGCTAAATCACCACTTTCATACATTACAATACCAGCTCCACGTAACTGTTTATTTTCAACATCATATTGTGAGTCCTCAGAAGTAATTTCTATTCCTAATTTTTTTAAAGCAAATACATGAGGGCGAACTGTACGATTGCCCAACTTACACCCGCCCGTTTTGTAGAGCTTATATTTTTTTTCTCGCACCGCAAGAGCACCAAACAAAAGAAGTGAAGACCGAATTTCACAAGCTTTGCGATCAATAGAATCAATGGTAAGTTTGTGAGAACTATCAATATATAAGGTACCAGGTGATTTTTTTTCAATAATTACCCCAATACTTCTAAGTAAAACAATCATTCGCTCTACCTCATCAATTTCTGGCACATTTTGCAACACCACCTGACCCTTAACCAAAACAGACGCACAAAGAAGAGGCAACGCAGAATTTTTAGCCGATTGGTTTACAACACTTCCATGTAATTTTCTCCCCCCCTCAATTTCAATATATGACATAGACAAAAAAGGTTTTTTTAGCTAAGCTAGATCTACTAAGTATAGTACATTTTCCTTATTTCAAGCAACTATGGAGTACTTAAACAGCACATTTACTAAACCCTGGAGACGTTTTGTTTTTGGCTTATTTGTTACAACTTTTTTTATACTATCCCCGCTTATTATTGCCTATACTATGGGGTATCGTTACGATTGGAAAGACGGACTTCTTCGCGAGACGGGCGCAATCAGCATTGACATACTACCCAAAAAATCTTCTATATATATTAATGACCAAAAAATCAACAGCTCTATTCCAATCATACTAAACAACATCACACCAAACCTATATTCCCTTCATATTTCTGCTAAGGGTTACTACGATTGGTACAAAGAAATTGAAGTAAAAAATAAACAAACTGTTTATATTAAAGAAATTGAGCTGATCAAAAAAAATAAACCGGTTCTCATAACCACTCTACCAATCGAACTTGTAACCTTATCTCCTCAAGGTAACTACTTAGTATACAAAACCCAAACATCGTCACCAAAGAAACTAATCGTCCGAAATAATTGGAATGAAAAAGAATACGCGATTAACTATCCCCTCTCATCTACTGCCGATGAAACTGTTAGCAGTTGGTCAAAAAATGATCACTATATTTTACTATATGAAAAAAATATAAAAAATAACGACATTCTCCCAACTGTAATTAACGCACTTCAACCAGAAAAAAATAACGGTACAAGCCTAAAAACAGATGGAATGATTAAAAAAACACAATGGTCAGAAAATCTTAACGATACTAAGCTGTATTTTAGCACTTCAAACAACTCTATAATGGTTTATGATCCACTAACAGATACTTCTAAGATTTTACTAGAAGAACATAATCTTGACTGGTACGTTGGAGAAGAATTTGTAACAACACTTACCTTAAGCACAACTACAACTCAACTCACACTTCATCAATATAATTTGGCAAATGGCAATGAAATAAAAACAATATTATTACACGGAGATCTTTTTAATAACAAGAATTTTCTTGAAAAATGGTACATAAAAAATGTTACCGCAAAAACCACCGTTCTTTCCAAGAAAGATGAAAACCAATCCTACGTACTTACAAGTGAAGGGCAAGAATTTAATATATTGAATACTAAGTACTTTCTATCCCCTTATAACAATTGGCAACTATTCTACAATAATTGGGAATTGTGGAGCTATGCTGAAGGTGAAAGCCCCACTTTGCTTAATCGCTCTGGAGAGGAGCTAAAAGAAGTCTACCCCCTAGATCAACACAACACTCTTTTACTCATGTGGAATCAAAAAACCTCAATTTTTTTTCCATACTATAGAGTTGTGCATGATTTCTTAAACGAATCTTTAAAGACAGTACGGGTTGATACCGCACAAAAAATCATTTATTTTACAAAAAATTCCCAAAACGGTCTTTGGAAATTAGACTATTAAGACATACTATGAAACTCATTACTCATACAGATGGCGGGTCACGTGGTAACCCTGGGCCAGCAGCAACGGGCATTGTTATCAAAAACGTTGAGGGCAAGGTTGTGGCCGCGTATGGCGAATACTTGGGCGTGCAGACCAATAACGTTGCCGAATATTCTGCCCTACTCTCCGCACTTACTAAGGCCAAAGAACTTGGTGCTACTGAGGTGGACTGTATTTTAGATAGTGAGCTGGTGGTTAAGCAAATGCGCCGTGAATATAAAGTAAAAGAACCGACGCTCCAAAAACTATATCTCAAAATCTACAACCTCACCACACAATTTAAAAAAGTAACTTTTACCCATACTCTCAGAGCGGGCAATAAAGAAGCGGATGCGGAAGTAAATAAAGTGCTGGATAAAAATGCCTAAACAAAAACCTCACCATATAGTGGTGAGGTTTTTTGATGTGCGTATTTTTTATTGAATTACATTGTAGGAACTGCTCGAAGTTTCAACTGGATAAGTCATTTTGGCTTTCTCCTCTGCAAAAGAAAAAAACTTGCTTATTATATCTTCTATCTTCATCGATTGGGAAGGCACACTAATTACCGTGGCATTATTGAAGGCAGAAAGGTTTAGGCTAAAGAAAACTTCTGCTGCTGGAGAATTTTTGAGATTAGATTCTTTTATTTTTAATCCCATAGACATTTTTCGGAGCAGGTAATCATCTTTACCCACCCACAACTCAATTCCAGTCATTTGAGTTTTTGCAAGATCCTTAATACTTGCATCAATTTCTTTGCTAGTCATTTGTTCTCCACCCAGTACTTTTTGTGCCGCAAGCAAGAAAGGTTTAATGCGCAACTTATTGAGAGTGAGCTTGAGGTGATAGGAGTTAGTACCGTCAACTATCTCATCTTTTAATCTAGAAATACTGAAAAGATTTTTTTGTTGAGCAATTTTTAACACATCACCCAATTTCTTCATTGTTTGTTTACTTTCGTTTTCTCGCTCAGCGAGCATTTCTTCGAAATATATTTTTGATAAAGAATCTATTGAGCTAGAACTATCAGCTGCGGAATCCATGGACATGGTAAGTAAATTTTTGATTGAATCGGGAGTTATGCTAATCCATTTATTATCAAGATCTTCTAAGCCGAATGGTTTTGTTGTGGTTGCTACGGCAGTACCAGAATCAAGCATGGTACGAGAATTCAATTGGCTAATTATCCAATTTAGGTTTGATACTTTAAAATACGAAATACCCCCGTCTGTTACTGAATCAAAATGAGGATACCAATCAACGCCACTTTGGTCAAAAACCATCAGAGAAAATGTAGACTGTTTTTTATTAGTAATTCGCTCCAAGTTAGAGGAGCCATAAAACTTCATCAACAGTTTTTGGAACGGATAATCTTCGTAAGAATTTACCACAGCGGTTGCTGGTGGTTTAAATGATAAAGTCCCTTCAAAATTCATAGCATCTGTAGCGAACATTTTAGTGACCATTTCCTTTAAAATGGTCTGGTTTGAAACATACTTGGTAGTAACAGCAGAAGCTCCAAAAGGAGAAAAGGTGCTAACCAATACTCCAACGAGTGCTAGGGTAGTAACCCTCTTTAAAAACATAGTTTTCATATCCACAAAATGAGTTAAAATTTAAAGCTCTTTTTGCAAATCTTCGAGAAGTTTGCGAGCATTTTTATTAATTTTTTTAGGAACAGCAATTTTCATCTCAACATAATGATCCCCTCGATTGCTGCGACCAAGTTCCATTATACCCTTTCCTTTCAGCCGAATCAATTGCCCTGATTCTGTTCCTTCTGGCACAACCATTTTTACCACACCGTCCAGGGTTTCTACGTCAATTTTATCACCCATTACAGCTTGCGGAAAGCTAATTTGCGCTTCGGTAAATACGTTGTACCCCTCACGTTTGAAACCCTTGAGAGGTTTAACATGTGTCACTACATACAGATCTCCATTTTGACCACCGTGTGGCGCAGCTTCGCCATGACCAGAAATGCGTATGGATTGGCCGTTGTCGATACCAGCCGGAATTTTTACTTTAATTTTAGTATTTTTGGCTAATATTCCATCTCCACCACAATGTTTGCATTTCTTGGTAGCATGTTTTCCCCGGCCTTGGCAGGTAGGGCATGTAGCAACACTCTGCACAGTGCCCAAAAAAGTACGTTGATTTTGTACTACTTGTCCTCGGCCTTGGCAGGTACCGCAATTTTGCAGTTCACTCCCCGGCTCGGCTCCATTGCCTTTGCACACATCGCAGGTATCTTGCTTGCGCAACTCTAATTCTTTTTCTACGCCAAAAGCGGCTTCTTTAAAATCTATTTCTACGTCTACCTGAATATCATTACCTCTCACTGTTCTGCCCTGGCCGCGCCCCCTACCTCCACCGAAACCAAAAATATCACCAAAGACATCACCAAGGTCACCAAAGTCAAATGAAAAATTACCGTTTTGCCCACCTTGGCCACGGGTTGCACGCATAAAATCTTCCCAGTTTGCCCCCCCGCCAAATCCACCTTGCTGCTCAAAGTCTGATCCAAATTGGTCGTATTTCTGTCGTTTGTCTTGGTCGGATAATACTTGATAGGCTTCGTTTATTTCTTTAAATTTTTTTTCATCTCCCCCTTGTCTATCGGGGTGATGCTGCATGGCGAGTTTCTTGAATGCTTTTTTCACT
>CAYUTM010000035.1:5968-10756 GCA_964447755.1 uncultured Gammaproteobacteria bacterium
TTTTCTACACCAAGTATTTTGTAGTAGTCTTTGGCCATAATGTGTAAGCTTATTTAGCTAGATTGACAATTAAAGTAATTTATAGTAGTATCATGGATTCCGGTAATAAACGGAATAATCGAGGAGGAAAAGATGCCACGTGTTAAAAAAACTCTGGAACCCATACATTATTTCAGTTTTCAAATAAACGCCGGACACTTTGAACATATATATTACCCACTCGATGTGCGCGACTTCCCCACGATAGACCGAAAAATGGAAATCATACGCAGATTAATTGAAGAAAGTGTTGTAATAACAGGTTGGCAAGTGAATCAAATAGTAATAACAGGAGGCATTCTCCCTTTACTTTATTTTGCAGTTACAGTGTCATATACAGGTGAAAAGCTAGATCAACAAAGAATACTACAAAAAATTAGTGAAACGCGTGGATGATCTTTAATAAAATCTGTTCAAAACTTTTATACCCGCATAACCGCTATCATCTATTTTGATGAGAACCGACTGCGGGTTTTGTATTTTTATCAAATCTTTCAAACAACTAACCCCGTTATAAACAGGGTTAGCGTGTCTAAAAAATTTATCTACCATTTTTCTTAATAAGTTCATCCATATCATCAATCAGTTGAATATTGTCTTGATTTAGAGTAAATTCTTTTTTCATATCACCCACCTCAACACTATACGTTCCCTTTTTCAATCCATACACATCCAACTTAACTGACTTCTCAAATGAAATCGAAGCATTTTTTGCCTTACATACCGTACCAAGCACCGCATAATCAAGACTAATCAAAAATCTATTACCTTGCTTGCTTACTTTTGGTTCACCAAGTTTTGCACACTTTGCAACATAGCCTTTGAGGTTCGCTATGATCTGCACTGGAAAACTTTCCACCTGCAATATTCCCAAAGACACAACTTTCACATCAGTTGGTGAGAGATCAATAGTATCTTGATTTGGTGCTAGTGGTGTTGTAGTTGAAAATATTGGCTTGGCCAGATCTGGAGTTGTGGTTGTTGTGTCTACAGAAACATTAAAATTTCCACAACCCACACCCATAAACAAAACAGATAGTAAGCCTGCTAGATATGTTCCAGATTTTTGGTAAGACATAGATGATGGTTAGATTAAGTTAGAGAAAAATTACTTCACCACTTCACCCTCTACCGGACCATCCTCTTTCTTTGGTTCATCCTTTGGCGCGTCCGTAGCTTCTGCGGAGGCGGCGCCGTCTTTTGCTTGTCCTTGTTGATACATCTTTGTTCCAATCACCTGAGCAGCAGTAGAAAGTTCGTCACCAGCTTTTTTCAATGCTTCTACATCATCTTTGTCTTTTACTTCTTTCACTTTTGCTAACGCATCTTGTACTTTTTTCTTCTCATCATCTGTTACCGCAATTTTCTTTTCTTCCACTTCTTTCATCATTTTTTCTGTCGTGTATACAAGAGTATCCGCAATATTTCTTGCTTCGATCAATTCTTGTTTCTTTTTATCATCCGTGGCATGAGCTTCGGCATCTTTTTTCATGCGTTCGATTTCATCTTTCGATAAACCAGAAGAAGCTTCGATGCGAATTGATTGTTCTTTGTTGGTACCTTTGTCTTTAGCTTTTACATTCAAAATGCCATTGGCATCGATATCAAATGTTACTTCCACTTGTGGCACGCCGCGTGGTGCTGGTGGAATATCGCTGAGGATGAAACGACCGAGAGTTTTGTTATCCGTTGCCATAGGGCGTTCACCTTGGAGTACGTTGATTTCTACACTTGGCTGATTATCAGCAGCGGTAGAAAACACTTGTGATTTGCTAGTTGGAATAGTAGTGTTGCGCTCGATAAGTTTGGTCATCACTCCGCCCATAGTTTCGATTCCAAAGGAAAGTGGTACCACATCAAGTAGGAGCACATCTTTTACATCTCCCTGGAGCACACCGCCTTGCACTGCTGCACCCACTGCTACTACTTCATCTGGGTTCACACTAATGTTTGGTTTTTTGTTGAAGAATTTTTCTACGGTTTGGAGCACGAGTGGCATACGAGTCATACCACCAACCATCACCACTTCATCAAGCTGGCTAGCAGATAATTTTGCATCTGCCAAAGCCTTTTTCACTGGCTCCAAAGTTTTGTCTACCAAACCACCAACTAGTTCTTCTAATTTAGAACGAGTTAATTTCATTACCAAATGTTTTGGACCAGTAGCATCTGAGGTAATAAATGGTTGGTTGATTTCACTTTCTTGTGCAGTAGAGAGTTCGATTTTTGCTTTCTCGGCAGCTTCTTTAATACGCTGCAAAGATAATGGGTCGTTGCTCAAATCAATTCCTTGGTCTTTCTTGAATTCATCAATAATCCAACGAATAATCACTTGGTCAAAATCATCACCACCAAGGTGTGTGTCTCCATTGGTAGAAAGCACTTGTACGGTGTCGGCACTTACTTCCAAAATGGAAATATCAAATGTTCCTCCACCCAAATCGTACACTGCAATTTTTTGGTCTTTCTTTTTATCAAAACCATAAGCCAAAGCAGCGGCAGTTGGTTCGTTGATAATACGTAATACTTTCAACCCCGCAATTTCACCAGCATCTTTGGTGGCTTGGCGCTGAGCATCATCAAAATAAGCTGGCACAGTAATTACTGCTTCAGTAATTTTTTCTCCAAGTTTTTCTTCAGCATCAGCTTTTAGTTTTTGCAAAACCATGGCCGAGATTTCTTGTGGCGCATATTCTTTGCCACCCATTACAATCTTTACACCATTTCCAGATTGAATAATTTTGTATGGCATTAATTTCAAATCGCGTTGCACTTCAGCATCATCCCATTTGCGGCCGATTAAACGTTTGATGGAATACAAAGTATTCTCTGGGTTTGTTACTGCTTGGCGTTTTGAGAGTTGCCCCACTAAACGCTCACCATTTTTTGATACAGCGATTACGGATGGAGTGGTACGTGCTCCTTCTTTGTTTTCCAAAACTTTTGGTTGGCCACCTTCGATGATGGCCATGCATGAGTTAGTTGTTCCAAGATCGATTCCAAGTACTTTTGACATATAATTTTAATTTTAATATTAATATTAATTTTTTTAGCTATTTTTTAAATTTAAATAATCTATAACGTCTCGTTCTGTTATGATATATGGGTCATCTGAAAAAATACTATTTTTTTCTAAACCCCTTTTTGTTAAAAATAAAGCTAATTTTTTAAATTCTTCTTTTTTATCTTCCGCGCTTTGATCAATAAAAAAAGAATCTTTTATAAAGGCCGATCTAAGTTCATATTTTATGTGCTTTAAATTTTTTATTTCTACCCACAAAGTCCATGAGTTCGCAGGCAACCTTGCTTCTTCAACAGGCTGTGAAATACAACTTAATTCAAACTTTTTTCCATTAATTGCTATTATTTCTGAATTCATAACCAGAAAATATTAAATCTAAAATTGTGCTTTAATTTAACCCCTCAGACCTTGGCTGGAAAAATTCCAACCAAGAAACTGAAGTTTTAATTATTTTATGCGAGCATCCTAACTAAGGATTATCTTTCTTTACACCAGCTTCATCTATTCGTTTTTTCATATCATTTGGAATGGTTTTTCCAACGTCTTTCAATATATCTTCATAAGAAACCTTTTCTGCATTATTCGTAGGCAGACTTGTTAGATCAGCTTCAATGCCATGCTCTTTAGCACGCGCCACAAGATCCTCTGCAGTATAGTTATTCTTTCTATATTCCTCCAAATCGTCTATAAACTCTACACGCCCACGAATTTCATCCACCATAGACTCTGTAGTGTCAACTTTTTTAGGAGCAACATATTGTGAAACGTTAGAGACATCGAAAGTACCGTCTTTATTGATAATTATTTTTAAGCCGGTATCCTCTTCAGCTTTTCCGTCTTTAGTTGCTTTTAAGATAATTTCACAATACAGATTACCATCAACACTTTTTCTCGGCACAACCTCATAACGATCTTCGTTCTCATTTAAAAGACGCTTAACTATTTCTAAGTTAACTCCAGTCATGTCAGTTTCGGGACTACCTTTTTTTTCTTCGAGGTTCGTTTCATTTACATATTTTTTTTCATCCGCACTACTTGAGTTAGAATAACCTCTAGGCGTTTCTGTTTTTTTCTCTTCACCATCACTCTCACCGCCTTCTTCATCGGCTGAAGATTTAGATTCACTTGTCGCACCAGCGGATTTAACGTTGAGCCTTCCGCTTTCTACCGCCCCACCAAGGGCACCCATTAAACCCAAACCTACTGCAATTCTTTTCCATTTAGAACCTTCTGGCGCCCCCCTTCTATTTTCTCCAGCCATAAAATATGGTTAAAAAATAAATAATTATTTATCATTTTTCTTCACCACTTTCACATCCACTTTTTTGGCAACCGCAGCTGCAGCTTTCGGACACACTACGCGGAGCATTCCATTGTTAAACTCAGCACTTACTTGGTCTTCTATCACCTGGGTAGGTAAAGCTACTTCGCGATAAAATGAACCTGTTCGAATTTCTTTGCGATAATAATTTTTCTCATCAACTTCGTGCTCTTTTTTGCTTTCACCTTTGATAGTAAGCACACCCTTTTGCACACTCACTTCTACATCCTCAGGGTTAATTCCAGCGAGCGGAGTTTCTACTACTACCGCTTTTTCTGTTTCATATACATCCATGGCTGGTACAAAAGATTTCATCGATTGCCCACCAGACATGACCGGAAAACGAGTAAATACTTCGTCCATGTCATTAAACATGTCCATGGGCGTCCATCGTATGAGAGACATA
>CAYUTM010000036.1:0-5301 GCA_964447755.1 uncultured Gammaproteobacteria bacterium
GTGCCCCCCTGACACTGCCACAGCAATACACGGAAACGTTGCTTTTTTTATTCCGGCATAGCTTTTCCCATTTTTATTTTTAAGCAGCGCAGATAAGGTGTGGCCTTCCATATGATTCGCCGCCACAAGGGGTATGTTGAATTCGGTTGCCAAATTTTTAGCCTTAGTTACCCCCACTTCAAGCGCGGGTGCTAATCCCGGGCCATACGTTACTGCAACCATATCCACCTGCTTCATGCTTTTTAGGCCAGCTCTTTTCAATGCCAACGCTACACAACCGTCGATCATTTTTTCGTGTTCGCGGCGGGCGATACTTGGCACTACTCCACCCCATTCTTTGTGCACATCAATTTGTGAAGAAATAATACTAGAAAGCACGCGGTCATTTTTAACCACGGCCACCGAAGTGTCGTCACAGGAAGTGTCGATTCCTAAAATAATAACCTGTTTCATAAATATTTAATTCGGTATCTATAATCACTTATCTATCTCATACTCAAATCTCCGCACATTTTCTGCAGTAGCTTCGATTTTAATTTTTACTACTACCGCTCCTTTCAAATATTGCTGAACATAATCCATGATTTTATTGGCCCATTCAATCACCACTATATTATCTTTGTGAAATATTTTTTTTGGATGCAATTCTTCAATTTCATTTGATTCGTAAAGCCTATAGGTATCTAGATGTTGCAAAGTAATTTTTTTTCTGGCGATTTTTCCCACATACTCGCGACAAATATTGAATGTGGGTGAAACGATTACATCTTTGATAGATAGTTTCTTTGCTAGAAATTTTGTAAAATGTGTTTTGCCTGCTCCCAACTCTCCCTGAAGTAAAAAAACTACAGGTTTTTTCCCAACATATTTTTTAACTTGTTCAAAAATAGTACCGACTAATTTTTGCGTATCGTTTAATGAATTAGCAACAAATACTTTTTCATTTTTTAAAACAATAGATCCCTCGCGTACCACATGAATATTATCGAGCGTTGTATCAACCACGGTACTCGGTTTTCTTTTTGGTAAACGCCCCGCATCAATAATTATTCCGATAAGTTTTTTTTTGTTTTTCAGAAATATTATTTAAAACATCAGCGATGGTGTAGGGAGTTTTTTTATATGATGCATTTGCTGAAGTGGCGGTGATTGGTTTTTTATAAACTTTGAGCAGCTCTAATATAAACGCGTGGTCCGGAATGCGAATTCCTTGTGTGCCCATACTACTCTCTACCCCTTGAGCCAAAACATGCTTGCTCTTTGAGACAACAGTAATTGGACCAGGCAAAAAATTGTCGTAAATATTATCAGCAGTTTTATTTATGTGAACATACTTTGCAGCCATTTTTTTATCACTTACTGCCACAGAAATTGGCTTATCATTTCGCTTGGTTTTGTAATCAAGTAACTTTTTAATCGCCGCCTGATTTGTGGCGTCCGCACCAATTCCATAACATGTCTCAGTTGGATAAATCATAAGCCCCCCATTTTTTAAAACGGTTACGGCTTGTTCAATAAGTTTTGCGGAATTGTTTTTTTCAAGTTTTAGACGTTGCATAGTATTTAAAATCAAGAAGCACTATTTGACTCCTCAATACTCCGTTTAATTCCACTAAGTATCCCATTGAAAATTTCTATTGCTAATTCTTTTTTAGGATAGGGCGAATAATTTCCAGAGGGGTTGGGATCAGTAAATACAACTTCTTCAAATGTTCGAGGCTGATTATAACGAGGAATAAAATGAGCATGAAGATGCCTAGCAGTGTTGGCAAAAATTGCGAAATTGGTTAGGTCGTGTTGAAATAATTTATGATTGGCCTTGTTCCAGGCTGGTAAAATAATACCAAACAATTCCTCGCGCTCCTCAACATTCATATCCATTAGTTCGTTTGCTTTTTCCCTTTTGGCCCAAGCATAGCACCTACCAATATATGGATATTGGTTAGGATGTAAAAACAAAATCCAATGTTCAAAAGAACGGATTTTTAAATTATCAGCTGTATATTTTTGGATGTTTTCGTCCATATAGACTATGGGCTAGATGGATTTCTATTTGCTTCTAAATAATTTTTCAACTGCTTGTACAAATACTTTCTTCCGGAACCACCCTTGAGAAATTTTTCTCTACCCAGAGCGTCATGTTTACTCACATAACATTCAAAGTATATGAGTTTCCAGCCTGATTTTCTGGCGGTAGTTACACAACCATTGCCAGAGTTGTGATCCACCACTCTTCTTTTTAAATTACTGGTGAAGCCAATATACCAGCTTTGGTCTGTTCTGTTTTCTAGAAGATAAACGAAGTACATAGATTTTTGTGTGATCTAACTTCGTAGTGGTCACGCAAAATGGCTTCGCCATTGCGTGACTCACTCAAAGCAGGCTGCGCTTTAACTCTACTATTCCAAATTTTTTTGACAAAAAATATGTGAGCACTACCAGACGGCGTGCCACGAGGCAGCGCAGCTGCTTTTCGTGGAGCGGGCAAGGGGAATCGAACCCCTTTCACCAGTTTGGAAAACTGGGGTAATACCAGTATACGATGCCCGCATAGGTTTTTATGTGGTCATATAGTATAATTTAGTTATCTTTTTGTCAATATTTATAATGGTACATATGTATTTTGATTTTTTTATTGGCCTGCCCTTCTACTACCAAATTTTGCTCGTGTATTTGGTTTTAATTAATATAGGAACTTTTTCGATGTATGGGCTAGACAAGGCTTTTGCCGTTAGTGATTCCAGGCGTATAAGTGAAAAAACTTTGTTGATTGCGGCGTTGTGTGGTGGTTCGCTGGGCGCGCTGGCTGCCATGAAATTGTTTAGGCACAAAACGAGAAAACATTCGTTTCTTATTTGGTTTGTGCTGTTGTTTTTGTTTCAAATTACGATAGTTTTATACGTTACACAATTTCTGTGGACGAAAACTGGATAACTTTCTTGACCCAAAAAAAGTCGAATGGTATAAATATGTTTACTTTAAACTAAAGCAGCACCATTGTCTGCTTTACTACTAAAACATAGTATATATGGTATTACAAGAAACAACTTTTGACGAAGAAGTATTAGATGGTGATGTAGAAGATGAAGACGATGACGCTGTGGTTGATGGTGAAGAAGAGGAAGATGGTGTAGAGCCTGTTGTGCCAGAAGAGGAAGAAGAAGAGCAAATGTAATTTAAAAACCGCCCACATTCGTTGGGCGGTTTTTTATTATTAGGCGCGTGCGGAATAGTCACCTGTTTCGGTATTAACCACAATTTCTTCCCCTTGCTTTATAAAAATAGGTGCTTGAATTACGAGTCCATTATCTAATGTTACTTCTTTGGTAACATTTCCTGAAGCACTGTCACCTTTTACGGCCGGCGGGGCTTCAACAACTTTGTATTGAATTTTTTTCGGCAACTGTATGCTCACTGGTCGGTCTTCGTATAATCCAACAATAACTTCGAGCCCTTCTTTTAAAAATTTTGCTTCATTACCAACAATATCTCCATCCATTTCTAATTGTTCATAGTTATTCATGTTCATGAGCGCAAAATTGTCTCCGGTTTTGTATAAAAACTGCATGGTTTGAAATTGTACGCTTACCACATCAATGGTTTCGCTTGTTTTGTAAGTGTTTTCAATTACTTTACCGTTGGCCAAGCTTTTCATTCGTGTGCGTACAAATGATGCTCCTTTTCCTGGATTAACATGTTGAAATTCAACAACAACAAACAAGTCGTTATTTTGTCGAATGACCACTCCTTTTCTAATATCTGTGGTTGAAGCCATATGTGTAAAATGTTAGTAATCATTAGAAATTAGGGCTTACAGGGTGCCTAATTGATCGCTCACTGATTGAAAAATAACCTCATCAATAGTGTGTGCTCCGGTAAACAACATTACCATACGATCTATCCCCAAAGCAATACCTGCCGCATTTGGGAATCCGGAGTTAATAGCTTTGATAAAATCAGTATCTATTTTCCACGTAGGTTTGCCTAAGTTTTTTTTAAGGGCGAGATCTTTTTCCAAAAGATTTTGTTGTTTTGTACCATCTCCTAGTTCTCCAAAACCATTGGCTAGTTCTAAGCCCCCCACGTATATTTCAGTTCGCTCAGCGTAGCGATCATCGTCTGCGCATGTTCGTGAAAGCGAACACATGTTTGCAGGATAGTTGTAAACGAATAGTGGCTTTTTTACACCTAAAAATGGTTCTATTTCATTCAAAAATATTTTGAAAAAAATATCCTCATAGGTGGGCAGGCTTTGGGTGTCGTATCCTTTTTCCTCAGCCAGTTTTTTAATTGATTCGAAGGTTAAATAATCGTCTAAACATACGTGTGCATATTCTTGCCAAATTTGTTTCATTGTTTTTCTATCCCACTGTTGATGTGTGTCAATTTTGTTTCCTTTGTAGGTAATAGTGGGTACTCCAATTTTGTTTGCTACAAATTTGAATAGTTCTTCAGTGTCGTTCATAAAATCTTCCATTTCTCCTGGGGCGCGATACCATTCAAGCATGGTGAATTCGGTATTATGAGTTCCGCCGAATTCTTCATAATTTCTGAAGCACTTGGAAATTTCAAACAGCTTTGTAAAGCCGGTTGCAAGTAGTTTTTTTAAAGCAAATTCAGGAGATGTGTGTAAATAAAATTGGTGAGGTTTTTGGTGCGGATCGTGAAAAGTTACTGGAATTGGATCTAGATATGGTTCGAGGCTTGGTAGGCAAACGGCTATGGGGGTTTCGGCTTCGATAAAGTTTTTTGACCAAAAAAATTCTCGTATTAAACGAAGAATAGTTAATTTTGTTCGGTACATTTGATTAAGCCGCGTGTTGTCTGTTAGTTCTTTCCAAGTTGACATGGGAATGGGTAAACAAAAAACTCAAAACTGTTTCTGATACATCAAGACATCTTTCGCAGATCAAAGTTTTGAGTTTCTTGAAAAAAATTATCGTGCCAAAAAAGGCATGAGTGCACCTTGGCGGGCACGTTTAATGGCGTTTGAAACCTGTCGTTGGTGTTTGGCGCAAAGTCCACTACGTCGGCGTGGAGCAATTTTCATGTATGAAGAAACAAAACGTTTCAAAGTACCAACGTCTTTGTAATCTACAGGCAGTTTTGGATTGATACAGTAGTAACAATCTTTTTTTTCTTTGTGTTCAAGATGTGGAGATGTCATAACGTATGTAACGAATACCTAAATTATTTAAAATGGAATATCTTCAACTTTAATTTCTTCTTCAACTACGTCTTCAGAGGCGGTAATGGAGGCGCTTGAAGAGTTGGAGTGGTTAAATGATGAGGAGTCGTCTG
>CAYUTM010000036.1:5311-6929 GCA_964447755.1 uncultured Gammaproteobacteria bacterium
CAGCACTAGAACTTTTTGAGTCAAGGAGAATCATGTTTTCCCCAACAATTTCAGTTCTGTAGCGTTTCACACCATCTTGTCCGGTCCATTCACGAGTTTGTAGCCTTCCTTCTACATATACACGGCTTCCTTTGCGAAGATATTGGTGAGCCACTTCGCCGAGACGTGCCCATAAAACAATGTTGTGAAATTCACTTTGTTTTTGTTTTTGACCTTGTTGGTCTGTCCAGGTGCGCCCGGTTGCAACACTAAATGTGGCAACAGATTTACCACTTGGTAAACTACGTAGCTCTGGGTCGCGAACTACTCTTCCTAAAATTGTTGCTCGATTAAGATCCATATAATTTTGCTAAAAATCAAAAATCGATTTTTAAACGCCAGGAATAATGTCTGTTTCGTCGATAATTTGATCAAGTTTTTTCTTTATTCCTTCAAGATCAACTTTTTCTTCGGCTTTTTCAACAGGGGTTGCTGCAGGTGCAAAAGTAGTAGGTGTGTCAGAAGAATGAGATTTTCTCATACCACCATCTTTTCTTTCAGAAATAGTGGTAAGTGCTAAATCATCAGCGGCGTAAGCACCACGTTGTACTTGAGATAAGCTAGAGGTGAATTTGGAAATTGTAGCACGAAGAAGTTCTTTTTTAAGTTGTAATTTTTGTTCTAATGTTTTTATGTCCGTTCCAGTTGATTCAAAAACCATGGTGTACAAATACCCGTAACGAATTTGTTTTACAGGGTATGCAAGGCGGTTTTTTCCTAAAGCTGTAACTTCTACATTTTTGGATAATTGTTTTACTATGTCAGTAATTTCACTTAATTTTTGTTCGGCTTGAAGATCGTCAAAAGTGCCTGGAAGTGTCAAGAAAAGTTCGTATTTTTGCATAAACAAATCACTATTTTTGAATTTTAATGTAAAGTTAATTGTGTAGATACTTTTTGCAAGCGAAGTCGTATGCGACAAACTATAGCATAATTTAATATAAAGTCAATAGGTTTTAAAATAGAAAAGCCGTTCAGAAGTGCGAGTTGTTCACTCGCGTTCTTCTGAACGGCTGTTGGGTTAGGCTGTGCCTAGAAGGTGCACTTGCCGCCACTCTCCCCGCACGCCTCGCCGCGCCGGGTGCGGTTGTAGGCCCGGAACGCGTTGTTGATGAACGACGCGTCGGGCGTGTAGACGTACGACGCCGCGGTGCGGTACCACTTGCCGGCTCGCCGGGACTCGGCGGTGCCGACACCCTCGGAGACCGGGACGTTCTGGTAGTTGGCCCAGTCCTTCTCCTGGGCCTGCAGCGTGTACACGTTGGTACCGCTCGTGGCGCAGGTGCCCCGGCCGTTGCTGGTGGTCCAGTTCGGGTTCATCACCCGAACGTCGGACTCCTCCGCGGGCAGGCACAGGCAGGGCTTGCTGCCCGAGATCGTGTCCTGGGACCCGATCATGCAGGCCTGGCCGATGAGCGAGGGGTCCTGCTCCATGTCGGCCTCGCCGTTCCCACCATCCGCGGCGGGATCGCTGGGGCAGCCAACACCCTCAACATGCCCCACGCACTCGAACGCGGGGTTGGCGCCGGTGCACCCGGCAGTCGCGCTGGCGATGAGGCCGAGCGCGCCGATGATGTTC
>CAYUTM010000036.1:6939-10740 GCA_964447755.1 uncultured Gammaproteobacteria bacterium
CTTCGTGTTCATGGTCATGTTCTCTCTCCTTGTTCGTCTGGAAAAAACACGTTTGAAACTCCCGGAACATCCGGGGATTCCTCGCGTGATTAAAAGGCTATTTTATTAAAAACTAGACTTTTAACCAGCGAAGACTGGTTTTTAATGCAATATGCGGTTCAAGTATCGACGGGTACATTCTGTTCTCAACTTTTTAGTTAAGGCTAGAATGCACGCGACCCGTCGATAGATGTCGCGCCTGTTTTTTTGAATTGGGGTTTAGTGTCCTGCAGGAAAAAATCCGGCCCCCATGTTCGCCATTACCATGAACGAGCGAAAGGTGTTTGATGCATCATGAGCATCCACTGCCTGGGCTCCCATCAGGGCGAACCCTGCCTCAAGCATGAATCTACCGGCTTTGAGGCGAAGATCGATTCCGGCCCCATAATCGGCAGTAGTACCTTGGAGGATACTTGCCTTGGACATTTTCGTCGTCGGGTCTGTTGTGAGCAGAACCGAGTTTGAGGCGTGATAGTGAAAGCGTGGCCCCACCAGCGCGAACACGTTCTGATGCAGCTTGTAGCTCAATCCGGTTCGGAAAAGAAACCCGTAGGGTCTCGATCCGTTGACCTTCTGAAGGCCGTAGGAGACGCATGCATCTCCCCAGATTCCCCACAACGACCGCATCGCAACTATTCCGCAGAGAAGCGACTCTCCGTCGATGCCGTTGTCCGAAGAGCCGTAGGCTTCCTGAGCCCACAATGAAAGCTGTGCTCCAAATTTGAGGCCGACACCCACCCAGTCATGCGTGAAGCCGAAATAGTTGGCGCCGCTGTTGTTGTTGTTGTTGCCTCCCCCAAACCAGTTACCACCCTTGTTGCCGCTCCCACTGGTTCCCCAGTTGAAGCCTCCGTTGCCCTGGTTCTGACCCTGGTTATTCTGGCCGTTGCCCTGGCCGTTGTTCTGACCTTGGTTGTTGTTCTGACCCTGGCCGTTGCCCTGGCCGTTGTTCTGACCTTGGTTGTTCGCCGCAGGCGGTTGTGAAAGCGTCCGCGACAGATCACCGAGGCCTTGGGCCACCGCCATGTTGCATAGCAGCAGCACCATTACCAAAGACACTACGAAGCTTTTCGTCATATGCTTGTTCCTTCCTGTTTTCTCTACTTGGTTTCGCAGGGCTGCGCGATGTACAAAGACATGGCGCTCTTCAGTTCTCGTTCTTTCGTTTCCACATTGCTTGCGTACCACATGAAATTTTTGGAAGCCTCTGATCTCGCGCCAAAGGCCGCTTTGCACATTCTTTTTGTTTCTACCGCGTAAGCTAACTCGCGCTGGTAGTCTTTCGTGGTAAGCCTGCCGCTCGCCACAGCGTTTTGTCTTTCTTGGTTGGACAAGGCGAGGATTTGTTGTTCGATATCCTCAATCGGCGGAAACTGATGGACCGTGTTTTCAGTTTGCTCTAGCTCTTTTAAGGCTCTTAGAGTCCCTCGAAGGGCAGTTTCATATCTGGGCAGCTGCCCATCAACGATGGTCTGCGCTTTTTGCTGTTTGCACCCCAACTGTGCCTGTTGTTCAAGCGCGGAGCGGGCTTCCATTGCCTCGCCAAACAGCTTCATGAGAGCGATGTATTTGTCCGCGAAACTCGTTAGTACGCTCTTGGGAAAGATTCCACCCCAAACAAACGGACCGTCTAACTTGGTATACCCGTAGTAGGTCGAGGTCCCGTTCGAACGGGCGTCATTGCCGCTCATCACTGGAGCAGCGGCAGGAGTTTCCACTGTTGCACAACCAACCGCCGCGTTGGCGATTAGCAGTGCTAAGAACAATTTGAACAAAGCTTTGAACATCTCTGTCTCCCTTTTGCTGGTTGTAAAGAAACCACTTTTTATCCCCCACCACACGATCATCATTATGTTTTTAATGATGACACAGTGGTGTGTGCTACAATTTTTTTGTAACAATTTTTTTGCTAACCCATCGACGGGTACATTCTCCTCTCAACTTTTTTATTAGTTAAGCGTAGAATGCACACGACTCGTCGATGGTAGTGTGTGACCAGCTAGTTGAACTTTGTGGTCAGAAAGAATGCTACTTTGCCTCGAATGTCAGCAATGGCGCTATCCAATGCCCGTCTTGCCTGCGCTGTTTCTTTTGATCTTTCGTCTACCTCCCCATTCAGCTGGTAGATTAGACGTCTTTTCTTTTCAAGATCATCATTGGCCGAACCGGCAGAGAGGTTGCAAACCATGTGGTTAACACGCGACTGTGCGTAATTATCTTCAGTTTCTCTTGCTTCACGTAAAGCACGTTCTAGGGCAGGCCCCGTTATGCCCTGTTCTTTATAGGAAGTGACCAATCCCTTTTTTTGCTCGAAAGTATTTTTGGCCATCTCCTTTAAAAATTTGGTTGTGGCTGTTTGCTTAGAACCGGGTGGAGGGTTGTCTGCATTGCATTCAGCATCTGCAAAAGCTGCTTGTGCAGCTAGTGCTGGAATTTCTAGGTAGGCCTGGTTTGGCCGGTGCAGGCTTTGAGCGTGCTGCTGCAGAGCTTTTAGCAACCCTTTTGTTGGTTGTACGAAAGAAAAATCACCTACTTTGTTTCGAATGATTTCAGTGGCCAACTGTCTTAGATCGTTAGGAAAGCCCTGATCCTGAATAATTTTCGTCAGATTTTCTTGGTCGTTGAGCAGTGCCAGAATTGCGTATTGCAGCTCCGCAAATGCTTCGGCTGTTTGTGAATGAACTTGGTTTGGTATAATCCACAATTTAGCGGCTCTCAGTTTCCCGACTTCTTGGTCGGTGAGCTGCTGGGTGGTTATGCCTTCTTGTATTAGAGGTGTTCTTGGCATGCCTGAGTTTTCACCCTGCATTGCACCAAAACACCCTGCCAGCAGAAAAGCCGCTAGCCACATCCAATTCAGTACTTTTTTTCTCATCGCTTTCTCCTCTGTGGTAACTTTGTTTTTTGCGTTGACCCATCGACGGGTACATTCTGTTCTCAACTTTATAGTTAAGCGTAGAATGTACGCGACCCGTCGATGGCTGTCGCGTTTGTGTGTAATTGGTCGCCGCGCGATTATTTGTGCGAGTTTCGCCAGCCTTGAATGGCAGTGTCTAAAGTGCGCAGCTCTCTTTCAAGCCGCTCCCACCTCCGATCAACGGCGTTTTTGTACTGGGTTACTTTCTCCGTGTATTCGGCGATATACTTTCGCTGCATGGCCAGTTTTTTCGCTTCTGCCTCCGCGTTCCTCAGGCATGCGTCGTGCAGTGTGCGCGCATCCTCAAGGCCATTTTTTTTCGCATCCGCGTCTTGAAAGGCATCCCTATATGCCCTGCTTTTGATGTCGTAGTTCTGCTTTGCGAGGGAGAGCAGTAGCTGGTGCGCCAACCCATTCTCCTGTTCGGCGAGTTTCAATTCCACCAGCGTTGTTCTTTGGCGACGAGAACCTGGCGGAGGGGACTGACCATTGCACTGCTCCTCTGCGAAGTCTGCATTGTGCGCAAGGGCGGGGAGTGCGTTGTAGCCCGCGGTTAGGGTGCGCAGCTCTTTGACATACCCCTCAATCACCTCGATGAGACCACCCTCAGTGATCGCGTTGGTTACCGGGTTGTAACCGATGGTATCATCCAGGATGGCTTTTGCTGCTCCATGTATCACCATGGGGTAGCTCTGGTCCTCGGCAATTTCTTTTACAGTAATCGTGTGTTTTTCCAGCCAAATCAGACGCCTCTGGTGCGCCACCCAGGCGTCATGCACTGGAGGGACATCATCCTTGGGGATGATCTGGATGCCGTTTTTCTGGATGAAGAACCACTCATCGCG
>CAYUTM010000037.1:0-986 GCA_964447755.1 uncultured Gammaproteobacteria bacterium
CTGGTTTCTGTTCCAAATCCATCGAGCACATCGATCAGCTCCCCTACTTTTAGTTTGAGTACATTTTTTATTTGATGCACTAAAGCAACATCTTCGATGGATACTTTTTGTGCTGATGGGTTGAATTTAGTAATGAAGCGGTGAATTTTCATAAAGAAAAAATATTTTTAACTCTTTCCTCAGCGCCAAGCTCTGTAATTCTCGCTTGCAAATACTCGCGATCCAAATTTGGATAAATTTTCAAAAAATTATTAATATCTTCCACATCTTTTTTGCCCACCTCTGGTCCACGTTGGAGCAAAGCTTTGATCAACAACACATCTTCGGGAGGCAAAACCCAAAAATTATTGCCTTCGTATTCAAACTGAATACGTTTTTGAATAACGCGATCTGTAATCTCAAAAGAGTATTTTTTATTATCAAGAAAAAATTCTATTTGGCTAGTCAGTTGAATGGCATGGCTACCTTCGGGGTTAGAATTGCGCACGTGCTCGGTGCTGGAGGTATAGAAAAATGATTCAATCCCAAATAAAGTATCCGCCTGGTCATGCTCATCGTTTTTTAAAAACATATCTACATCATCTGGCTTTCTTTCGTTGCCAAAAAGAAACAAACATCCACTTCCCGCTATCATCCAGGTGATATGGGCGGTGTTGAGTTTTTTGACCGTTGGTAATAGTAACGGGAATTGGGAGATGAATTGTTGAATGCGGTTGGGGGTGATCATAAATTATTTATTTTTATAAAAGTTTAATAGTTTCGCACCTCTCCTATCAAGTTCTGCCGCAATGCGTTTCATTCCCAAAATAACCTCCTCAGTTACATAGTCATCATGAACAAAAATTTCGCTATACACAAAATAAATCCTTTAATAAATAAAGTCATTATAGATTCTGAAGAAATAAAAACTGGAGTATAACCGGCTTTTTCAAAACCCTCGTGATATTTCTTCATATTAGAAGCCGTTTCAGCACCAATAGGAAACA
>CAYUTM010000037.1:996-8454 GCA_964447755.1 uncultured Gammaproteobacteria bacterium
AACATGGCTGCAATCTTACCATCATATTCTGGCAAAGCAAAAGCATGCACAATTGAACAACGAAGATCGTACAAATAGTCTTCGTTTATTTTTTTTAAATAAGCATGATTAATATATATAGGATTGTTGTCAGTTAAACAATATTGTCTAAACCATCTCTTCATTAAATCAGAGTTTGGAAGATTAAGATTGTAATATCTATCAAAAATTCCACAAATAACCTCCGCAAATGAAAAAGCAACTAGCAGCTTCATTCTGACAAGTGTCATGTCTTTATTAAGTAATGCTATTGTGTCTTGATATTCTTTAAAAATTGAAGTAATAACCTCATCGATTTCGGAAGATAATTTCTTATATTGCTCTCGATCCATATCGCATAATTATTTATAACACAATAATCTACTTCTTAATCTTCCTCTTACTCCGATTAAACGTAATCGCAAAGCGATGCGCTTCATCGCGAACTTTAATAAGGAGCGCCTGGTGCGCATTCACCCACTCCACAAACTCCGGTTCTAAACTACCCAGCAAAAAATCGTTCCGTTTACGCTCCGGCCCTTTCGCAATACCTACAATCGGTACCGCAATATTATGCTCGGCAAAAATAGCTTTCACCGTATTCACCTGTGGCCTACCGCCATCGATCAAAATCACATCGGGCAGCGGCCAATCGCTGCGGTTAATGCGCCGTGTAATCACCTCAGCCAGCGAATCTACGTCACTTTGGCCTTCTACAGTTTTAATATTAAACTTACGATAATCTGACTTTATCGGGCCGTTCAAATCAAACACTACCATACTCCCCACTTTATCTGTGCTGCCTAAATTAGAAATATCATAGCCTTCAATACGCTTCTGCGATTCTGAACTATTTAAGTGTTCATGCACAAAGCTGTCATTGAGTAGCGCAATATCTTGAATACGATAAAGCGCCTTGAGCTGATCGCGAATGCTCGCCGCTTCTTCAAACGCTTCCTGCTTCACGGCCGCATTCATTCTTTTTTCAAACTCCTTAATCACTCGTTTTTTATTTCCCTCTAAAAACATCACGAGCGGATGGATAACTTTTTTCTTATAGTCCACATTACTAATCTCCCCTGTGCACACACCCAAACACTGCCCCATTTGGCGATACAAGCACGGCTTACCTTGGTTTGGTTTACAAGAAGAGAAATGAAAAATTCGGCGCAGAATTTTCATGGCTGCTTTGGTATTGAGCCCGGGGTACGGGCCAAACATGTTTTTAAATTGTTTTAACGCATCGGGATTTTCTTTTTTGAATAGTTCCAAATCATGCTGGCGATAGGTTTTGATCATTGGGTACGCCTCTTTGGTAATCACAATATAGTTCCAACTTTTATCATCCTTACCAAGCACATTATACTTGGGCAAATATTTCTTGATATAAACCGACTCCAAAATCACTGCTTCTAACACCGAATCAGTTTGTTTGTATTTAATATCCACCACCTCATGGATCATTTCTTCAATGGGTCGTGGTGTACGCTTGCCAACAAAATAGCTCCGCACCCGATTTTTGAGCGACGTAGCCTTGCCCACATACACCAATTCTTTCGTTTCATCATAAAACAAATAAATACCCGGCTCATCAGGGAGTTTGGAAATGTTGTTTTTTAGCAAATCTTTATGCATACAGCTTAACAAAACTGAATTTTTTGGATATACTAAATTTAGAGGGTGAACTAATGATTATTATAGAACTTTATGAAAAAGATATTACTCATGTTTTTGGTGTTCATTATTATTGTTTTGGTCGGAATCGTAGGGCTCGAAATTGTCGCTCTTAAATATAACTCAAATACCCCAGTTAATAAAGACCTAACACTAACACCCAAAGATTTTTCAACACCTACCACAACCGAAGTTGTTGATACGACTACTCCTTCATCAACTAACCAAAACCTACCTTCAAGAATGGCTCTTGAAGAAGCAGAAGTATTTGTAAAACAACAAAAGCTGCAACCTATTGAAGCGGCACGATTGTATGCTTATGTAAGCACCGCCTATTCTGAAACACTACGCGACACGGATGATAGCAAACTTGCTACTTTGGCCAGCCAAACTATTTTACGAATTCTGTACCCGACCACAAGTACACAATCAATTTTTACAACCAGCTCAATACTTAACAAAATCTCTTCATTTCAAGATCTTGTTCAACGTGAACAAACAGATGGTTTTCACACCCTAAAATCAAATAGTAAAATCCCCAAGGGTGAAGGTGTTTGGAAACCAACCAGCAACGCACCGTTTTTCCCGCTTGCAGGCGATTGGCAAAGATGGCTTATACCACAAAACAAAATCTTTACTGCGCCTTCACCGCCATCATTTAACTCAACTGAGTACAAAGAACAGATCAAGCTACTTAAACAAGTTATTGCAAACAGAACTCAGGAACAAGAAAATCTTATAACTGAATGGTCTGGCGGAATCGGCACAGAAACACTGGCAGGAATGTGGCAAAATGTTTTATGGAATATATTTTCACAAAAAAACAATACATCACTTGATAGTAAAAAAACTGACCGACTTTTTGCTTATATGCAACAGATTCTGGCAGAAGGCATTGCCGATACTTTTATGGAAACATGGAAAGTAAAATTTACCCACTGGACACCTCGCCCCTCAACACAAATTGATGACGTAGAACCACTGCTTTCCAACCCACATTCTCCTTCGTATATTTCAGAATTTGCAGCCACGGCTAGTGCTTCACAAGAAATACTTCTTGCCTTTTTTCCAGAAAGACTAAGCTTGCTGAATACTGAGACGGAAAATTGTAGCAACGCACGTTTATGGTCTGGAAACTACTTTGTGGTTGATACCGAAGAAGGTAAAAAATTTGGCTCACAAATTGGAAAAGAAATTGTGAAGCACATTGGCATATTTGAATAAATTTTATGTATTTATTAATTTTAGTTATTCTAATCTAACTTTATGAAAAAAGGGGAAAAATTTTTCACACTCTCACTTAGCCTTGTGCTATTACTGGGCTTAGCCGGAGCAGGTTGCAACTCATCACAACCAAACTCCAAACCTATTGCCCAAAGAGATGTTGTGGCAATAAAAGGTTTTGCTCTCTACGACAATAACGCAGAGGGTTTTCGTATTCAATATCCACAAAACTGGACAATGGAAGAAGGAGCATCTGGCACATTAGTGGCCTTTAAATCTCCTCAAGATACTGGTGATACTTTTTTAGAAAACGTAAATATAGTAATCGAAGATATTTCACAAGCTGGAAAAGTTACCTTAAAAGATTATGAAGACGCTGCTCTTGCATTACTTAAAGAAGCTTCTTCAAAACCAGACGCAAACCTCGCAGACATAAAGAAAGTAGATGGAAAAGAGATAACAATCGACAACACACCTGCACGTTATATTGCCTACACATCAACATTTAAACCAAATTCTAGCAAGCTTTACTCTAGACAATATTTTACAATTAAGAATGGTAAGGTTTACATCATAACCTACACCGCTTCTCAGCAGAAACCTGACACATTTATGGATCTTGTAAAATCAATGGTCGATTCGTTTCAAATAACAAAATAAAATATATGAAGTTTCGGTCACACTTTCTTATTACTTCAATTTTTGTAAGCTCTGTTTTGGTTTTGGGAGCTGGGTGTAACATCTCGAGTAAGCCTGACACAACCCACACAACTTCATCCGTTTATCAAGAAATTCCTGACTTCAAAACATTCCGAAGTGACGAGTTACAAATAAAAATTCAATATCCACCAGACTGGGCAATGGAAGATAACGGTTCGATTGTTTCGTTTTCTTCACCGGATATCGAAACCTTAAATGTGACCTCAGAACCCACCACTGAAACTTTACAACAAATCACTGATCGTATTGTTGCAGATTATAAATCTAGCGTTAAAAAATTTAATTTACTAGAATCAAAAGATATCTTGGTTGGTCCTTACGTCGCTAAAAAAATTACGTATAACTATACTACCAATGATGAAAAATATAACTTCCGCACAACTCAAATCTTTTTGCTAAGTGGGAAAACGAAATACATCATTACCTATCTTCACCAGCAATCAGACGTCGTAACTCGCCAGGATGAAATTGACAAAATGGTTAACTCGTTCCGCGTGGTTGAATCTTAAGGGGGGGGGAAATTGGTAATGTGCAAATACTACTTAAGCAAACGCTTCAAATAATGGCCGGTAAAACTTCCGGCCTTTTTTGATACATCTTCGGGAGTACCAATAGCCACTACTTCACCGCCTTTGTCTCCACCCTCAGGGCCAAGGTCAATAATCCAATCTGCGGATTTAATGACTTCTAGGTTATGCTCAATGACCATGACGGTGTTGCCTTGGGAAACAAGTTTTTGCAACACATCTACCAACTTTCGCACATCTTCGTAGTGCAAACCAGTAGTTGGCTCATCAAGTAAATATAACGTTTTAGTAGTGCCGTGTTTAGAAAGTTCTTTGCTAAGTTTTATGCGCTGCGCCTCACCACCAGAAAGAGTGGTAGCAGATTGACCCAGTGTTAAGTAATCCAAACCAACACGGTTGAGCATTTTTAATTTATCTTCAATCATCGGAATGTCTTTGAAAAATACTTCGGCTTCTTCAATAGTCATGGCAAGCACATCGGCAATGCTTTTATCTTTGTAGGTAATTTGCAAAATTTCTTGAGTAAATCTTTTTCCTCTACAAACTTCGCAAATAATTTCTACGCTTGGCAAAAAATGCATTTCAATTTCTAACGTTCCCCGCCCCTCACAATTTTCACAGCGTCCACCCGGTACATTGAAACTAAACTTACCTAATTTAAACCCTTTCATTTTTGCTTCTGGGGTTGAAGCAAAAAGTTCACGAATAAAATCAAACGCTTTGGTATATGTTGCCGGGTTACTACGTGGGGTGCGACCGATTGGTGATTGATCAATCGTAATCACTCGATCAATATATTCCATGCCAGTTATTTCTTTATGCTTGCCCACAGTGCGATTGAGTCGAAAAAATTTGTTCATCAATGCTTCTTGCAAAATATCATGCATCAACGTTGATTTTCCTGATCCAGATACGCCGGTTAAACAAACCAAACGACGCAGGGGAATTTCCACCGTAATATTTTTTAAATTATGCTCAGCCGCTCCTTTGATTTTTATTTTGGGAGTTGCGGAATCTACTTTTCTTCGGTTCTCTGGTACTTCTACTTTTTTTTCACCCCGCAAATATTGGCCAGTCAAAGATTTTTTAGCACTGCCTAATTCTTTACATCCAAAAGTGTCGGTTTGTTTTTCTTTGCCGAGTAATGTTTGAAGGGTTCCAGAATAAACTACGTCTCCCCCATGTTTTCCAGCACCCGGTCCAATATCTACCACCCAATCACTGGTTAAAATTGTATCCTCATCATGCTCTACCACAATAATGGTATTACCCACATCGCACAGGTTGCGCAACGTTTTTACAAGTTGATCATTGTCTTTTTGATGCAAACCAATAGTTGGTTCATCTAGTACATAGAGCGCACCAACGAGCCGTGTGCCAACTTGCGAAGCGAGCCGAATGCGCTGTGCTTCTCCGCCCGAAAGGCTGCCGGCTTTACGGCTAAGGGTGAGGTAATGCAAACCAACATTAAACATGAATTGCAAACGATTGCTCACTTCTTTAAAAACAGCACCGGAAATTGCCTGCTCGGATTCTGGCAAACCCACTTCTACTTCCGCACAAAATTCGCGCGCATCGCCAATAGTTAAATTTGTAACTTCCCAAATATTTTTACCTCCCACTTTTACACTCAGCGCGTTTTCGTTAAGTCTTTTACCTTGGCAGACCACACAAATCTCTTCGCTAAACAATTCTTTAGTTCCAAGCCCTGTACAAGCAGCACAATAACCATAAGGGCTATTGAAGCTAAACAAACGTGGTTCAATTTCGGGAAAACTATACCCGTCCTTAGGGCAAGAATATTCTGTACTATACACTCGCTCATCTTCATCGGCGTACATAATCGTGCACAAACCATTGGATAGTTCTACGGCAGTGCGCACCGCCTCGGTCAAACGGTCTTTATCTTCTTTGGAAAATTCTTTTACTAACGGAATTTTATCCGTCACTACTTCAATAGTATGTTTAAAATTTTTCGATAATAAAATACGCTCACGTAAACTTTTCATTTTGCCATCCACGCGCACTTCCAAAAATCCAGAATTGTACATGTCGTAAAGCAGCTGGTAATACTCCCCTTTTCTACCACGCACTACTGGAGCCAGAATAATTAGGTTTTTTTCTACACTAGATTGTTTGGTTGCTTTGGTTTTTTTAGGCTCAGGTGTTTTCGTGTTTTCATGTTTTAATGTTTTAATGATTTGCTCAATCATTTGATCAATCGTCATTTTTTCAATCTTAGTTCCACACACGGGGCAATGCGGCCGTCCAATACGGGCAAACAACACACGCAAATAATCATAAATTTCGGTAATGGTGGCCACAGTTGAACGTGGGTTGGCGCTGTGCGCTTTTTGATCTATAGAAATAGCTGGAGACAACCCTTCAATTTCGTCTACATCAGGTTTTTGCATACCACCCAAAAATTGCCGCGCATAGGCGGAAAGGCTTTCAATGTAACGACGCTGGCCTTCGGCAAAAATAGTATCAAATGCCAAGCTAGACTTTCCTGATCCTGAAAGCCCGGTAAATACAATCATTTTATTGCGCGGCAGCTCTAAACTAATATTTTTTAAGTTGTGCTCCCGCGCGCCTTTAATAACAATTTTTTCTTGCATATAGTTTAATTATCCTCACTTTGCTTGCTTTGGTGAAACAACTATGATTACTATAGATTATGAGTTTTTATTAAAAAGCAAAAATAACCCTTTTATGGGTTTCACATTTTTACAGTAAAAGAACTGAATTTGTATCATATGTTTTTCAAACTAAGCTGTCAACAGAAACACTTGACTTTTTGCCAAAAACCTGGTAACAATTCACAGTTATAAGCGTGCCGAGGGAGCATGTTTTTTTATAACAAACGAATGACAGTGTTTTGTACTAAAGGAAGTAAGAAACAAGGAAGGTAAGCGTACAAAACAATGAGTTCGTTTCCAAACAACAAAGGAGGCCAGCGAAGACATTTTTCTGCGCTGGCAATCAATCATAGTGGTCTTGTATGACCACAGAGAGGAGTAGGTCCATGAAGAAGCCTGCCGGTCACCCCAGATCCCTCTACGTCCTGTTCTTCACCGAGATGTGGGAGCGCTTCGGGTACTACCTAATGCTGGCGCTCTTCGTGTTCTACCTCACGGAACACTTGAAGATGAGTACAGCAGAGGCCACGTCCCTGTACGGCACGTACACGGGGCTCGTGTACTTGGCGCCGATCTTCGGCGGCCTATTCGCAGACCGCTTGCTCGGACACCGTCGCGCCGTGCTGGCCGGGGCCTTTTTCATGGGCCTTGGCTAC
>CAYUTM010000037.1:8464-10552 GCA_964447755.1 uncultured Gammaproteobacteria bacterium
ACCTAGTGCTGGCCATCGACCAGCGCCTAGCCATGTACGCCGCGATGGGTCTGATCATTCTGGGCAACGGACTTTTCAAGCCCAACATCTCAGCGATGGTCGGCGGGCTCTACCCGGCGGGCGATCCGCGCCGCGATAACGCGTTCGGCATCTTTTACTTGGGCGTCAACATCGGCGCCCTCTTTGCCCCGCTCGCCGCGGGCTATATGCGCTCCAACTACGGTTGGGCCCATGCGTTCGCTACCGCGGGCGCAGGCATGTTCATCGGCATGATCATCTTCGCGATCGCCGGCCGCCAACGGGGCGCCCGGCCGGTGCTGGTCAGCACCGCACAGGCACAGCCTGAGGAGGAGGTCGCCCCCGCCGTCGCCAAGGAGCGCGTTCGCGCCCTCCTCATGATGTGTGGGATCGTGATCTTCTTCTGGGTATGCTTCCAGCAAAACGGCAGCACGTTGGCCCTGTGGGCCCGCGACAACACCGACCTGACCCTGGGCGGGCGCCTCGACTCCCCCATCGACCCGGCCATGTTCGCCGCAGTGAACTCCTTCTTCATCATCGTCCTGACCCCGGTCCTCCTAGGCTTTTTCCGCTGGCTGCGCAACCGCAACCAGGAGCCTTCGACCCCCGCCAAGCTGGGAATCGGCATGATCTTCACCGCAGTCTCCTGCGGTATGATGGTCATCGCCTCCCTGGTCGGCGGCGATAAGGGCCGTGTCAGCGCGCTCTGGCTGGTGGCCAGCTATTTCGTGGTCACCCTGGGAGAGCTCTGCCTCTCCCCCATCGGTCTCTCGATGGTGACCAAGTTGGCTCCGCGCCGCGCCGTGGCTCTCATGCTCGGGTTCTGGTACCTGGGCACAGCCATCGGCAACAAGGCGGCCGGCGAGATCGGCGTGTTCTGGGATCGCTGGCAGCACCATGAGTTCTTCACCCTTCTGGCGGTGGGCTCGCTCGGTGCGGCAGGCATCCTGGCTCTGAACCTGCGGCGCCTGCGCGCGGCCATGCCGAAGGATAATCCACCGACGCCGACGGGCACCCCACCCGTCGTCATCGCCGTGGTGACCCCGGCTGCCGCCCTGGGCATGCTCAACGAGCTGCCCCAGACGGACAGCGCCTCCCAGACCGCCCCACTGGCGGTCGCGGCAGTTACCCATCGCCCCCTGCCCAGCTAGTCTGGGCAAAAAAATGAAGGCCAACCCACCATAAATGGGCTGGTCAGTACCGACGGCACAGAACGCAACTTCGCGTTTCTGTGCCGTCGCTTCGCAACTTATCTACATTTGTCTCAAGTGTCTGTAAGTAACGAAGTGGAGGTGCTACATGCAAAGCGCAGTACATCAAAATGAACATTGGTGGTTGATGTTGAAAAAAATAACCCCCAAGGAATATCTTGGTTGGGCACTGGTGGTGCCGAGTGCTATATCACTAACGTTTATCTTCGCTCTTTTATTTGTTGCCACGCAACTACGCGTAGATGAAGAGCTGGGGCAGTCAAACGATTTGATTAAAGAGGCAATACTACTTGTTCTCATAACATTGCCCTGCATGGGCTTAAGTTTTTTCCTCCTGTGCAGAAGAAAAAAGTGAGAACAAAAAAGAACAGACCATCTAACGGTCTGTTCATTTATTTTTTATAGATAACTAACTTTTTTTCTTTCTACTTTTTTTAACCTTTTCTTCTCCACCCGTTTTAATCCTTGCTGTTAACTCTCGCACCTCATCACGCAGCAATGCCGCCAACTCAAATTCTAGTTTCTGAGCTGCTTCTTTCATTTGCAGTTCCTTGGCTTTAATAATTTCTGGCAAAGGCCGATCATCGCCCAACAAATCCAAATCTGTAATCGAAGTTTCATTTTTTCTTTTCTTCCTTGTTCCTTTATCTTTATTTTTATCCGCACTAATTCCAAACTCTTCCAAAATATTTCGAATTGCTTTTTGAATAGTTTGTGGAGTGATACCATGATCTTCATTATATTTTATTTGAATCTTCCGACGGCGATCAGTCTCCGCAATAGCGCGCTCAATAGAACCTGTACTATGATCCGCATACAATACCACTTGCCCATTCACGTTTCTGGCCGCGCGGCCAAT
>CAYUTM010000038.1:0-2355 GCA_964447755.1 uncultured Gammaproteobacteria bacterium
CGACAGGAGAAACTATTGGCGCCACAGCACATGCCACCAGAGGAGCAAAATTCCTCATGTTTGGCGAGATTGTGGCGAAGGTTTATTGTCATGTTTTGCATTTAACCCGCGCCGATGAAAATCAAAGATTAAATCATCGGCCGGGTACGTTTCACCTCATATTTTAAAAGTATGACCTTAAAATGGTCTTTTTTTGTTTTTGATTGACAATAAGTAAGGCATCTAATATTCTTTAAAGAAAGAATGAGGTGAAAAGATGAGTGAAGAAAAAAAGCCTCCACTGAGATCCGTTCCACTTGTTGCTGCATTGAGGCTAGCCGATCCAGATGAAGATATTGTAGGACGGGCGCCAAATTTTGATGAGAAAAGAATAACTGTTCCAGAACATCGTCCACCTACTTTAAAAGATCTTTTTGTTGTAACCTCACCGCCCACAACATTGCTAGGCGAGAAGGTTGTAGATGAAGTAGTCCATTATACTGATGTTCAGCAAGCGGTTGATACAAATCGCGGTGCCGACTATCAGGACGACCGCTCCGCAGATTTTTATTTTCCTCCAGGCGAGGGCAAGTGGTCGGCATATGGCAGCGAAGCGGCAGAGGTGGTAGCACTTCCCTCGGATGCTCCACAACCATCGCTCCTGCAAAAAGCAATTCAATTCCTGAGTCGGCCCTTCTCTGAATGGTTTAAAAGAGGTAGGTAGGACTCCAAAAATTAATATCGCAAAAGTTTTGAGGGGAAACATTCCCCTCCGTTTACCATTTTAAATATATCTAGTATTATATTTGCAGCGGCAAACTTTAAAAAACTAATTTCATTATTCATATGGTAGACATACAAGAGATTTTTAATCGCATTTCCGATACTAGAAAAAAACAAAAAGATATTAAAAAATTATACCAAGATGCTTTAAAAACCTCTGTGGAATACCAAGATATAGTGACAAAGCTAAAAACACTTCAAGATAAAAAAAAGCACATTGAAGCTGCTACTAAAGAACAATTCAGCTCTGAGTTTAACCAACTTGAT
Organism: uncultured Gammaproteobacteria bacterium; assembly: GCA_964447755.1. GTDB lineage: Bacteria > Patescibacteriota > Patescibacteriia > Magasanikbacterales > GWA2-37-8 > DALYEE01. The sequence continues at coordinate 1,030 of CAYUTM010000038.1, forward strand.
CAATTTAAAGATGAAATTGAATCTGACTCAATGCTTTTAACGGATGCAGCACTTAGTATGATGATAAAAGGCGAGCGGGTTGAAGTACAAGACGAGAATAAAAATACCTATGATCCAATTTTTTCTGTTAAATTTAAAAAGGCATCTTAATAATGAGTATGGATCGTAAAATTATTGTCGAACGCGCGGAAGAGTTGGCGAAAGAGTATAACCCAGAAGGTTTATCTCCGTTTCCCTACGAGCGAATTGGTGAAAAGATGAAGAATGTGCAAATCTACATTTTGGACATTGAAGATCAAGCAATTTCTGGAGCAATTTCTTTTGATAAAGAAGAAAAAAATTATAAAATTATTATCAATAAACAGAAACCATTTACACGTCAACATTTTACTATTGCCCATGAATTAGGGCATTACTTTTTGCATTTAGATTTAGTGGCTCAAGAAGAGGTATTGGTAGATACCGACGAATCGTTGCGTCAAAATGCAGTGTTATTTCGCTTGGATTCTGCAACTTCTTCTCGTATTGAAACTGAAGCAAATTATTTTGCCGCCGCGCTTATTATGCCAGAAACTTGGGTGCGAAAAGCATGGGAAACATTCCGTAACATTGAAGAATGTGCCCGTTTGTTTAATGTTTCAACCACTGCTATGAGCATACGTCTTGAAACATTACAGCTTGTGTCTTAAAACTATTTTTTATGAACGACACTCGCTTCGAACCTCTTTCTCAGCAAAAATATAAAGAAAGTATTCAAAAAATAGTTAAAGATCACCTAACTGAGTCTTCTTTAATTTCTAAAAAACAAGAACCATCGGTAAGTTCATCGATAGCAGAGCAAATTGAAAGTCGCCGTCGTGAATTGGAAAATACTGCTTTCGAACAAGATATTTTATTAAAAAAGGGGACTTTTTTTTATCTAATTTTATTTTTAGTTTCAGAAACAGTATTAATTTTTATCATTGCTTTCTTTCAGGGTTTGGCGCTATGGCACTTTCATTTGGAAGAATGGACTTTTAAGCTTCTTGCAACAGCCACTATTACGCAAATAACCGCAATGTTTTTTATGGTAGTAAAACATTTGTTTCCTACCAAAAACTAAGAATTCTCGTAATATTGTTTGACCAGATGCTTTTTTTAACCTACACTTTACTCAGTAAAATATTATGAAGAATGGCATCCTATATATCGTCGCAACCCCGATTGGAAATTTAGAAGACCTAACTTTTCGCGCTTTGCGTACGCTAAAAGAAGTTGATTACATTTTAGCCGAAGATACCCGAGTAACCAAAAAACTTCTTGATCATTATCAAATACAAAAACCAC
>CAYUTM010000038.1:2365-9724 GCA_964447755.1 uncultured Gammaproteobacteria bacterium
GCTAAAAAAATTAAAGAAATAAAATCTTTGCTCGAAGATGGAAAAAATCTGGCTTTAGTAACAGACGCTGGAACACCCGGCATTAGCGATCCAGGTAACCAATTGATTAGTATTTTAGCAACCGTAGGGGTTGAAAATCTTCAACCCCACGACGATCAGGTGCAGATTATTCCCATCCCCGGCGCCTCTGCTCTCACCACCGCACTTTCTATTTCTGGATTCCCAACAGACAAATTCGTTTTTCTTGGTTTTCCACCTCACAAAACAAAACGACAAAAGTTTTTTAAAGAAGTGGCTGAAGCTACACACACTGCAATTTTTTTCGAATCCGGCCACCGCATTACCAAATGCCTGCAAGAATTGAAAGTTCTACTCGATGATAAAAGACAAATTGTTGTGTGCCGCGAACTGACCAAAAAATTCGAAACAGTTTACAGGGGCACAATTTCCGAGGTGGCGAGTGTGATGAAAGATGAAAGAGGGGAGTTTGTGGTGATAGTTAATATTTTTCATTAATATGAAAGAGCAACATTTTATTGGTAAAATATCTGCCCGAGCAATTATCGTAAAAGATAATAAAGTACTTATTAGTAGGGATGCACAAGATATTAATCGCTGGGATATCGTGGGCGGAAGACTTCGGGTAGGGGAAACAGTCTTGGAGTGTTTAAAACGTGAGACACAAGAAGAGTTGGGAGTAGTCATTGAAATAGGACCCCTGGTCTATACTGAACAATTTGTCCAAACACGCACTGGAGATATGCATTTACTACTTGCCTTTCAGGCACGCCTTGAAAATCCTGAAACTAGTTTTAATTTTTTTGATGGTGAAATTGCGGAAGTAAAATGGATAACCAAAGAACAGCTAATGGATCAAGAAATCTACGCCAATAATTTACATGCCTTACAAGCTTATTTTTCCCACATATCTTTATGAAAAAACCATTTTACATCACTACCGCCATTGCTTATGCCAACGCCGGTCCGCACATTGGTCATGCTTTAGAATTTTTATATGGCGATGTGATGGCACGATATCAACGTTTGATTGGCAATGAAGTACTTTTTTTAACCGGAACCGATGAACACGGGCAGAAAGTTTTAAAAACAGCCAAAGACCAAGGTAAGGATGTAGAAATTTTTGCATCGGAAAAATCAGCACTTTTTCAAAAATTAGCGGATGAATGGAATATTAGCAATGATGATTTTATTCGCACCACCGAAGAAAGACATATTGTGGCTGCACAAAAATTTTGGACTACCGCAGCGGAGAGTGGAGATATTTATAAAAAATCATATACTGGTTTGTATTGCATCGGCTGCGAAAGATTTATTACCGAAAAAGATTTAGTCGATGGAAAATGTCCCGACCATTTGAAAGAACCAGAAACCGTAACTGAAGAAAATTATTTTTTCCGACTTTCTCGTTACCAAGAACCGCTTGAATTCTTATTCAAAGAACGACCAGATTTTGTGTACCCAAAAAGCCGTTATAATGAAATGTTAAACTTGCTGAAAGATGGTTTGGAAGACATTAGTATCTCGCGTGTAAAAGAAAAATTACCGTGGGGTATTGCAGTTCCAGGAGATGAAAATCAAGTGATGTATGTGTGGTTTGATGCCTTAATAAATTATGTTTCTGCGCTTGGATATGGTAGTGAAAACGAAGAAAAAATCACCACATTTTGGCCAGGTATCAACATGGTTGGTAAAGAAATTAACCGTTTTCACTCATTGCTTTGGCCAGCAATGCTTATGTCTGCGCATTTGGATCCTCCCGCACAAATTGCAGTGCACGGTTGGATGACAGTGAATGGACAAAAAATGAGCAAATCAATCGGGAATGTTATTGACCCTTTAGAATTGGTAGAAAAATACCCACTCGAAGCAGTACGTTATTTCTTCATGCGTGAAATTCCATTTGATAATGATGGTGATTTTTCTGACGAAAAATTTGTGGAACGCTATACCGCAGATTTAGCCAACGGTTTGGGAAATTTAACCAACCGTATTTTAACCATGATTGAAAAATATTGTGATAACGTAGTGCCCGAAGTAGTGACTATTGATAATGCTATGATCGATCTGCTAACTCAAAAAATTTGGCCTGCCTATGTAGAAGAAATGGAAAAATGGCGATTTGATTTGGCACTTGAGCAAGCTTGGAAATTTATTACCTATTGTGACCAATTAATTTCTGATAAAAAACCTTGGGAACTAGCCAAAGCAGGGGAGGATAAAAAAGTAAGTGATTTATTACACCATTTGGCAGAAGCATTGCGCCATGTTGCGATAATGGTTTGGCCGGTTATGCCCGAAACTGCAGAAAAAATATTTACCAAACTGGGCTTAGATGTTGCAGTAGAATTATCAAAACCTTTGGCCGATTTGCAACAGTGGGTAGAGCTAACTGTTGGAAATAAAATCGATAAAGCGGATCAATTATTCCCAAGAATGGATGAAAAGGTTTAATAATCATTTTCATTATGACATTTTCAATCGTAGACATTGTAATAATCGTCATCTTGGGAGTTTTCGCTTGGCGTGGCTATAAGAAGGGATTGATTGAATCGCTCGCATCATTTTTGGGTTTAACGATTGGCTTGTATGCTTCGTACAAACTATATGTTGTTGTAGGAGATTGGGTGGCGTGGTGGACAGGGTGGGGGAAATCTTTTTGCCGAGTGCTAGTTTTTGTCTTACTCTTTGTTCTACTTAATTGGTTAATAAATTATCTATGCTATTTAGCTGATCGATTTTTGCAACTTCTTTACAAAATCCCATTGGTTCACAAACTGAGCGATTTGCTTGGTGCGATTTTTACCTTGCTTGAAGGAGTGGTTGTGCTAAGTATCGTAATTCTACTTATCATGTATATTCCTTGGAAAAATCCTCTTAAAGAACCAGTCAAGAATTCTATTGCTGCCAGCTATGTTTCCAAAAGCGCTTCTTATGTTTTGCCTTTTATACCAAAAGTGTTCAAAAATTTAATGTAGGTTTATGAAAACACTTGTCGATTTAACGAACGAAATTAAAGAAATTTTTAAACAATACGAAAAACAAGGAACTCTACCTTGGGATTATAAAGTTGCTACCACAGATTTATCTTATCAAATTGGAAATTTAACCAAAGCAATTCTGCAACTGCAAAACTACAGGTATAGAGAGGGGATGAGCGATGAAGAAATCAAGAAAAAAGCAGCTGATGAGCTTGCTGATATTCTGGCTGAGGTTTTAATTATTGCTGATGACTTAAAAATTAATCTATATGAAGCGTGGGAAAATATGGTCAAAAGTGATCAGAAAAAAATTTCAGATCGAAAAAAGATATAGCTTTTTAAGCTAATTTTAATTTTTTACACTATGAATAATAAAGGAATTATAACTTTTGGAAGCATTTTGGCTGTTGGTTTCATTGTTGCAGCATCAGTGGTTGCGGGTGTTTTTTATAAAATAAAATCTTTGGATAGTACTATCAGCGTTACGGGTTCTTCAGAAAAAATTATCCAATCTGATACAGCAAAATGGAGAGCAAGTTTTTCAAGAACAATTAACTTTACCAACACAAACTCTTCACCGTTGGTAAATGATGATTTCAAATCAATTCCTGTTGAAGCGCAGATCAAAAATGTTAACGACCAACTCGCAAAAGATTTAGCGCAAGTACAAAAATATTTAAAAGAAAATAAAGTTGATGCGAAAAGTATCAAAATAAATCCGGTCACCGTGACTCCTATCAATGAACAGGGCAGCTATGGACCATCGGCAAAAGTTATCGGCTATACACTTTCTCAACAAGTAACAGTTGAGGATTCTGATATTCAAAATATTACCAGAGTTGCCCAAAATTCTAGTTCACTTTTGAATCAGGGAATAATTTTTACTTCCGAACCCATCGAATATTACTACAGTAAATTAAGTGAATTAAAATTAGATATGTTGGCCGAGGCTACACAGAATGCTAAAAATCGCGCGGGAAAAATTGCTCAAAGTAGTAATTCAAAAGTAGGTAATTTACGTTCCGCTTCCATGGGAGTTTTTCAAATCATGTCTGTAAATTCGACCGATATTTCGGATTATGGGTCATACGACGTTTCATCCATAGAGAAAAAAGTAATGGCCGTTGTAAAGGCTTCGTTCTTGCTTAAGTAAGGTATGTTGGTAGATACACATTGTCACATTTTTCCAACCTTTTTTAAAAACGACTCCGAGGATGTTGTAAAAGCTTCTTTAGAAAGAGGAGTGATTTTAAATTTGGTTGGTACGCAATACCAAACGAGCGCAGAGGCCGTGGCAATGGCCGAAAAATTTGATGGTGTGTACGCAAGTATCGGGCTTCACCCTACCCATGTTTTTCCAGAATATTTTAATGCTGAGGGGGTAGAGGATAACACCCATGAAACGGAATTTGATTATGAGAAATATAAAAAATTAGCATCAAGCAAAAAAGTGATTGCTATTGGAGAGTGTGGTCTCGATGTTTACCGCTTACCAGAACATGGTGATAGAAGTGTGGTGATCAAAAAACAGACCGAAGTTTTTTTAAAACAAGTTGAATTAGCTCGGGAATTTGATTTACCATTGGTTATTCATGTTAGGGCAGTACACCAGGAAATGATTGATGTGTTAAAGAGTGAGTGCGAAAAAGGTAAGCCGTTGAGAGGAGTAATCCATTGTTACGACAGTACTTGGGCGTATGCTGAGCAGTTTTTGCAACTCGGATTTCACCTAGGGTTTACCGGAATAATTACTTTCCCCCCAAAAAAGAGCAATCCTGGGGCGCATCAAGAATTAATGAAAGTAATAGCAAACTGTCCGCTAGACAGAATTCTTTTGGAGACTGATTCGCCATTTTTGGCTCCACTACCATACCGTGGAAAGATCGCAGAACCATGGATGGTGGAAGAAGTTGCTAAAAAAATTGCCGAAATTAAAGGGTCTGGTATGTCAGAAGTACGAGAACAAACAGTGTTTAATTCAAAAAGTTTGTTTAAGATAGGATAAAAACTTGACTAAGAGTAGTTTTTCTTGTAGAATAATCAAATTTCTTATGGATAATAAAGATCGATCATATTACTTGTTGGCTTTAAGAATCGTTGGCGATTTTGGTCTTAGTATTGCCGCTCCAGTAGTAATTTTGGTTCTCATCGGAGAGTACATCGATGGAAGATTCCATACTGCGCCTTGGTTTACTGTTTCAGCCTTCTTTTTTGCTGCACTGATTTCTGGGTTTATTGTTTACAAAAAAACAAAAATATACGGGCGAGAATACCAAAAGTTAAACGATATAAAATAATATGGCTGCACACATACCAACTTTAGCTCCTGATACCATTTTTCATCTTGGGCCTTTTGGAATTACTAACACCATGGTCAATAGTTGGATTGCAATCGTTTTATTTTTGATTTTGGGATTTTTTACTTTTCGAAAAACTTCTTTAAAACCTAAAAAATTACAAAATTTTATTGAATTTTTTTTGGAAAAACTTTTCGTTTACTTTGATGAAGTAACTGGAAGTAGGAAAAAAACACTTGCTTTTTTACCAGTTGTCGGTTCTGTTTTCTTCTTTATTCTTCTTTCCAACTGGTTAGGCTTGTTGCCTGGTACAGGAAGTATTTTTGTTGGTCACGCTCCGCTTTTACGCCCTGCGAATACTGATTTAAATCTTACAATTTCGATGGCTATCGTTTCGGTTTTGGTTTCCCATGTCTATGGTATTATGGCAGTGGGTACATTTACCCACTTGAATAAATTTATTCAAATTGGAAGTGTAATAAAAAGTTTCCGCAAAGGCCCCGTTGCAGTTTTGACTGCTTTGGTAGAATTTGCAGTAGGTTTAATTGAAATTGTTGGTGAACTTTCAAAGGTTTTGTCTTTGTCACTTAGACTTTTTGGAAATATTTTTGCCGGTGAAGTTTTGCTTACAGTAATAAGTAGTTTGATGATAGGCTTAGTTCCAGTTCCGTTTATGTTGCTAGAATTGATGGTTGGTTTAATTCAAGCCGGAGTTTTCACCATACTAACATTAGTTTATTTAACAATTAACAGCCAGGAACCACATGGCGCAGAATCTCATTGAGATTAGGACTGAATCTGTAATGTAGATATTTCAGGTTCAACTTAATTCTTAAGAAGTACCATCCGCGAGGTTATAAACACCCCAAAAAAAACAATAAACCCTCGGCCGGCACTGGTATTTTAGAAAGGTCGTTTTATATGAGTCATGAAAATGTACTCGCAATCATCAAGGGTCTTACTATGGCAATTGGTGGAATGTTACCAGCTTTGGCAATTAGTAAAATTGTCTCCAAAGCAATGGATGCTATTGGAAGAAATCCAGAAGCAGGTCCAAAATTGTTCGTACCGATGTTGCTTGGTGCAGCTTTTGCAGAAGCAATTGCAATTTATTCTTTAGTAGTTGTATTTACCTTAAGCTAAAGTAATCAAATCTGTCAGATCATTTTAGTAAATGGTCTGACCACATTGGATTATTTAAAAAACAATATGAATTTTATAGACATTGCAAAGGCAAGTACCGAAGCCCCTGAACTCGCTGTAACCGCAGAAAACCATTCTGAAGGAGTATTGAGTTCTTTGGGAATTCATGGAACGGATATTGCTTTTCAGTTGGTAAACTTTATTATCGTTTCATTGATTATTTGGTTTTTAATTTTGAAACCGGTAACTAAAAAAATGACCGAACGTCAAAAATTGATTGATGATAGCTTGAAAAATGCTGACGAAATTGAAAAACGTTTAAATAAAAGCCAGGTTGAATATCAAGAGCGGGTTGACCAAGCTAAAATTGAGGCAAGAAAAATAATTGATCAATCCACCGAAGAAGCAGTACAAAATAAAGAAAAATTGAAACAAGAAGCCACCAAAGAAATTGAAGAATTAATTGATCAGGCAAAACAAAAAATTCAACTAGAAAAGGAAAAAGTACTGAAGGGTATTAAAGAAGAAAGTGCGACTTTGCTCAGTTTGGCTTTGGAAAAAATAATTGGAAAAAAAATTGATTTGAGTCAGGATAAAGAAATTATTGAAGAAATGATTCATAAAATGAAATAAGTATGAAACGAAAAACCACAACTTTATACGCGGAAGCTTTATACGAGGTGACCAAAGATATTACCGACCAAGAACGTTTGAGACATATTTTAGCTGTTTTTTTTAAAATGATTGTAAGGCACGAACGAGAACAAGATGCGTCGGATATCATAGTTGAATTTGAACATATTCAGAAAAAAAATGCTGGAATTATTGAGGCTGAAATTACTACGGCATTTGTCCTAAGTGACGAACTTAAAAATAATATTGAAAAAAACCTCGGTGAAAAAGTAGAAATTACAGGGCGT
>CAYUTM010000038.1:9734-10436 GCA_964447755.1 uncultured Gammaproteobacteria bacterium
AAAATAGATCGTTTAGAGTTTATTCTCGAAGATATGATTGAACATTATGAAAAAGAATAAATTACAGGGCGTGTCGACGCTTCAATTCTGGGTGGAATTATTGTAAAAACAAACGACCTAATTCTAGACGGAAGTTTAAAAACACAGCTTACAAAATTAAAAAATGCCTTAGTTTCCTAAATATATGTCAAAAAATTTCATTGTTGAAGAATTCAAAAAAAATATTGCCTCATTTGAAAAACAGGTTGAAGTAGAAGAAGTTGGAACTGTTATGGAAGTAGGGGATGGTATTGCTCGCATGAGTGGTCTTACCAAATGCCAGTCCAATGAAATGTTGGAATTTCCAAATAATACTTTTGGAGTAGCGCTTAACCTAGAAGAAGGTACTGTTGGTGCCGTTATTTTGGGTTCTTACCAACATATTAAACAAGGTGATGTTGTAAAAAGAACTGGTAGAATTTTGTCTATTCCAGTTGGCGAAGAACTCATCGGTCGTGTGGTAAGTCCACTCGGCCAAGCAGTGGATGGTAAAGACGCAATTTCTTCTAAGAAATTTTATCCGATTGAAAAAATTGCTCCTGGGGTTATGGCTCGTGAGCCAGTTAACCAGCCGGTACAAACCGGTATCAAAGCGATTGATGCCATGATTCCAGTTGGACGTGGTCAGCGTGAGCTTATTATTGGTGATCGTCAAACGGGTAA
>CAYUTM010000039.1:0-9428 GCA_964447755.1 uncultured Gammaproteobacteria bacterium
TTCCATTTGCACTTGCAACCCTAAACCAATAGCGATTATTTTTTAATAAACCGCCAAAGCTGTACTTAGTAAGTGTAAGTGGTGAACTTGTTGCAACAAAATCAAAATTCGTACCGTCGGTTGAGCGTTCTAAAATATAATAATTTGCTCCACCTCCTGCATAAGTCCAATTATAGCGAATAGAAGAACTGGTGAGATTATCAGTAAACACAGGTGTTCCAGGTGGAATCGTAGGACCAACAATCAAAACAGTGCCAATAGCACCGCTCACCAACCCACTTCCGCCGTTGGCAAAAACATCTGTAATTGTATTACTCTCTGTGTAATAAATAAAAACACACCCACCTCCTCCCCCACCAGCATTACTTCCACCTTGACCACCTTGTACGGTAATAGCTTGCGGACTACCTAAAATATGAGGCGCTTGAATTACAATGCCACCACCCGCTCCACCACCATCTTCTGAATTACTTACCGTCTCACCTTCTGCAGCAATAAAACCATTGATATCTATCGTATCAGAAGCTGTTAAAAAAATAAGCCCTGCTCCGTAACCACCATAATCTCCACCAAAACCTTTTCCACCACCAGATCCATACTTGGTTATTTGCGTTGGTTCACAATAAGATTCCCCACCCAAACCATCAGATCCGTTTCCACCTCTTCCGCCATAACCACCTCCGCCAGCACTACCAACCACAGATCCTTTGCCCCCTCCCAAGCCAAGTCCATCACCCACAACACCTCCAGCATAGCCTTGTGCACTAGCAGTAATTAAACCAAAAGGGTCAATTTGAATACGATTTGCTTTAAAATTAACCGTGTATAACTCAGATAAACCATTAGAAGCATGTGTTAAGTTGCCGTTTTCTCCAACATTCAAAGTTCCTTGCAAAACTTGCTGCACATTATTGCTTTGAATTAATTGCCCTCTACTAAGAGAGAGCGATCCACCGTTGCCAATATTACCAATCAAATTAAGTGAACTGTCAGAAATAGTAAGGGTAGAAAAATCAGCATTCACCCCATCTGGTACAGCAACCGTAATTGGGGGTGTACTTGTAATAAAAACATCGTCAGCTGCCGTTGGCACACTTCCAGAACTCCATTTAGAGGCATCATCCCAATTTCCTGTTGTCCCAATCCAATACACCTGATCTGCATAAACAGGCTGGAAACTTAGAAAAAAAGCTGAAAAGCCATTTAAAATAACAAAGGTGAGCAAGGCTTTTTTTAGCGAAGAAGTAACAAAAAATAATCCCTCTTTTTTGTGGTTATTTTTTATCAAAAAAATGCTAGTTTTCACAAATAAAAATGCAATTAATAACCGGATATATTAGCATTTTTTTGATAAAAAATCAATGGTTGTATGACTTTCTACATGTGGATAAGCAACAACATTTTTTGGCTTATCTTAGCATAAATAATTAAAAATAATTTTTAAAAACAAAAAACTATATTTCCCCCCAAAATTATCTACTATCAAAATACTAATCTACACATTTACCGGCTGTCTAAAACGACTGTTTTTTGGAAAAATGTGATTTAAAAAACGCTCCTTTTGATGTAAGGGGCGTAAAAATTGGTCTTTAAGCTTTGTTCACCGCTAAACCAACTCCCCACCCAAGTTATGTACGGTTGTATCGATATACACGATAACACAAATTAAAAAAATGAACAATGTTAATTAAAAAGAAAAAACACTCCAACGTAATTGGAATGTTTTTTTCAGCCCCGAAGTTTTACGTGTCGGGGGTCACGGCATTAAAATTGCACCAAGCTAACCCCTAATTGGGGGGCTACAAGAACAGTTCTATCTGTTGGTACCAAGTTCCAAACGATTGTTTTGGAACTTCCTGAGCTCCAGGCGTTCAGCCATGTCGAACCAATCACTGCTCATAAAACTCATGAGATAACCCAGGGTAACCAGCCTCACCGGCTCAAAGCATTTCTCATCAAGGAGCCTGAAATCATGCGGCCCCTCCATATCCTTAAGAATGAGCAGTGTCCCGCTTGGCAGCTCGCTATCGAATGCCACCAAACGTGAGCAAGTTTCAAACCCAACAAAAGTGTGGCAATGCATGGTGGTGCTGGCCAGCAGTCCCCCAGGAAAATTGAGTAGTTGTCGCGTCCGCACCCGAGCTCCAAGCGCGCCAACAGCACAACGTGCATACGTACGACTGTCCAGATAAGACGGCCACGTCTCCTGACTCAAATCACCTTCCAGCTGCAGACCCCTATAAATAAGCTGTGTTTTCATCGTTGCGCCTCCTCTTAGTTTGGGGAAAACTACTGCCCTCGGAATAACGCAGCATGCCCGAAGATATGATTTTTGTCAAGATATAAATGATTAGCAAAAAAGTTAATTTTGGACACAAAAAACCACCTACTTTCGCCCTAACTCCATAATAATGAAGCTAGTACGAATTGAAGTAGGCGGTCTTTGAAAGCACCGCACTCAACAACCCGGGCTTATAAAGCCTTTGTGGGGGACCTGTGAGCTATGGTCGATAGCTCTGCTGGATACGGGCCTTCATGGGGCTGCAGAACACATCGTCTCCAAGCACAGCACTCACAGAGCCCACACTGGTCAGTGCGGAGCATTCAAACGACTCCGCCACTCCATCATGGGTGATGGTACAACCTATCTTCCCATCCGCATCGGAATCCGACGACGCGCAGGCAGCGATGATCGCCTGCCTGGGAAACAGTTTTCTGCCCGTGCGCTCGGCCATGTCTTCGGCCCTTACCCGCTGCGTACCGCTAAAAGCGGTCATCAGCGCAAAGACGAGGATCACCGCGATAGCAATCACGATGAGCAGCTCAATGAGGGTGAAACCACCGATATTACTCCGACGCTTGAAATTCTGCACGTTGCGCTCCTTTTTCTGCCGCTGAGTGGCAGTGTACTCACAAGTATAAATACCAATGATTACACCACCACCACATTTTTAAAACAAACTAGGGCTAACAAATAATTTTAACATGCCCGTTAACACATTTATACATTTCTTCTTTTAGAAGAACGACCTAGTAACATACTAAAAAAACGCTCTTTGGTCAATAGAAATAAAAACAATCGATGCCTGCGTATATATCCAAAATATGAATGAATATATCCGCAGGTGCGGCATCGATTGTTCTCGATTCCCCCTGCCTAGTTATATCATTGGTTAGAAAACGGAGTGCTGCTTCACCTCCTTCACGGAGGTCTCGATGCGGCCACGAATGCCGGCCCACAGAGCCGCGATTTCTTCGCGCATCTCTGCAGTGTCCTCGAGGACAAGGTAGAGGGTGTTATAGGGCGACGGCTTCTGCCTTTGCTCCTGCAACTTACCGAAGAGCTCGTCCGCCTCTTCGGAGATCTCCTCGTTGGTGTCATGGTCTTCAGCGGCCATCATCACGGACGCCGTCGCACCAACAGTCTCATCAAGCATCGCGAGAACAATCACGAGCTCTTCACTGCTGAGCTGGATGAAGGGCAGCCACGGGAAGGTTTTAACCATCTCCGCCGTATCAGCCATCTGGAGCATCAGCATCGCACCCATGTCCTCCGCCTGGATCATCTGCACCAACAGATCGTTATCTAGATCAGCACGCACACCACCAATGACGGTGCCAGTCTGAAGGTAGCTCTCGTTGTTGGCCATGACCACAGACAGTGTCCCCACACCGAGCGGCGAATTCGGACCCACTTCATCAACAACCCCCAGCTGAACGCCGTGGTGCAGGTTCTGCTGCACCCCATTCAACACATTTCCAAGCTGCGCCACCAGTGCTTGATACATATCAGGCTTGAGCCTCTGCCTCAGCAGTTCATGTCCAAGGACCGGGCAGGTAACCACAAGAACATGAGTACCAACGACGAGCTCTGAGAAACTACGACCAGAAAGCATGGTGAACTCCTCTGTAACGGGGCATGATTGCCCATAACAAAAGCAAATTATTTGCCATTATTACGGACAATCACTTGGTTTAACAAAAAGTAATTTTCGTTACAAACAAATAAACTTATCGTAAACTCACTGTGTTGTCAATAGCATCCTTGAAGTCGAATATTCCTAATTTATACCCTACCGATACATTAAAATCTCTTCAAACCTTTCTAAATACTAAAAACCAGCGTCATGACGTTGGTTTTTAGATAAAATGCTTGATGCTTTATGCCAAACACTTCGCTTTGTGCACCTACCAGGACTCGAACCTGGATTTAGGGTTCCGCAAACCCTTGTCCTATCCCTTGAACGATAGGTGCGATATTTAAAGTGGTGGAAGTATAAAAAAAAATTGTGACTTTGTCAAAGAACAAACTCACAACCGGCCCTAGTATGTAACTAGTAAACTTAATGAATTTTAAGCAAACGGGCCATTTTATCGCTTAACGGCTCATCTTCTTGCTCAAAATCTTCTACAATAAACTGATTTAAATATTCTCGAATAGGGCGAGGATCATAATCTAAAAGAGATACTTGCAAACGATGTTTTACATAACCACCCAAAGTAAAATATAATTTTCTTGCCTCAGGAATATCTGCATTGTAAATAATCCAAAAATTTTCAAGTTCATTATATCGATAATATTTTTGACCCAACACAATACCTGTATCTGTTATGGCGAAAGCAACAGTAATTGGCTCTTGAAGTTCATGAAGATACAGAATGATTCCAAATAAAACAATAATTAAAGCGAAGGTAATATTTTCTGTAAAAAAAGCATATACCAACAATAATACTGTTATTATTGCAACAGCAATATACCACGTTCTTCCACGGGCGTATTTCTCATACTCTTTCATATCCCATTCATAAACAACGGTACCAACCTCAACTTGTTCATGGTTTATATTTTTCGGCATAGTAAATAAATTTCAAAGTAAGTATACCATATTTTTTTTACAAACAAAATCTATTGAAGCAAAGCTATGGTCATGCTATAATCGATTCTACTATAACCCTATGCGCCTTGAACCTGTAAATCTACTAACTGTAGCCGAAAAACCCATTCTTGCTGAAGCAAAAAAAACCAGGTTTAAACTTCCTATTTTTGTTATTGGTTTTATTTTTGTATCCACTCTGGCCGGAGCCTTTTTTTGGCACCTACACAAAAGCCGCCTAAATACTGGTTCATCAAACTATAATGCCACAATTTTACAGCCTAAAAAACTCAGTTTTTTAGAAGAAGTAAAAAACTTTATCTTTGGCACAAACAAATCTTTAGAGGGTCAAAAAGATGATCGAATCAACATTCTTATTCTAGGAATCGGGGGAACAGGTCATGATGGAGCATACCTTTCAGACACAAACATCATCGCCAGCATCAAGCCAAGCACACATGAGGTAGTACTTATTTCAATTCCGCGAGACCTGGGTGTGAACATACCAGGTCGTGGTTTTAACAAAATTAACCATGTCAGCGCTTATGCAGAGCAGGAGCATCCTGGGCAAGGAGCAGAATACACTCGACAATTTTTTTCTCAACTTTTTAATATTCCCATCCAATACTATGCCAGAGTTGACTTTGCTGCCTTCGAAGAACTCATAAACATAGTTGGTGGTGTAAATGTGAATGTCGCGAAAGATTTTACTGATTTTCAATTTCCTGGTCCAAATTATTCATATAGGGTTGTAAGCTTTAAAGCAGGAGAACAAACGTTAAATGGGGAGTGGGCCCTTATTTATAGCCGCTCTCGTCATGGAGGCAACGGCGAGGGTTCGGACTTCGCTCGTGCCAAACGCCAACAACAGGTTATATCGTCGCTTAAAAATAAATTGCTATCTTTTCAAACATTTCTTAATCCAGTGAATATCAAAAAAATCTACGACTCAATTTCTAACCATGTGGAAACCAACTTTGGCACAGAAGAAATAATTCAAATGGCTTCTTTAGCAAAAGATATTGATACTTCAAAAATTAAAACCCTAGTGTTAAGTGATGCGCCAGACAGTTACCTAACGGCAATTGCTAAAGGAAATTTTGCGCCACGTACCGGTGATTTTTCTCAAATAAACCAAGTGATCCAATCCGTTTTTCAACCCACCTCAACTATCGCTCTTGCAAATAAGATAGACAATACTGTGACACCTAACGAAAAAATTTCCGCCACTATTCCTGATGTCCACATTGAAATTCAAAACGGAACATGGCATGCTGGTTTGGCCTCAAAAACAAAAAAACACCTCCAAGATATTGGTCTTCCCGTTGAAGCAGTCGGCAACAGTATTAAGCGACCTATCGAAAGCACGGCAATGTATATTGTAAAACCAGCTCCACGTGGTATGATTGAACTCCTCTCAAAGGAACTCAACCTATCTTCAACCACCACGCTGCCCAAATGGCTTACAACTGATTCTGCCACCTCATCTGAAAAACAAACTGCTTTCCAAGCAAATACTAATGTTCTCATTATTCTTGGCAACGATCTTGCCAACCAATTTACTCTAAATTAGCTTTACTCTTTGAACCCTTTCCTATGGCTACGCCCGCATCGATTGTTGACTTACACCTTCCTACCCTTGCCCTCGTTGGTCGTGTTAATGTTGGAAAATCAACTCTTTTTAACAAAATAATTAAGTCTTCACTCGCAATCACCTCTTCCATTGCTGGCACAACTCGCACACGCAACATTGCTATTGCGCATTGGAGAGGTTTAAATTTTAGAATAATTGATACAGGTGGTCTTACATTTTCTGATGACATTCCTCTAGAAAGAGAAATAATTGATCAAACTGAAAAAGCTTTACTTGAGGCAGATGTTATAATGTACGTAGTTGATATTCAAGCCGGCCTCCTTCCACAAGAAAGACAATTGGCCCAAGTACTACATAAACTTAAAACAAAAAAACCAATTCTTTTGGTAGCCAACAAAGCAGACTCAAAAACATGGAGCACACACATTCATGATAAAGAATGGGGAACACTTGGTTATGATGCCCCTATTGCTGTTTCTGCAGCTACAGGTAGTGGGGTTGGTGACATGCTTGATCGCGTATTTGATTTATTCAAAGAACAAACACTTCAACCAAATACTGTTACAGAATACACTCCAATCAAAGTAGCTCTCATGGGAAAACCCAATGTTGGAAAATCATCATTGTTTAACAAACTCATTGGTGAAGATCGTGTGGTAGTTAGTGAAATGCCACACACAACACGTGAGCCACACGACACCTTAGTAGAAATTGAAGGTGAAGACCAACAAAAAAAATCTATACTTTTTATAGACACTGCTGGTATTCGAAGAAAAACAAAAGTTCGTGGCGAACTTGAAACAATCGGCATTCAAAAAAGCATCCAAACCATTGATCGCGCTGACATAGTTTTACTGGTACTTGATGCCACCGAACCCGTAACCGATCAAGACCAACAGCTCGCCGGGCTCCTTCGCGAACATACAAAGAGTGTGATTCTTGTTATAAATAAATGGGATACCGCCGAAGAACATGACGATACTTTTCGAAACGAAGTGAAAGATTTAATGTACAAAAAATTTCCTCATCTTAGTTTTGCACCTATTGTATTTACTAGTGCTAAAACCGGCTATCGCGTGCATCAAATTTTTCCACTAATTGAACAAGCGTGGCAAGCTCGCCATACCGAGGTTTCAGAAGAAGAGCTTAGTATTTTCTTAAAGAACGCTACTCGAAAACACAAACCTGTTACCGGAAAAGGCGTGCGACACCCCAAAATCCTTGGTCTCAAACAAGCCACTGTTAACCCACCGCGCTTTGAAATGTTTATTAAAAGTAAAACATCTGTACATATTTCTTACGTTCACTATCTTACCAATCGATTGCGAGAAAAATACAATTTCTTCGCCACACCAGTTATTATCAGACTTATAAAAATGAAAAAAATATGAAGCTTGTTGTCGGTCTTGGAAACCCCGGCAAAAAATATCAACTTACTCGCCACAACGCAGGCTTTATTGCGATTGATCATTTTGTCGCACAACATTCTGGAGTGTGGAAAAAAGAACCCTCTTTTTTTTCGGAGACATGCACTTTACAACTGGGTCCAGAAAAAATTATCTTTGCAAAACCACAAACTTACATGAACGGTTCTGGCCAAGCAGTACAAGCCATCCTTAATTTTTATAAAATTAAAACTTCAAACTTACTAGTGATTCATGATGAAAAAGATTTTGTGCTGGGTAGTTACAAAATTCAACACGACCGCAGCGCAGCCGGGCATCAAGGTGTTCAGTCTATAATTGACCATCTCAACACTAAAACATTTACACGTGTTCGCATTGGAATTGGGCCAAAAAATTTGTCAATCACCTCAATTGAGACCTATGTTTTGGAAAAATTTTTACCAGAAGACATACAAAAACTTAACCAAGTTGTTGAAATCATAAGCACAGAGTTACCTCAAACCATTTCAAACTTACTACCATTAAAAATATAATTTTTTGGTATGGTTAATTACCATGCGCTATTAGCTCATTTTCCAAAAATTACCTACACTCGTTTTAAAAAACTCCTCACTTATTTTTCAAATGCTGAAGCAATTTGGCTTGCAGAATTTAACGAACTTGTTCAGTCGGGAATCGATGAATCTATTGCTGATGAATTTATGCGCTGGAAAGAAATGGTTAACACAGATGAGATTTTAAATAAAATGGAAAAAGAGCGCATAAGCACTGTTTCTATCGGCCAGGCTGAGTACCCACTCTTACTTTCTGAAATCAACGACCCGCCTCACACTCTGTTTATTCGAGGCACACTTCCTAACCAAAAAAATCCAACTATTGCAATTGTGGGTACACGACATAACACCGCATACGGAAAACATATTTGTGAAGAATTTTCTACTGGCCTGGCTGAAAAAGGAATTACTGTGGTAAGCGGACTCGCATTAGGAATTGATGGTATTTCCCATAATGCAGTCGTAAAAGCGCACGGTACGACACTGGCAATTTTAGGCTCTGGAATTGATCGAGCGCACATTTACCCCAGCCTCCACACGCAGCTGGCCGAAGAAATTATCGAAACTGGAGGAGCGCTTATTTCTGAATACCCGCCCGGTTTTAGCGCAACCAGATACTCATTCCCCGCTCGTAACCGCATTATAGCTGGTTTAAGCTTAGGAGTGCTTGTAATAGAAGCGCAAGAAGAATCTGGTGCACTCATAACCGCTCATCAAGCGCTCGATTATAATCGAGAAGTTATGGCAATACCTCATGCGCTAACCTCTCCAACAGGTAAAGGAAACCACAAACTTCTCAAACAAGGAGCCTCCCTCGTCACCACAATAGAAGATGTAATTGAACTACTCAACATAAAAGATACCCAAAACACGCTTACCAATCGCGCAACATTGCCAACCACACCAACAGAGGAAAAAATATTAAACGTTTTATCTCTAGAACCGAAGCATATCGACCACATTACAAAAGAAAGTAATTTAGCCAACTCACTGGTAAGCA
>CAYUTM010000039.1:9438-10210 GCA_964447755.1 uncultured Gammaproteobacteria bacterium
CTCTCTGGTTCTTCTTGAAATGAAAGGGAGGGTCAAAAATATTGGAGCAATGATGTATGTGCGTAAATAAATTACGGCACACAAGCCATCCGAACATACTCATGATCACGCGCAACAGGCATTCGAGGCTGTAGAGATTGAAGCGACTGCCATAACCGCAAGCCATTATCCGAATATGGTCCTCGATATTTAATACCCTCATCGTCAGAGAACTCGGTATAAAATGTAGAGGTTTGATCATTTTTCCAGTCTCTGCTTCCATAAAAAGTAAGTGACTCAATTTCATAAAAACCGTCTTTGTTTAATTTTCCCGTATAAACGCTGCACAGTTCCTGCAATTTTTTTTGAAAAAAATCATTTTCACTCCAAAGTCTCCCCTCGTAAGAATCATAAAAATCAGCCGTACTTGTAATTTTACGGGGAATTTCGTTTTTATTTCGTTGCCAAAAAAATAGCATTATAGCAACAATACAAAACAGAGCTATGCCAAGGTACCTATATAAAAACAACTTCTTTTTCATAAAATAAGTAGTACTTTAGTTAAAAAAATTATACACCTATTTGACACTACCAACAAACTAACCTAAAATTCTACCTACATGTTTATGTAGCTACGTTTTTTCTAATTTATTAAACAGTGCATACGACAAAACAATACTCACCGAAAGCACCAATAAAGATATAAAAATTTCTCATGTATGAAAACCCTCGTCATTGTTGAGTCCCCCACAAAAGCTAAAACAATCTCAAAATTTCTCGGGCGAAACTACAC
>CAYUTM010000040.1:0-10000 GCA_964447755.1 uncultured Gammaproteobacteria bacterium
CTGATAATGACGAGGTCGGAGGTTCGATCCCCCCGCCGCCCACATATTTGCCAAAATAAATATAGCTTCAAGTTCTTTTGCATGTGTCAGGGTTTAAGCTGAGAACCATTACGTCTATTTAAAGTAAGGTAAGTTGTCAAAAGAGGGTGGGTGTACTATACTGACTTATAACTTAAGTTTTTGTTTTTTTCTTATTTATCTATGGAAGAACAGCTGCAAGTTTCTTGGTTTAAAAAAATCCGACAATTTTTAGGTGGTAAAGATGGTGCAAGCTTGTTTGTGTTTGAAACACTAAAAATTGTTGTTTTGGCTGGCTTAACGGTTTATCTTGTTCGTTATTTTTTATTTAAACCTTTTTATGTTAAAGGTGCGTCCATGGAACCTAATTTTTATAGTCAAGAGTATTTAATAATTGATGAACTTTCTTATAGATTTCATTCTCCAGTACGTGGGGAAGTAGTTGTTTTTCGGTATCCACAAGATCCTAAGGAGTTTTTTTTAAAACGTGTTATTGGTTTGCCAGGAGAACGAGTTAAAATTTCTGATGGAAAAATTGTTATTTATAACGCGGAACACCCAGAGGGGTTTGTTTTTGAAGAGTCGTATCTTCCAAAAGATCATGTAACCATCGGTGAAAAAAATACAACATTGGGTGATGGCGAGTTTTTTGTGCTAGGGGATAACCGTCCAAATAGTTATGATTCTCGTCGTTTTGGACCAATAAATAAAAGTGATATTGTGGGAAAGGTAATTTTTCGTGGTTGGCCCCTTAATAGGGTTCAGGTATTTAAAACCCCTGTCATTTAAATTAATTTGAAAAAGAAATTTCAGGTATTTAGTATTAAGGTTTAATAAAGTATGTCCAAATCAAAAAAAATAAAAAACATCAAGCCAGTTGAAAAGAAAGAGATAAAGAAGATTGAAGATCGGGTTTTAGTGGAAGAGAAAGCTGAAGAAAAAGAAAAGGTTAAAAAAGGTCTCAGTCCATTGAGGGGTATGCATGATATTCTTCCAAAAGAAGAAAAATATTGGAAAGCTTTTTATCGTGTAACAGAAAAACTAGCCGAACATTTTCAGTTTGGCCGTATTATAACTCCCACAATTGAAGAAGCTCAACTATACGTTCGTTCCGTTGGAAAAAGTACTGATATTGTTGATAAAGAGATGTATGCTTTTGAAGATCGTGATGGTACTCGTGTTGCTCTACGCCCAGAAGGTACTGCTGGGGTGGTGCGAGCATATCTTTCTAACGGAATGTGGAATATGGCTCAGCCAGTAAAGCTATGGTATTTGTCTTCAATGTTTCGACATGATCGTCCGCAAGCTGGTAGGTATCGAGAGCATTTTCAAGCCGGATTCGAAACCTTTGGAATTAAAGATCCTGCAATTGATGCCGAACTTATTTTGGTCGGATTCAATATTTTTAAAGATTTAGGTGTTCCTGTTGAAGTACATATTAATAGTTTGGGAACTGAAGATGAGCGAATGCGTTACAAGGCAGAGTTAGTTAACTATTACAGAAGTAAAAGGAGCTATCTTTGTGAAGATTGCCGTCAAAGATTGCTTAAAAACCCTCTACGGTTATTAGATTGTAAAGAGGAGCAGTGTCAGCCTGTTAAAGAAGGTGCGCCTCAAATTATTGATTGGTTAACAGGAGAGTCAAAAGGTTACTTTATGAAGGTGTTGGAGTTTTTGGATGAACTTTCTATTCCTTATGTTCTTACACCAACATTGGTGCGCGGTTTAGATTATTACTCCCATACCATTTTTGAGTTTGTTGGTATTTTGGGTGAGGAACGCACTACTTTTTCTCTTGGTGGAGGTGGTAGATATGATTCTCTTTTAGAACAATTGAGTGGGAAAGTTATTCCCGCAGCAGGAATTGGCATTGGGGTGGAGCGCACAATTTTGTATATTAAGGAGTATGAAGAAAGAAATAAAGTTTCTCTCGTGGCAGACAAGAACTACGATATTTTCTTCGCAGAACTTGGCGAAGAAGCGAAGCGTCACGGTTTAAAAATAATTAACGAACTTCGAGAATGTGATATCAAAATTGCCTGTCAGCTATTTAAAAATTCTTTAAAAAATCAGCTAGAACAAGCAAATAGCCTGCACATTAATTATGTTTTGATTCTTGGTCAGAAAGAAGTGCAAGATAAAACAATTATTATTCGCGATATGGAGTCGGGTGTGCAAGAGATAGTGGATCAAAAGAAGCTGAAACAAATTCTAAAAAGAAAGCTCGGCATGCCTGAGGATGTTAAGATTTGACGTAGGCATAGAGTGTGAGTTATACTGTAGTAGTAAGAGGAGGTGGTGAATTGTATTTAATTTTTAGAAACGGAGGTGAAATTTTGTGGCCGAAAAAAGAAGAAAAAATGAATCATTTGAGGCTTTTATGCGCCGCGTCAAAAAACGCTGGCAACAATCTGGAAAAATACTTCAAGTAAAGAAAATTCGTTTTTATGAACCGAACAAAAGCAGGAACTCACGACGTTCTAGTGCTTTACACCGTTTGAAGGTAAAAGGAAAAATCGATTATTTGAAGAAAATTGGCCGTCTTCCTGAAGAAAATCACAAGGTAATCAAAAAATAATTATTTTGTAAGATGAAATTCCATTGTTTTCCCATGCTCCAATGGATTAAAAGTCAACAAAATTATTTTAAAAATACTGTCGCTATGATAAGGGTTCTATTAGCGATGGTTTTTTTATTTTTCTTTTGTATAACTCCGGCGCTAGCACAAACAACTTCAAATGGAAATGTTGGTACTGCCGGGGCTGACTTACAATCGGGCTTGACGGTTATTGAAAAACCTTTAGGTTTGCCATCTGACGATGTTAGAGTAGTGGTAGCTCGAGTTATCCGAGTTGCCCTTGGCTTGGTTGGAATTGTAATGGTTGTTTTAATACTGTATGGCGGCTGGTTGTGGATGAGTGCTGGTGGAAATGAGAATCAGATTGAAAAGGCAAAGCAGGTTTTAATAAATGCTGCTATCGGTTTAGCGATCATTTTAAGTGCGTACGGCATAGTTCTTTTTGTTATGAGGTTGTTTGGCGTTGGAGATGGAAGTGGGTTGAATGGTTCGGGTGGAACCGGTTCCTCTGTGGTTGTTCAAAATTTTCAAGGAAGTGGTGCTTTGGGTGGAATTATAAAAGATCATTACCCATCAAGAGATCAAGTTGATGTTCCAAGAAATTCAAAAATAATAATTTCTTTCAGAAAACCAATAAAACTTGATAGTTTTATTTTAAATACCAATAAAAGTAGTGATAAAAATGGCAAAGAAATTTTTGGAGATTGTATTAATATTGGTCAACAAATGAATTGGGAGACGGATTGCGACGCAGTTGTTTTGGATGATGATCATATTAGTATTCGTAGAGTGGACAATAATCAGGTTATTAGAGGAGCGTCTATTATAGCTCAAATTCAAGATGGTAAAACATACACCATTGTTATCAGGCCGTATGATTATTTGGGTGCAACTGATCAAAAAATAGATTATAAAGTACATTTAGGCAAAGATATTTTGTTGGATGATGAAACAAATAATAATCCCTCTGCTTTTAATACTAAAGCAATTGGAAATAATTATTACGAGTGGAAATTTGGATGTAGTACCGTTTTAGATACTCAGCCGCCAGTTATTCAAAGTGTTTTTCCAAAAAATAAATCCATTGAACCAAAAAATAGTGTTCTTCAAGTTGATTTTAATAAAGCAATGGACCCTACTTCGATACAAGGTTCTTTTAAAAATGGTGATGGGTCAACATACGTTTTAGACGGAGATGTTATTTTTTTAAAAAATGCCAACAGCAGTTTGCCTCTTGGAAATTTTCTTCTTACGAATGGTTATAGAACGCTCGAGTTTACTTCGTTGCAACAATGTGGGAAAAATTCATGCGGTAGCAGCATCTACTGTTTACCTGTTTGTAATAAAAATGGAGCAAGCTGCACAAGTGATTTGTATGAAATTTTAATTCGATCAGCAAAAACATTTAATAGCACTTCCTTTGAAGCAATTCCACTTTCTGGTGCTATGGATGTTGTTGGTAATGCCTTAGATGGTAATGCTAACGGTAAGGTGGATAGCGCTTCTTCGGTAGGGGCAGTGTTTCCAGATCAAAAAAAGCCAGATAATTATTTTTGGTCATTTACGCTTAATGATTCGGTTGACAATACAGCTCCTATATTAGAACAAATAAAACCCGGTCTTGATGCAATGTATATTGGCCCCCAAGATGATCTTTCGCTTCTATTTAACAAGAGAATGAGGGTAGATCCAATGTACTCCATTTCAATTGAGCAGAATCCGATTCGAGATATTCCACTGTGCCGTGTGCCAAGAGTGTCTTTTGACGAAGCTCGCAATAGTACACTTACTTCTTTATCGCATTGTCCTTTTTTGCAGGGCACAAGAAATTATTACCTACCAGTGGTTACTTCACAAGTTGAGGATGTTCATTTTAATTGTTTTTACCCTGGAAAAGGCCCGGGGGGTAAAGATGAGATAAATAAACATTTAAAAACATCTTCAATGTGTGATGTTTCAGGAAAAAATTGTTGCGAAGTGAGTGCGTTAACACCAAATAACTCCTTTTGCTGTAACGGCCTGGTATCTACGGAACAAAACTCTTCAGATACTTGTATAGAGTTGTTAAGATCAACAAGTTTATAATGGTATGATTTTTTATAAAAAATACAGATTTTTTTTCATAGGTTTATTTGCGGCTCTAGTTTTATTTGGCGGAGTTAGTTTTTTTGTGCTTACTACCCCCACTCATGCCGAGCCGGCAGTTGATTTTGGTGTTGATCCAGTGGGAAAAGCAACTGGTCTTCCGGACCAAGATGTAAGGGTGGTCGTGGCGAATGTAATACGTGTTGCACTTGGATTGTTGGGAATTGTTTCGGTTGTGATTATCTTATATGGGGGGTTTTTGTGGATGACCGGCGGTGGAAATGATGATCGAATCGATCAGGCTAAAAAAATTATTACAAATGCTGCGATTGGGCTTGCAATTATTCTATCTTCATACGCTTTAACGACGTTTATTATTCGTAGTTTGCTCAAAGCAACATCCTCAGGTAATTTTCCCGACCATTGTTATAACGGAACAAAAGATCAGGATGAAACAGCCACTGATTGTGGTGGTTCGTGTGGTGTTTGCGGTGGTGTTGGACAACCCACTTTTCCTGGCGGAAATATATTTTATATTAGCAGTTTACCTCCAGCGGGTGAGGCTTGTGTGCGAAACGTGCATCTTTCCATTGTTTTTAATAAAGATGTAGACATTTCTACGCTTAATGAGAATGTTTTAGTACATAAAAAATCAATTTCTGAACCAGCTTCTGGAATTTGGAAGTACGGGGATCAAAAGAATATTGCAGTATTTGTACCTCAGGGAAATTGTGGGAATGGAGCTGTGAATGATTGTCTTGAGCCTAATACGCCGTACACTTTAGAAATAAAAAATTCTGAAAAAATTAAAAGCGCAGATAATTTCCTTACTTTAAACTGCAGTGTTAAAGCTGGGTGTGGCCCTGTTGATTTTACGAGTGGTTCAGGTGTTGACAGAGAGCCGCCTACCATAAAAATTATTTCACCTTCCAATAATAGCTCTCTTCCGATTGGTGGCTCTGTACCAGTAAATGTGGAATTTACCGATGATAGTGGTATGCAAAGTTTAGCTCTTTATCAAAATAACTCTTTTATTTCTAGTCAAAGTTTAGATGGTTGTAAAAAAAGTGGTTCACTCAGCATGTCTTGGCCCACCACAGGTTTGGCTCCAGGATCTTATACGTTAAATGCCTTTGCCTTTGATTGGGTTTCGCAAAAAGGTATTGCTGCCACCCAACTTAAACTGATTCCATTCCACTGCTATGACGATGTTTTGCAATCTGATTTGAATGAAAAAGAAAAAGGGCCTCCTGCTTGCGGTGGTGAATGTGGTTCTTGTGGCGGTGAAAGTTGCCAAAATAATAATCAGTGCGCAAGTGGTTTTTGTGATATTTCAAATGGTAGTAACCAGGGTATCTGTATTGACAAAACGCGTATCGAAAGTATTTCACCTCTTTCTGGCGCTCCTGGTAGTTATGTGAGTATTGGAGGGTATTATTTCGGGGAACAGCCTGGTGAAGTTTATTTTTCAAAAAATCAAAATCCTATAATTGCTAATAAAGGGGATTGGGTGAAGGCTCAGTTAGCAGATTGTGTTGGTTCGGAAAGTTGGAGCTCAAATCAGATTATTGTTGAAGTACCGCAAGGCGCTGTTAATGGCCCTGTCATGGTCAAAACAGCTCAAATTATCGGTCGTGATAAGGTTTCGCGTCAGTTTACTGATGTTTCAAATGATGATTGGGGAGCGAAGATAGTAGACTTTAAAATTACAGACGAGGTAAGACCTGGTTTGTGTAGTGTTGTGCCTGAAAAAGGTGTGCCTGGAGATACGATCCAATTATTGGGTAAAAACTTTGGTCTTTTTGACAACAATCAAGACTATGTTCTATTTGGTCAAGAATTGCGTGGTGTTGTTATCAATAATACGTGGAACGATAGCTCTGTTAAGGCCCAGGTTCCTTTCCTGGATCAGGGTTTTGTTGGTGTTCAAGTTTCAAACAATGGAATTAAAAGTAATGGAGTTAGATTTGTTGTTAATCAAGGAGAAAATAATGAGCTTCCTATTGTTTCAGGTGTAACACCAAATCGTGGTTCTGAAGGTGAGTATATTACAATTTCTGGTAAGAAATTTGGAAATTTATCTGGAGCAGTGTGGTTTAAGACTGGAGCTGATAGCGAGGCAATTATCGGCGATACAACTTTTCCAGTAGGATGTAAGCAATCTGTATGGCAGGATGATCAAGTTATAGTTAAATTTCCTAAATCAAAAGGTGAAAAAGGTAAAAAATATGTTATTCAGGTAAAAACAGCTGACAATAAACTCACTCGTTTTGATACAAATTATTCTTTTGTGTTCGAAGATGGTGAACCAGCTCCCGGCATTTGTAATCTTTCTCCAGTTTCAGGACCGGTTCCTTTTCCAAATGGCGCCACCATGACTATTACGGGGGAATATTTTGGAAGTCAGTCGCAGATTTATTTTTGGAAAGTGGGTGCTCAGCCCGGCTCTGTTTTGGGGCGAACCCTTGTGCTGGGCTCAGATGTTGTTTCTCGAACTGAAAACAATATTGTTTTCACCCCTCCTTCTACCATCACGACTGGTCCAGTTGTTTTGTATAAGGAGTCAGAGAAAAAGATGAGTAATCCTGCGCAGTTTACTGTTTTTGATTGTTCTAAGAACAACAATACGTGTACTGATA
Source organism: uncultured Gammaproteobacteria bacterium (assembly GCA_964447755.1). Taxonomy (GTDB): domain Bacteria; phylum Patescibacteriota; class Patescibacteriia; order Magasanikbacterales; family GWA2-37-8; genus DALYEE01. The sequence goes on from CAYUTM010000040.1 coordinate 7,321, forward strand.
AAAATTATATCTGTTGTTCGGCAGGAGAGGATCGCGGAGTCTGTAAACCAGGAAATGAGTTGTGTGGTGGTACGAGTCGTTCGGCTGGATATATTTGGCGCTTTAGTACTGCCGATATTCCATTGGTTCCACAAGTTGTCGAACGATGTGACGCATTAACTGATCAGGGTAAGAATCTGCCTTCACCTGCTCCAAATGTATTATGGGATCAAGGTAATCAAGGTGGTGATCAACACAATGTCTGTCGTAGTGCTATTGTTACGGTTGAGTTTAATACATTGCTAGATCAAACAACCATAAATCCATCGACTGTTTTTGTTAATAAGTGTTCTGGTGTTGATAAGAACAACTGTCTTAACCCAGTTGTTGCTAAAATCGCTGCAGATAGTTTCTCTCTTAAGATCGCTGCTGGAGAACGAGGTGGTTTAAATAGGAATTACTTAAGCATTTCACCCGAGGGTAATAAGTGGGAAGATGGTAGTTGGTACCAAATAGTTTTGGGAAAAAATATTAAAGCTTCAGGAAAAATTTCGTTGCCACTTACCGCAGACAAGCCTTGTTCAAGCAAAGATTCTGCATATTGTTTTGTTTTTAAAACCGATACAAAAAACTGCCGTCTCAAAAGTGTGGTAGTAACGCCTTACTCATATTGGACAAGTATCCTCGAGGAGCCAATAAGACAAAGAATAAGTGGTGTTCCAGAGTCAGATTTAACGTATTATGGCAATGGATTAAGCGATCAACACTGTATCATGATGGATACAAGTCCCTATGAGTGGAGCTGGCTTTCAAGTAATAAAAATTATTCTGCTATTTATGCAGGAGCAAATGAACGTGCTGCCAAAGTTTCTGCTTTAGCCAATACTGTTGGTGTTGGTCTTATTAATCCTGATAATGCAGTAAATATTTCTGCAACAGCACAGTTAAATAATCAATCATTTACCGGAAATAGTCCGCTCACGATTGACTTGAGTGATCCACAAGTTGTTGATTATTGGCCAAAATGTTTGGAAGCCTGCACAAATGCACAGGTTGGGGTACGATTTAATACAGCCTTGTCGTTAAAGAATCTGCCTGGGGCTTCGATTAGGGGAACTGTCCAGCTTCTTAAGTGTAATGATGAAAATTGTTTAAGCACAGTTTCTGTTTTGTCACTTAACGATGTATTGCTTGATGATAAAAATGACTACACTGTTTTGAAGTTAGCAAATTCTGTAGAAAACTCAGCTGCTCTGGAGCCGAATACTATTTATCAGGTCATTCTTTCGGCTACTAGTACAAATCCTGAAGCTGCTACCAATCAATTGTGGTCAGCGGCAACTATAAGAAATCCTCGTTCATGGAGCAAGCCGTATAACCAAGTGTTTACATGGCGTTTTAAAACTAAAAAAGAACTTTGTGCGGTTAGTCGTGTGGCAGTTTCTCCTGATAATTATTATGCGAGTTCTATTAAAGAAAAAGTTGTTTACAATGCCGAGGCTTATTCATCGCCCGATGCGTGCAGAAGGTCAAAAAATAGATCCTTGGCAGATAAACTGGAACTGGTCTTCTTCAGATAGGCAAGTTGCAACGGTGACAAGTTTTAGTACAAAAGGTAAGAACCAATATTGCACCGGTTTGTGTGTTAGAAAAGGAAGTGATTTTCCGTTCGGAACAAATCAGCCACCAGTTTGTGGAAATGGAAAGGTGGAAGCGGGGGAGGATTGTGATTCGCCAAGCAAGAGTAAAGGTTGTGGTTTGAATTGTCTTTATATGGGTAGTACAGCATCTACATGCGGTAACGGTGTCGTAGAACCTGATCTCGGTGAGGCTTGTGATCCAAAAAATGCCGCTTCTTCCATTGGTTGTGCCAAAGATTGTAGGCATACTGGTTCTAATACGTTTAGCAATGTAGCCGCGACTTCTACCGACGCTTCGATTTGTGGAAACGGTTTTATTGGAAGTGGTGAAGATTGTGACCAGGCAATTTCTGCTGACAGCACAAATCCTACATCTGCTTTCAATTGTTCTGCTTCTTGTAAGCATGTTGGCACGCAAATTTCTAGTAAGTGGTGCTTTGATAATCAGTTCACGTATGGAGGCTTTGGAAGTGCTGAATTTAACGAGGTGTGTCAAAAAAGTATTAGTCAATGTGGTGATAAGGTGTCTGATCCCGACGAAGATCCTGGGTGTGATGACCCGGTTACAGGTTGGAATAGTAAATCTTGTAATAAGTTTTGTTTAAAAAATCAGAGTAATGAGTGTGTGGCAAATTCCGAAGGATGCGATGAAATGGGGCACTTTAAGGGCTCTTCACTCATGTATTCTAAACCTTCGGTTTGTGGGGATGCTCAAGTTGGAATTGGTGAAGACTCCTTCTGTGAATCATCTTTGGTTGGTAATCATAAAAACTTAACAGATCCATGGTCTTTGGTAAGTGGAGTTGGTTTAGGAATGCCGTCGGGAAATCCACCAGCACAATCCACGGACATTAAAGCAACAACAGATCGTCAAAACAACAACTCTTCAGTTAGTGGTCAAGGAAAGTTTTCAGTTACATGTGGCTATAAAACGGATAATGAATGTCAGCAAGTATACGGTGGTACGTATGGTGTTGGGGATAACGGATGTTGTTATGCCCAAGCAAAATTAATAAGTACATACCCTTTAAACAACACTGCGAACGCTTGTCCAAATACCT
>CAYUTM010000041.1:0-2005 GCA_964447755.1 uncultured Gammaproteobacteria bacterium
CTATTTTTTCTACAAGACGCTCAAAGTGTTTCCCTGTTTTTTTATTACTCCATCCTCCTTTATTTTTGAGCCATACCGGAATGGTCCAATGCCATAGAGTTACAAACGGCTCAATACCAAGCGTACGTAGATGCCTAACAACTTCTACATACCGTTTAATTTCTGTTTCAGAAAACTTTCCTTCTTCTGGTTCTACGCGTGACCACTCGATGGAAAAACGGGCAGCATTATGGCCCAAGTCCTTGGCAAGTTGAAAATCTTCTTTGAATAAATGGTAATGATTAGCGGTTTTTTTGGACACAAAATTTTCCACTCCGAATTGTTCAATCAAACCAGATTCCACCAACTTTTTCATGCGAAGCGAAGACTCTTCCCACTCAGTCCAGTCATTAGTATTTCCACCTTCAACCTGATGAGCCGAAGTGGACGCTCCCCATAGAAAATTCTTGGGAAAGAGTAAATTTTTTTCTATTTTTGACATGAAAATCTTTAAATCTCAATTCAAAACTTTAATTTTGAGGCAAAATAATATTCTGACAGTTTACGACAGGCACGGTCTCATTTATTTTTGTTTCCGGATTAAACTGTGTTGTTTCAAAATTACCTGTTTTATCGTTTTTAATATATTCCAAATTTATTGCATTATTCTGATAAACTTTGGCGAGATAATTTTTTAAAGTCGTTTTAAAATCAGTTTTATTTTTAGCCCGAAGCTCGTCAAAAGAAATCCAATCAAGATAAAAACATTTATCAATATTCCAATCCTTTCCGGCATTTTCTGAACTAACTATCTTGGCAACACCTTCTCTTCTGTTAGCACCAATAAGATCATGGATTAAAATATTTATTTTATTTTTTTCATTCCAGATATAGAAAGGATTATTTCTATCCACTTCAGATTTATTCTTTAGATCAAAGAAAATACTCCATTGTTTATCATCATTTTTTGCATAGAGAACTCCTGCCTGCTCTAAATTTTGAGGCACTAATTCTCGATTTTCTTTTACTCCTCCGCTCTGATATACAGCAAAGTAAAAATTACCTAACTGAAAATACTTGGTAATTTGTTTTTTATCAATCAAGGAACTGGGCATGGCAAAAGAGCGGTTCATAGTAATTTCTTTTATACGATCGCCCTTACCTAGTGATTTTGTAATTCCTGCATAATCGATAAACTTACTTGGATTTGTTTTGGGGATCGGCGGAACGTCAGTATTTTTTACAACAGCATATCTCTGACAACCACTTCCCATTAGAAGGGTAAATAATAAAAACGAAATTAGATATTTTTTCATATTAAAAAATAATATTATTTATTTTTCTTGGTTTTAATTTTTATCCCTACAAAAGCTAGGATGATTAAACTGTAATTCAACAACATAAACCACCACACCCCCCACGAAAAACCGTTAAACTTCCACCCCCAGAGCGGCCAAAAAATTGGGGTAGGATAAAATTTGTAAGAATGAGTAGGAATATCGCACAAGATATGAAGAAGCCAACCAAACATTTCAAAAGGTAAAATCTGGATCAAAGGTCTTTTTTGAATTAAGTACCTCAAGACAACTATAAAACACAGAACCGAGAAAAAAACTACCACGCTATGACTATAGTTGTAGAGATAAAGAGAGAGCCGCATTGGCCACAACTGCGAAGATGCTCCTGGTTCAAGATTTTCTGGGTTTGGAACAATGGAACGGTCGAACTGCCCCGAAACAACTTTGGCTATAATCCAAACAAACGAAATGCTAAAAGCAAAAAGGTCTGGAAACATACCCCAAAAAGCAGCGAACCACGGGTTGATTTTGCGTATTTTTGGCGCTGATAATTTGGTTCCTTTGGCTGCCGCGGCTGCCCAAAGGCCATGAGATAAAATATCCATAATGAAACTAGTTTATCAAAAAAAATGGCTTTATTCAAATAAAAACAGTCCCAGCTAAGCGGGAACTATTTTTGAAGAAGGCGTCACAAAATTGCTAACTTGAGGTTGGGCAAAATTCTGCTG
>CAYUTM010000041.1:2015-9838 GCA_964447755.1 uncultured Gammaproteobacteria bacterium
TTCACCAAAAATAAATCTTTGACTATTAACAAAAAATAAAACCTTACTCTTCCTCTGTACCGCTGGAAATTTTACCAGCCATGATCCCGATCATTAAAACCAAAGTTACTCCACCAATGATTACAAAACCGAAGGGTACTAAATATAATGACCACCACACACTAACGCGCGCGTCAGTTGGATTCTGGGGATTATATAATACTTTCACCCTATCGCCTTTTTGATAGGTGTTATTGCTATTCTGCGTTTGCTCCACAAATATTACCTCTTCCCCGCTCTGCGACAAAAATCTTACTTGGGGTGAATAAAAAGTTACTCCTCTTCTTCCCTGTACCGATATAATATCAACAACTTGGCCTTGGGTTTTGGAAAAATTTTTGACCTCATATAATACCAATCGTGTTTGCCACAATCCAATAACCAAAAATAACGTAGACAAAACTAACCCAAATATTGATGAAAAAATGTCTTTAGAACCTTTTTTAGAAGCCATATTAAGTTGCTAATTAAGTGTAAACCATATCATATATTAGCCATTTTGTCACGTCTGAAGGAGTTATGGCTTGAATTTTAGGAAAATATTTTTATCTAATTTTAGCCAAATTTTATTAAGTTGGTTTATTGACAAAAGGCATATTTTGTGGTATATTATGATGTATTTTGAAAAGTTTTGCAGTTCTTTACAGCTTGGGCTTAGTTAGGTTGGGTTAGCAAATTTTATCAATTTTTTGGTAAAAATTGTTAACCTGACCTGAAGTCCAACGCTCAAAAAAGGAGGCTATCCATGCGTGAAGCACTATTTACCATCATCATGGTCATCACAACCCTGGCCGGCTGCGCCACCACGGTGAGCGCGCCGAACGACAGCCACAGGACAGTGTCGGCGACAGCCCGGCGGTCGCACCCCACCCCCAACTACAATTGGGACCCTTGCACCGCAGCGGAGGCCGGGGTATTAAGCAGCCCGAACGGTCAAAAGTGGCGGTACTTCTGCGACTACCGCACGAAGAGGTTCATGGCGGGCTGCCCCATCGGCGAGGATGGGAAGGTGAAGATCGACCACTGCGCGTCAAGTCATGGGTACGCGGAGTGCGGCTACGGAGGCTGCTGGCCTCTGCCGATTCAATTGTCAGGATTCCCTCCGTTTGTGGAGGCGAGCCAGACGCGCAATCCCACCTGGAACTAAGCCCCCCCCTGTTGTTTGCTAGAGGCAACATGGGGACACACGACGCCCCACTCTAGCAAACAATAAAGCAGCTTTACTCAAGGCTGCTTTATTGTTTAATTATTCTTTTTTCCCCACCATATCAAGCGTCGTAATCACCGGTTTACTTTGGCACAAAGGGTTGAGTTTGCTCAAAAAAGTTAAGGTATGACCAGCCTGCTGGTGCGAAGATTCGCTTTTTCGATCTTTAAAACACATCAGGTTAAAAAAACGATTTCCCCCATGATCTTGATACGATTCATAACGGAGCACTTCAGGTTCGCTTTGTTTAATACTTTCAATAAACTCCCCAATCATTTGCTGCACTTCGGCTATTTTGTCCGCTTGTACCGTAAACTCCGTGATTTCGTAAATCATATTTCCTCCTTTAAAATTAACTTAAAAATTTTACTTATTTTACCACAATTTATCCCTTTTCACAACGTTATTTTTACTAAAACTAGCCAAGTTGAAATAAAATCGCTATCTTTATTGTAGTATACTAGTATACTAGCTAGTACTTATTACTAACCGTACTGTAGCGTATGCCGGAAAAAACCGACGAAGAAATCGCTCGCGAAGTACAGCAAGGAAAAACTGAATCCCTTGGAGTGCTGATTGAAAGGTATGAGCAAAAACTTAGCCGCTATGCCAAAAAGTTTCTTTCCGACCCTGAAGACGGTAAGGATGTGATTCAAGATGTTTTTATCAAAGCGTATACCAATATTAAACAGTTTAACGTTGATAAAAAGTTCTCATCTTGGATTTATCGCATTGCGCATAACGAGCTGGTTAATGCCATAAAAAAGAAAAATAGGGAGCCTATTATTTCTTTTGATTTTGATACAATTTTGCCACATTTTATCACCTCGAAAGAAACCGCGGAATCCAAAATTTTGGATGATGATTTAAAAAAAACTCTCGACACCTATCTTTCCAAAATCCCCACAAAATACCGAGAAATTTTGATCTTGTACTATCTTCAAGAGCTAGACTATAAAGAAATTTCGGAAATATTGAAAATTCCCCAATCAACGGTGGGAGTAAGACTGAAACGAGCGAAAATCATGGCAAAAAAATTACTACCAGCTACTTTATTATAAATATGAACGAAGAACACAAACCATTAGACTTGCGAGAGGAAATTTTGCAAGAAATTGAGACCAAAAAAATAAAAATGCGACCAAAATGGCAGTTTGTTTTGTATTCAATGGTCGCAATACTTGCGGGCATTGTGCTCTGGCTCACGTTAATTTATGTCGCCAGCTTTATTGTTTTTATTCTTGATTATAATGGTGTTTTGGTAGTGCCAAATTTGGGAGACAAAAGTTGGTATTACTTTTTACTATCTCTTCCTTGGCTACTGATTATTTTAATCATCGTACTTTTTTACCTTTTAGAATACATTGTGAAGCGTTTTTCATTGTCCTATCGTCGACCTTTAATTTATTCCATTCTCATTACTATATTTTTAATAGTTGTGGGTACCTACAGCATTTCCAAAACATCATTACACAAAGCTCTTTTAGAATCCGCAGAAAAAAACCGCTTGCCTATTGCTGGATCCATGTACCGCCGCTTTGGTCACCCCAATTTCAAGAATATTCACAAAGGTATTATTACCGAAATTATTCCGCCCGATCGTTTTATGCTCAGAAATCAAACTAAGGAACTTTTGCAAATCATCATTACTCCTCGCACACGTCTTCCACGTGGCAGAAGCTTTGGGGTGGGCGATCTAATGGTTATTTTTGGGGAGAGGGTCGAAAATAGTACTGTTGAAGCCATCGGAATTCAGAAAATTAAAAATTGAAATATTTCTTCTTAGTCTGTTGTAGTACTTATAGAGGGGAGTTCAAGAGAAGATTTACAATCACTCACTGCGAGAGGCTGTAGAAATGATCCTGAACTACCTCTTTAAAGGTCGTAGCTCATATTATAATTCTTAATTTGCCTAACTTATGAAAAGAAAATTTTTAATGTACGCCCTTACTGCACCAATTCTCGGATTAAGCGTCATGGGCGCTACACAAGCCTCTGCTCATGGATTGATGGGCATGGGACAGAACCTCACCGCTGATGAAATTGCTACGAGACAACAAAGTATGTTTCAAGAACAAGCTCAGATTTTTGGCTTAAGTGTTGATGATGTGAAAAATGCCTGGGCTGAAGGCAAATCTCTAAAAGATTTAGCCAAAGAAAAAGGAATAAGCCAAGCTGACATTACCAAACGCATGCAAGATGCTCAACAAGCTAAACTCAAAACTCAACTAAAAGCATTAGTTGATAAAGGAATAATCACTCAGGCCCAGGCTGACAAGCGCTTGGAAAGCTTGAAAAATATGACTGCGAAAGGAAAGAAAGGTATGAACAAAGGAATGCACATGCTTCGTTTCTAAACCAAACGAAACAGTGTTAAACAAAAACATCCCGACTAAATATCGGGATGTTTTTGTTTCAGATGAAGCACTGCGTGTCGCGCCTGGTGTAGAGACGCATTGCAATGCGTCTCTACTGCCTAACCCTCATTCTTTTGCGGATTCAAAACTTCGATTACATCGTGTAAAAAATGCGCCTCAAAAACAAGAGTAAATTCATTATACGTAGTTATTGCAGCATCCAAAACAATATCCCGAAGCGAAATTTTGTGAAGTAAACCAAGACCAATATTTGATTCCTTAACTAATCCCTCATCAAAACGAATACTTACCGCACTTAAATTCCTTTTGATAATTTTTGGTTTTTCAAAAAAACCTTTGACAATCTCTTCTTCTAAATCTTCAGAAATAATAATCGCAATATCACGGCTACTAGTGGAAAAAGAAAAAAATGCATCTTCTAATTTTTCGGTTTTCTTGATTGCTTCCACCAATGCGTCAGTGGTTTTTTTATTTTTGGAAAAGATAATTTGAACAATGGGAGACTTAACAACGAGCTGTTTCACCAAAATTTCTGGAAGATGGCTGTGAACTTTTACCCTTTTTTCAAGTCTTGATAAAGCAACAACAATACTCTGAACTGAGACATCTTTCTTGGTTTCAGATTCAACTTCTTTTTGAATAATTCGCGCATACTGAGACAAATTCAAAATACCCCTCGCCAGAGTATTTTTACCTTCCAAATCTTGATTTACTAATTTTTCAACAGTTTTTTGGATATTCATCATGTTATAAACATATCATTTTTGAAATATTTTGCAAATTTTAGATAAAAATTTAACAAACTAATAAATTCGCTATACCCTAATTAATGATCATTTGCTAAAGGAGAAAACCATGCACAACCAGAACAATGCTAGCTCAGATTATGGCAAAACAGTTTTACCAACAGAATATGTATCTGGAATCATGATTCATATTTGGTTAGCAGCCATGTATGAAATCATGATCCAAACAGTAATTCGCGAGGTAAAAGAATTGCTCACAAAAAACACTTTTAGTCCTCAACAACCCTTGCTCATTTTGGATATTGGATGTGGGCCAGGGCATTTTACTGTGGCCTTGTGCCACAGAATTGCGGCGGAGATAGACCCTGCATATCATGACAAAATCAAAATAATTGGACTTGATAAAAGTGAAGGTTTTATTTCATTTGCAAATTCACTCCTCGCAAAACAACCGCTTCTCATCTCCCTGTTGACGTTTACATGCGTTGACATCATTACAATCAACTCAGCGGAGAACCAAGCCCACATTATAACCACGGCTGGTTTTTTTCATCACTTTACTGAAGCCGAAAAGTATCAGGTCATGGAAAAAATTGCTTCCTGCCTGGTGCCAAATGGCCTGCTTATCGACGGCGATGAGCACCCAGCTCCCGAAAGGGTTTATCAGTCTTCTTGCGTGGGAAAATTCTTTAACGCACGACAAGCCTCGCTCTTTGCCCTCTACCTCCAAGTTATCGACGGAGCAGTAAAAGTTGGGCACAGCGCACTTCTCAAAGCAGAAATCGAAAATCTCTTTGCGGAAATATATCGCGATCGACCCGAAGGTCCACCCCAGGTAGAGACCAAGTGGCTTATAGAAATGGTGGGCAAATACGCTGGGCAATTTATGAAGGATTTGATTTCAAGCGGGATACAAAACGTTTCGCTGTATACTGAGCTTATCATGGCTGAAATCGAACGAGAGTCGCAAAAAAAACTAGGTTCAAATAAGCTGTTTGATCGTGGAGATTTTAAAGACTGTGTTCAAACACACTGTCAGAAACTTGGGGTGCACGGTCTTTGCTTTTGCGAAATTTATGATACGGGGAGCGGAGATTTGATCGGTAGTGCTCCTGTTATAACGTTTCGCAAAGAAAAAAAATAATAAACTTGATGAGCAGATAACCAAGTGGTGTCTGCTTTTTTCTATATCTCGCATGATTCATCAATTTTCTTGAAGCACTAAACTGTTTCTCTAAACTAGAATATCAAAATGAGTAATATCTTCTTCCGCACTGCTGGCTAACTTGGTGTATAAAGCAACTGCCGGAGCGTCCACATTGTCTGCCTGAACAAATATCACATATGCGCCGCGCTGTTTGGCCCACTCTTGCAACTCTTTAATCAAATTAGTAGCTATCCCCTGTCTGCGATAATCTTCTGCCACAGCTAAGTCGTACAAATATACTTCGCTGCGCTGTTGTTCAAACTTCTGCAATTCATACGCCACCAAACCGCCAACCACCTCAGACCGTTCATTCATTGCCACAATCACACTGTTGCAAGGATTTTTTAAAATACTTTCGATATATTCATCAGTAGGCGGATTATCTTCGTAATTTTTCGCATCATAAAATGCTAACGAGAATAGCTTCATTAGTTTTCTAAGTTCGGGGATATTATTGGATGAAAGCTTTAGGTATTGCATAGCTGGAATTTTAATTATTTTTTTAAATCCAAATAGCTTAAAAACATCGGGACTAAATTTTCAATAATGTTGAATTGTTTATAATTTTTTGGATCAATCCAAACATATTCATCGTGATCTTTGCTCAATACAACTTTTTCATTCTGAGCAAAGCACTCAAAAAAAGTTCCAATAATTTGCCACTGCTCGCCTCTTACTACCGGTCGCCACTCGTTTACAAAAAACGGACGACCAACTTCCACCTCCTGCCCAGTTTCTTCTTTAATTTCACGGAGCAAACTCTCATCAAATCTCTGGCCTGGCTCAATTCTGCCACCTGGCACGTCGTATCTTCCCACATTTGTTCCGTCTTCATATTTTCCCGCTTCTCGGAGAAGCAAAACTTTTCCTTGGTGCACGATAAGTGCTTTTGTAGCTGCGAAGATTTTAAAATCCATATTTTTTTAAATTTATTTTGTAGAAGAAATAACAATAAAACCAGTTTCTCTGCCGTATTTTTTGGATATGGCTTCTGTTAGTTTTTCCAAGCTAACCGATAACCTTGGTTTGTGGTAAGGCGCTGGGTCGATGAGAATAACCCCGACAGTTTTTTTGGTTTTTACCACACTCTCCACCACATTATCATGAATAAATTTTTCACCATGAGTTTTATGTGATTTATATTCAACCCACAGATCATTATTTTGTTTTAAATTCTGAATAATAAAAGTTTCTAAATTTTTTATTTCTGAGGCTCGAATTGCTTTGGCCATTAAGGAAATTTTTTGAGCTTTAAAAAAACGATTTACGATTCCTGCTGATTCAATTGTTTTCAGCCCTTCATCAAAGTTAGTTTTGGTGAAAGTAGTAAGTTTTATATTAAAACATTTCAAATCGTCTTTCCCTATTTTAATTTTAAAATACTGTGCTAACATTTGCTGATCAAAAAGTCCAAATCCGCGGCGATATAAAATCATCTGTAAACATGTTACATTGCAACAACAAGGTTTTTGGACAAGTGGGATGTAGGGTGGGTTTAAGGAGATTTTCATGAGGATTATTTATGTAAAATATTGAATCCAAAAATATCTGTTAAGGATTTTGCGATTGAGGAAAGTGGAAAACCAATTGAACTGTAAAAATCTCCTTCAATTTTTTCAACAAAAACTGCTCCCAGACGTTCGTGATTATAAGCGCCGGCAATATCTAGAACATTTTCACGATTAACATAGGCCTCTGCTTCATCAGAAGTAATTTTTTTAAATGTAACAATTGTTTTCTGAACTCCAATATCTTTTTTAAGAGAACTAGTATCTACCAAAGCATAACCAGTCAGAATATTATGAGTGGTTCCCGAAAGGGACAAAAACATTTCAATGGCTTTTTCGTTGGTTTTTGGTTTAGAGAGTATTTTCCCGTATAACTCAACAAGTGTATCAGAACCAATAATAATAGCGTCGGGAAAAGAGCTTATTAAAGACTCTGCTTTTTTAAAAGCTAAATGTTTAACAAGCTCTTCATGTTTTAGTGGTAAATTATTATTTTCTTCATACAAAGGCTTCGCTATTGCAAATGGTAGGCCAAGCAATGAAAGAATCTCTTTGCGACGGGGTGAGGTGGAGGCGAGGATTATTTGTGGCATAAAAAATAGCTTCCACTGTTTTTTATAAAGAAGAATTTTCTAATTTTTTTAAAATGACGCAGACGAAGACACCTCCACATCTTTACTTCTTTCTTCAAATTCTTGTTTCCTTTTTCTTGCTTCTTCAAGATTTTTTATAGTGCTA
>CAYUTM010000042.1:0-9814 GCA_964447755.1 uncultured Gammaproteobacteria bacterium
GTGTATGCCTTTTTTATTTTTAAAAATAAAAAAGAATCAAGATCTGCTTTGTGTATACACTTTATATGTTGCTTTATCACCTGCGTTAGCTTTGCATTTATTTTGCATCCTTTTTTTTCAGCACGAATTACTACAAATTCACGTTTAGAGCAGCGTTCGCTTAAAGAGCGAGTGGGGCAGTATACTGAAGTTTTTCAAGTGCTAAAAATTCCGCGCTATTTTTTTATTGGAGTTGGCCCTGGTGCTTACACCGCATATCTTCATGCAACATATCCTGAAAAAAAAGTTTGGGAATTACAGCCAGTGCATAACGTGGCACTGCTTAGTTTGGTTGAAACGGGTGTTTTATTTTTTTGCTTTCTCGTTCTCATTTTTGGGTATTTTTTTTACTATGTAGTTTGCAAAGATGCCGAGTATGTAGGTGTTGTAGTGGTTTTAGTGGTGACAGGAATGTTTGATCATTGGGTGTGGAGTTTGTATGGTGGCCAGCTAGTGTGTTTTGCGGTCATTGGCTTAGGGTTTTTAAAAATTCGTTCACAACAAAACACAGCTTTTAAATAAAAAGCTGTGTTTTGTTGTGAGCCCGAATTGTGGAACAATTCGGGAGAGCTAAACAAACCTGGTTGGTTAGCGAGGTGCTAGGTTGATTCCTTGAAAGTTGTGATTGTATAAATCATCACAACGTGTTCTTCTGTCAACACCCCCCGATGTTTTTGTGAGTAGAATATATGCCGGATGGAAAACCCGGTTATTGGGCGGTAGTTTTAGACTGCCCAAAATGCTGTCGGTTTGAAAAAAGGGGTAGTGAAAATCTGCGTTTATTTGTACAATACCTGGCTTAAAACTTTCCCCATGGTTGCTAAGACAATTTCCCAGAAAGTTTATTCCTCCCATAAACATGCCGTATTCGTTTCGGTTTACTGGACATGTCCAGTTTTCCCGGGTAGCCCCTTGTTCAAAATAAATTTGAATTTGATCGGGCCATAGTTGACCGTCTTGTTTGGCATGTAGCCGAACTATCAGATCAACCGACATTCTTGTGTTAGTGATGCACGGATGGTTTTCGTCTTGTCCACACAGCATTTTTTCACAGGGCATGGCTTCGCCGGATGCCCCGCCAAATGAATTCGCAATAGGCGTGCCAGAGGTCATTTGGAGTGTGTATTCAAGGTCTGCTGCTCGATAGAGCGACTCTCCCATTGCGCAACCGCTTAGCACCCTTAAGCCTAAAAACAACAATGAAATTTGAAGGGTTTTCACCAGACTCATGTTGGTTTCTCCTTGTGCTTGAACTACTTCATTAACGTGGTTTTGCTACAAATCGTAGCAGACCAAGTCATGAAAATAGTGGTCTACACTAGCACGAAGCAGTGTTGTTGTCAATATACTTTTGAAGTATTTGTCTAAAAATAACATTTTTGGTTAGGAGTTATTATGATCTAGCAAAAAACACAGTTTAATTTATTAAACTGTGTTTTGCTGTATGCCCGAATAGAACATTGTATTCAGGCGTGTTTTGGTGGTATGAGTTATGCTTTTATTGCGGTATGACACCGTCGTTGAGAATGTATTCTTCAGCTTTTCCGCAGCCGATTTTGTTGCGATCAATGCCTCCGCCTGGTTTTACAAAAAGAATGTATGCCGGCTTAACATCACGTTTGTTTGGGGGCAGCATAAGGTTCTCCCAAAATCCAATCGGATTTTTCAGCACGGGGTAGTTAAACAAAGCGTGTATGACTACAATTCCGGGCTTGAAACTGTTTCCGTTTTTCGCGAGGCAGTTACCCATTTTCATTTGCAAGCTACTGAAAGTGCCGTAGTCTTGTTTTGTAATTGGGCATGTCCAATTTTCTCGAACACCGTCTTGTACAAAATAAAATAGAGCATTGTGGGGTAGTATGTTGTTTTCGTGGGTAACTTCAAGCCTCAGTATGATATCAAGTAGCATGTATTGATTAGTAACGCAGGGTTTTTGAGCGCTGTTCCCACACACAATGGCGTGGCAATCTAGAAAATTTTCCGGATTTTCACCTGCAATGGGTGTGGGTGAAGTTACTAATGCTGTATAGGTCATATCTGGTCTTCTGTATACTCCTTCCGAAACTGTGCAGGCAGTTATGGTTCGCAACGTAAAAAGCAAGAAAATTACCTGAAGTGCTTTTTGCACATTCTTTCTCCTTGTGGTTGGTGGGCTGTTTGGGTTGCCAGGATGTTTTTATAAGTAACCGGCTAAAACAGCTTGATAAAATAACACAGCATATTGTTATTGTCAATATATTTTTGGGGTAGTTGCAGTACAAAAGTTTTTTACCAACAAATAATTATGAACGAATTAGTACTAAAACACAGCTTTGTTTTAAAGCTGTGTTTTAGTACAGGCCCCAACTCTAGAATTTAAGTTGAGGCAAGATATGAGTTTCTTTGGGTTATTGAGAAATATAGCCAATTCTTGCTGGATCGTGGCTTTCTAGGTCTCCACACCCTAACGCTCGGTTAACTCCTCCGTTTGGCCCCACCCAAAGCATGTACGCGGGTACCAAAGTGCGTTTGGTTGGGCTGAGCACTTCGAAAAAGTCATCTGGGTATGAAAAAAATGCATTAATTTGAACTATCCCTGGTACAAAATCTCGCCCTCCGTTGGAAAGGCATTTTTCAAGTTGAGATGTCTCGGCCGTAAACATATTGGTGTTTTTATCGTAGCCAATCTGGCAGACCCATAGCTCCGACACACCGCCTTGCTCAAAAAGAATTCCTGCTCCATGTGGAGTTTTTTCGTTTTCTTTTCTGTAACGAAGCATGATAACCATCCGAAAGGCCATTTTTCCACTGGTAATACAGGCTGTTCCTTGTGTTTGCTCGCAGTCCATCGGTGCACACTGTAAACGGTCACCATCGGTTCCCGCTATGGGCGTGGTTGACTGCGCTTTGATTATGTGTTCAATACCCGTTTTTTTAATTGCACTCTCGATAAAGTGGCATCCAGACATGGTTTTGAGTACTAAGGCCATGGCTAGCAGCCTAAGTAGCATGTTTCGCATGATGCACATGTTTTCTCTCCTTGAGGTGATCTATTGCAGTGTCTTGGCCGGTTTTTTCTAGGTAGGTTACGGTCAAGACTCTGAAATAGATGTCTAGGTTAGCTCAATTTTCTGCCATTGTCAATAATATTCCAAGGATATGTTGATGAGCAACAAATGTTTTGAGTGTTAAAAAAATACACCTTGCAATCAAAGTGTATTTTTTTATTCTCCGAACTCATTAATGAGAAGTTCGGAGTAAGATTTTATTTACCGAGTCCAGTCCAATTTATTTGAACGACGTTAAAAAAATAATAAGACTTACTAGTAGGTGGTGTTTTGAAAACTATAATGAGCTGCGCGGGGCCATTTCGAAGCATAGTCCGATTATCATCCAAGCATGAGCCGATTGTGGATGGGGTCTTGGTCTGAAACTCCCCACCACCTTGTGATTTTTGGAATGGGCAAACCCAGTAGACCCTTACATTTTTTTGAAGAATATAAGCGCCCATATCATTAATTTCACCGGAGCTTATATAGGGTATGCCACTGGGTATTACTTTGATGTGAGCCGGATAATTTGGGTTTACTTCGCAGGGGTGTTTTACATCGGCGCCACAGTCAAAAAACACATCGGATACCGATTGGATTTTCGTGGACAAACTTGTCTTGTATTCATAAACAGATTCGCCATCACTAGTTCCTTGGCCCATAAAACAGCCGGTCATTTTCAAAAAAAGGAGCATCAGTACGCCTGTGAGCGTTTTGTTCAGCGTATTTTTCATTTCGTTTGCCCTCCGGATCTATTTAGGTGGTAAAAACAAGCCTAGCGTTTAAGTACAGTTTTGTCAATGTATTGCCGCGAACTTGGCTAATTGTTAATTATCCTTCTTGACTTCTTTTTTGGGCTGTGTAAAATGAGCATATAATTTATCACTCAAATAATTTGAGTGATAAAAAACAAAAGTATAACTATTAACTTTATTCTGTATGACAACCATCAGACCACTTGGCGACCGAGCATTGGTCGAAGCGTATAAAGAAGAGGAAGTAACAAGTTTTGGTATCGTGCTTCCCGACAGTGTTGATAAAGAGAAAAAAGCACAGGGTAAAATAGTAGCCTTAGGCAATGGTGTTGAGTTGGAGAAGCTGCATCTTAAGGTAGGGGATATTGTTGTGTTTGAAAAATGGGGTGGTGAAGAAGTAAAAATGGGTAAAGGAAAAGACGAAAAGGAGTTTAAAATTTTGAATCATGATAAAATTTTAGCAGTTATTGAATAATTTTTTCTTAATACGCAAACAATATGGCTAAACAAATTATTTATAATGATGATGCGCGACATGCTCTAGCACGTGGGGTAAATGCTTTAGCAAATGTAGTAAAAGTAACATTAGGCCCAAAAGGTCGTAATGTTGTATTAGATAAAGGTTATGGCGCTCCGATGATTACGAAAGATGGAGTAACTGTAGCTAAAGAAATCGAGCTTGAAGACAAGTTTGAAAATGCCGGCGTTGAATTAGTAAAAGAAGTGGCCAGTAAAACCAATGACGATGTAGGGGATGGTACAACTACTGCAACTGTTTTGGCGCAAGCAATTATTCGTGAAGGGATGAAAAATGTTACTGCTGGAGTTAACCCTGTAGCATTAAAACGCGGAATTGATAAATGTGTTGAAGCGATTGTTAATGAACTAAAACAAAAAATTTCTAAACCTGTTGAACAAAATGAAATTGCCAACGTTGCCGCAATTTCTGCCAACGATAAAGAAATTGGTCAAAAAATTGCCGACGCCATGAAAGAAGTAGGAAAAGATGGGGTAATTACAGTTGAAGAGTCACAATCATTTGGTATGGAAATTGAAGTAGTGAGAGGAATGCGCTTTGATAAGGGTTATCTTTCACCATACATGGTTACTAATCCAGAAAGAATGGAGGCGGAATATATGGAACCATATATTTTGATTACAGATAAGAAAGTTTCTTCAATTCATGATATTTTGCCTCTTTTAGAGAAAGTTGCTCAAACTGGAAAGAAAGAGTTGGTGATTCTTGCCGAAGAAGTTGAAGGAGAGGCACTCACCACCTTAGTTTTAAACAAGCTTCGAGGCACATTCCATGTGTTGGCTGTGAAAGCACCTGGATTTGGTGATCGTCGGAAAGAAATGTTGCAAGATATTGCTGTTCTAACTGGTGGAAAAGTTATTACCGATGATCTTGGTTTGAAGTTAGAAAATGCAACTCTTGAAGATTTGGGTCAAGCTCACAAAGTTGTTTCAACAAAAGAAAATACTACTATTGTAAATGGAAAAGGTGATCAGCAAGCTGTTCAAGATCGAGTTTCTCAAATTAAAAAATACATTGAGCAAACTGATAGTGAATTTGATCGTGAAAAATTACAAGAACGTTTAGCTAAACTCGCTGGTGGAGTAGCAGTAATTCGTGTTGGAGCCGCCACAGAAACAGAAATGAAAGAAGTAAAACATCGTATTGAAGACGCAGTTGGCGCAACCAAAGCAGCTGTTGAAGAGGGTGTTGTTCCAGGTGGAGGTGTGGCCCTTATTCGTGCTATTAAAGCGCTTGATGGCTTGAAGCTAGAAGTTGAGGAAGCTGTAGCTGTGGGTATTTTACGTCGCGCTCTTGAAGAGCCTTTGCGTCAAATTGCCCAGAATGCTGGAGTAGACGGATCTGTAATTGTTGAAGAAGTGAAGAAAAATACTGGTAGCTTTGGTTACAATGCTTTAACAGGAGTTTATGAAGATATGGTAAAAGCAGGTGTAATTGACCCAACCAAAGTAACTCGTTCAGCTTTACAAAACGCTGCTTCAATTGCCGGAATGTTCCTCACAACTGAAGCGGTAGTTACCGATTTACCTAAGAAAGATGAACCAGCAATGCCACCAATGGGTGGTGGTATGGGTGGGGGAATGGGTGGAATGTACTAAGTAG
The DNA here is from genome assembly GCA_964447755.1 of uncultured Gammaproteobacteria bacterium. Classification (GTDB taxonomy): domain Bacteria; phylum Patescibacteriota; class Patescibacteriia; order Magasanikbacterales; family GWA2-37-8; genus DALYEE01. Next base: position 5,964 of record CAYUTM010000042.1, read on the forward strand.
AAAATTTTTTTTCACACAAAAAAAGACGCCCGCTCGGGCGTCTTTTTGGTATAAATAAACATCTTACTCATTTCTTATGTTTCCACAAAAAACGACTCAGGTGTTCAGGAATCATTATGCTGTTTTGAAACCCCGGCATTTGTCAATCGGCCTATATTTATGTAGAATAAGCCCATAACACGTATCACATATCAAATAACGAAAATATTGTTAAGTGCTACGTGATAAGCGTTATGTGTTATGTCTTATGTCTCTCGATCGCCTTAAATCCCTTCAAACCAAAATCCAAGAAACCCAAGCTTTGCTAAAAATGAATGATTTGAAGCAAAAAATGGAGCAGCTCAGCGCCGAGATGAATGCGCCAGGTTTTTGGAATAACCAAGAAAATGCCCAAACCATCTCCGTCGACTATCAAGATATCAAAACAGAAGTAGAAAAATGGCTAGAACTAGAACAAAAAAGCGCCGACTTGTTAGAATTAGCCGAACATAATGACGATTCATTAAACAAAGAAATAGATAAGCAGACTGCAGAGCTGGAAGAGCAATTTAGCAATTACGAATTTTATCTGCTGCTCAACGGCCCTTACGATAAAAGTAACGCTGTAGTGGCTATTCACGCTGGAAGTGGAGGAACCGAAGCGCAAGATTGGGCGGCAATGCTTTTGCGCATGATTTTGCGTTTTTGCGAAAAACAGGGTTGGAGTACGCGAGTAATTGATGAATCTCCTGGTGCAGAGGTGGGTTATAAATCCATAATGTTTGAGGTAAAAGGCCGCTATGCTTTTGGTTATTTAAAATCCGAGCATGGTGTGCACCGTCTGGTGCGTATATCGCCCTTTGATGCGGAAAAAATGCGCCACACTTCTTTTGCCTTAGTGGAAGTTTTACCGGAAGTTGACCAAGAAATTACTATAGAGCTCGACCCCAAAGATCTTCGTATTGATACCTTTATGTCTGGTGGCAAAGGCGGCCAGAGTGTAAATACGACCTATTCGGCCGTGCGCATAGTGCATATTCCAACTGGTATTAGCGTTTCGTGCCAAAACGAACGCTCGCAACAGCAAAACAAAGAAACTGCGCTCAAAGTTTTGAAAGCAAAATTGTATCGCCTCGAGCAAGAAAAGAAAGCTCAGGAACAAAAAAACTTACGTGGAGAATACAAATCTGCCGAATGGGGAAATCAAATTCGTTCCTATGTTTTGCATCCCTATCACTTAGTAAAAGATCATCGTACAGATTTTGAGTCTACTGACCCCGAAAGTGTTATTGAGGGAGATTTAATAAAATTATCAGAAGCCTATTTACGTTGGATTAAAAGTTAATTTTTTTCATGCCTTCACTGTACAGCCCAACACATCTCCAAAATCTTTGCCGAAAATACGATTTAAACCCTTCCAAAAAATATGGGCAGAATTTTTTAATCAATCCAGAACCAGTTGAAAAAATGGTTGAAGTAGGGGAGGTATCCTCTGACGACGTGGTAGTAGAGGTTGGACCTGGATTTGGGGTTTTAACCGAGCAGCTTGCTCAGCATGCAAAGAAAGTCTTTTCTTTTGAAATCGAAAAAAAATTAGAACCGTATTGGCAAGAAAAAACCAAAAAAACGCCAAATGTTGAGATTATTTGGGGAAATGTAGTTAAAGAATTTTCTATTTTTAATTCTCAATTTTCTAAAAATGAAAAGTACAAAGTCCTTGCCAATCTGCCATACCAGATTACTTCCCAAGCTATTCGTCTTTTTTTAGAACAAAAAAATCCACCAACCACCATGATTTTTATGGTACAAAAAGAAGTGGCGGAGAGAATTTGTGCCAAACCAGGCGATATGTCGCTTTTATCCGTTGCGGTGCAGTATTACGCAAAATCGGAGTACGTGCTCACGGTTCCACGATCTTGCTATTGGCCTGAGCCCAGGGTTGATTCTGCTGTTATAAAATTGACATTAAAAAAACAAGAGCAGAATGTGCTAAACAACGAGTTTTTTTTTAAGGTGGTAAAAGCTGGGTTTTCAAGTCGTCGAAAATTTTTGTCAAAAAACTTAAAACCACTATTTCCTAAAAAACAGAACGAACTCGCTAAAAGTATTTTTCAAAAAATTGGACTTCTTCCTACTGCACGTGCTCAAGAATTATCAATTGAAACTTGGGCTACATTAGTGAAAGAGCTTAGTTTTTTTATCCCCTCTTAAGAACATTTGCTACCTATGCTATACTAAAGGTGGTAAAATTATGTTTATTCACCTGAGTGTTATGGATGAAAAAAAAGAATCTACATCTATTATAAAGAATCTTCCTCTTGAAAGGCGTATAAGTTTTGTTTTGTTAATATCTTTTGCTATACTAATAGTAACGCTTGTTTTTTTTCGTTTAAGAAATATTGTGTACGCACCTTTTGCTTTGTCCGATGCTGTACCAAAATCTTTAAAAAGTGAGCTTGTTGATAATAATATTGATTACGTTAAAGTGATTGATACTGACAAAGATGGTTTGCATGATTATGATGAAATGTATACTTACGGCACGAGCCCTTATTTATACGATACGTTTGGCTACGGAATGAGCGATAGTGAGGTTGTTAAAAAAGGGTTAGCATTATGCCCGGGTGCGGGTAAGAATTGCTCTGAAAATCCATCTTTTACAGCCCAATCAAGCAGTACCTCAAATTTTCTTGACACTATTGCTGCTCAAAACGGTCTTTCTTCATCCGACTTGAACCTTGCAACACCAGATTTAATGAAAATGCTTAGTGATCCAAAACAGGTGCGCAGTATGTTGTTGCAGACGGGTAACATAGACACCAGTACGTTAAATAAAATTAACGATAAAGATTTATTAATTATGGTAAATAGTTTGTTGCAAAGTACGTCCACCGTATCAGTAACCACTTCACGGGTTCGTTAATCACCTTTTGGTCTATGCTTTCAAAAATTAAGAAGTTAAGTTTTTCTTTTTTACTAATCGTTTTTATTTTTTTGAGTACTGTTGGAACGTTTGTTCCACAAACTGCAAAAGCCCAGTTTGTTGTTACTGAAGCGGCTAGTATTCCCCAGACTGTAAAAATGATTTTAGATAAAGTTTGGGAAGGTTTGAAAGTAGGGGTTTTAAATGTGGTGACAACAGCAGTAAGTTATGGCTTGAGAAAAATCGCTTATGATTCAGCTGTGTGGGTTGCCTCAGGAGGTAAAGGACAGGGCGCACTTGTTTTTCAAAAAGGTTTTGGAGATTACATAAAAGATGTTGGAAATGATGCGGTTGGTCAAGGCATTGATTCGCTCCAACAAAAATGGGGAATTAGTTTGTGCAAAATTCCTAATCCCGCTGTAGATTTGGCTATACGTCAGTCTTTACGTTTAGGAATTGGTACTTTGAATACACAAGATCCAACCAGAAAACCGTCGTGTACACTGACGCAGTTTTATGAAAATAATTTAAGTGGAGATGCGTGGAAAAGTCGTTATAATGCTTATAGCAGCTCTTTGTCAAACCAATTTAATGAGGCGTTATCCCCAAATATTTATCAAGGAGAGTTGGGTATACAAATACAAGCAGTGGATACCTTGTTACAAAAAATCGCTCAAGCTAAAGATGCTGCTGCTGTTGACATGACAAAAGGTGCTGGTGCAAAAGATTTAACAGATCCTGTTAGTGGTCGAATTAAATTGCCGGCAGATTCTGTTAGAACGGAATTAAGTGGAATTTCAAATAAATCACGAGTAGAGCAGGCCCAGAGCCAAATTAATACCGCTATTAGCACTGGTGAGTTCAAAGTTCGGTTTTTTGATGCCTGTTGTCATGCACGAACTCCTGTATTTGTTGAGGGGTTCGTATTGACGCTCTGGTGGGCAGATAA
>CAYUTM010000043.1:0-9471 GCA_964447755.1 uncultured Gammaproteobacteria bacterium
ATCACCTTCCACGAAATAACCAAACGAGCTATCGAAGAGGCCATAGAGCATCCTCGCAATTTAGATTTAAAATTATTTAATGCCCAACAGGCACGTCGCATTTTAGATCGTCTTGTTGGTTATAATCTATCTCCTTTTTTGTGGAGAAAGGTTGCTAAAGGGCTTTCTGCCGGACGTGTACAATCAGTTTCGGTTAGGCTTGTGGTAGAACGAGAACGTGAAATACAAAGTTTTAAAGCAGAAGAATACTGGACTGTAGAAGGAAATTTTTCAAGCAAAGAAACTTCATTCCCCGCAACGCTTCATAGCATACTCAACAAAAAACTCGATAAATTCGACATTCCATCCAAAGAAAAAGTTGATGTGATACTATCTGAATTAAAAGGCACCACATATACTGTTGACCATGTTGAGCACAAAAAAAGCAAACGCACTCCGCCCCCACCATTTACCACCTCCACGATACAGCAAGAAGCAAATCAACTTCTTGGTTTTTCCGCTAAACAAACCATGCGACTTGCTCAGCAACTTTACGAAGGAGTTGAGCTTGGTAGCGAAGGTTCAGTTGGTTTAATCACCTACATGCGTACCGATTCACTCACCTTATCTGATCAATTTTTGAAAGAAGCCCATGAAGTAATCGGGTCTGAATATGGAAAAAAATACCAACTCACAGAAATTCGCCGTTTTAAAAATAAAAGCAAAGGCGCGCAAGAAGCACACGAAGCCATCCGACCAACACTTGCCTCCCGCTTACCTGATGATATAAAAACTTTTTTAGATCGTAATCAGTTTAGATTATATAATCTTATTTGGCGACGTGCTATGGCCACCCAAATGACTGAAGCAGAACTCAATAACGTAAGCGCCGATATTGTAACAGCGAACAATTATTTATTTCGTGCCACCGGACAAACCATTATTTTTGATGGCTGGTTAAAATTATATCCAGAAAAAATAAAGGAACACTTACTTCCAGATTTAGCAGAAAAAAAAGAAGTGACTTTACTTGAACTAAAACCAGAGCAACACTTTACCGAACCACCGGCTCGTTTTTCTGATGCTACATTGGTAAAAGCGTTGGAAGAATATGGTATTGGCAGGCCATCAACCTACGCCCCAACTATTGCCACCATTGAAGATCGTGGCTATGTTGAACGTGATGAAAAGAAAAAATTAAAACCAAAAGAAATTGCTTTAGTAGTTAACGATTTACTTGTTGAGCATTTTCCTCAAATTGTGGACTTTCAATTTACAGCACAAATGGAAGAAAATCTTGACGAGATAGCCGAGGGCACCAAAGATTGGCAACCAATCATCGCTACTTTTTATCATCCGTTCAAAAAAAATCTTGATGAAAAAGATGAACAGCTTTCCAAAAAAGAATTAACGGAAGAAAAAACTGACGAGACTTGCCCTAAATGCAGCAAACCAATGGTTATTAAAATGGGAAGATTTGGAAAATTTCTAGCTTGCAGCGGCTACCCAGAATGTAAAACAACAAAACCTCTAGCAGAAGAAGCAAAGGCTTTGGGCGAAATAAAATTGAGTGAGGAAGTATGTGAAAAATGTGGTTCGCAAATGCAAATTAAACATGGAAGATTTGGTCCTTTTTTAGGTTGTTCAAATTATCCAGACTGTAAAAATATTAAAGCTATTGAAAAGAAAATGAATATAAAGTGTCCGACTTGCAAAACAGGCGACATCGTTGAAAAACGCAGCAAACGTGGTAAAATGTTCTATGGGTGCAATCGATACCCAGATTGCGATTTTGCTTTATGGAACAAACCTAATGGAGAAGTTTGCCCAGAATGCTCTTCTTTGTTAACTTTTGGAGCCAAGCACACACTCAAATGCAGCAACAAAGAATGTGCTTTCACCAAAGAACTTCCTGAAAACGCAACACTTTAAATACAACTCAACAGATTATATAACTACGTATGGATCATCTCGATCTTCACTCACCCATCACTCGCAAACTTATTGCTCTTATAGCCTCTTCATTCCTTCTTACTTTCGTAATCGCCCGATTATTCGTTTACTTAGTTCTGGGGCATTTAATGCCAAACTTCTTCCTCACCATACGCGGCGTACATATACACCATTTTACCTACGGTGTTTTTATTTTAGTTTTAGTAGGTCTTTTTTTAATATTAAAACGCCCTGAATTTGGCTCAAATCGTTTTACCTGGGCCACCTGGTGGTATGGGGTGGGCCTAGGCCTCACCTTTGATGAATTTGGTATGTGGATCCGTCTTCAAGATGACTACTGGGTACGCCAGAGTTATGATGCTGTAATTATCGTTACATTAGTACTGCTGAACATCGCTTACTTTAAACCTCTTGTGAGCGCACTAAAAGAACTGCTTATTAATCTTAAAGATTTTCTTCATCGTCTCTATAAATAAAAAACCCTTGGCTGGATGCCGAGGTTCTTTATGTAGGTGATTACGGGTAAACCTTGAATGCCAAAGGTGATATTAAGGTCCCGATTACACCTACAACAAACAGTTTATCAAAAAAACAGTAAAATTGCAAGTATTTTGCTTAATAAAAATCAAAAATTCGCTTAAAAACAGCACGACTCCGCTATAAATAGTGGAGTCATGTGTTGGCGTTTAGGTTCTCTTAATATCACAACTACATAATACCACATTTCAGGTCTTTTGTCAAGAGTAAATATTGCGCTTATTTTAGCTAAAAGTAAACAATACGTGCTAATTTAACGCAAAATTAACCCAAAAACGCACCTACCAACTCCCTCCGCCACCCCCACCAAAACCACCTCCGGAACTACCACCAGAAAAACCACTGCCGCTTGAGGGATTAGAAATAAATACAGAATTACTTTTGGAAGAGAACGTGCTCAAATCACGAGTAAAGTTCATCAGGGTAAATGCTTGCCAATTTCCGACATACCAAGATGGCGGCTCAACATAAATTCCTTCAAATTGTTTAGACCATTCTTTTTCCACCCCAAGTACCATGGCGTAAGGTAAAAACTTTTCAAACAATTCCGGCTTCTTTGCTGGAGCATTATGAAACGCCAAACGATCTTTTTCTGTAACAGACAAAAATAATTTAAATCCTTCAATTTTTTCTTTAGCCATTATTCCCTTCTGTGTATAACGAGGCATAAAATATCCGAAGAAACCGATTATGAAACCAGAAATCATTGGTACAAAAATATTCATCGTTGAACTGATTATCAAGCTAAATGTTGCGAGCACAAACCCACTAAGACCAATTAAAATAGCGAGAATATAGTACCTAGTTCTAAGTTTCGCAGGATTAGAAAGGAAATAACCATCATTTGTTATTTTTTTATACACCTCACCAATAACTTTCGGCGCAGTCTTATAAAAACTATTTTTTAAATCTGCCAAAGTTACCTCATCTTTTTTACTAAACAATTCATTGAAAACCAATAATTCAACTGGGTTGGTAATACTTGATCCATCTTTTAATTTTTTCAGGGCATAATCTTTTTTACTGTCACCTAAATATATAATTTTTAGATAACCCTTTACTGCCAAATGAATAAATATCGAAGAAATATGCTTGATAGAAATTTTTTGCCTTACTATTGTCGAAACCTCAATAGGTAGCAGATTATCTGGCGGTTCGTATTCGGCAACGACTACGCCTCGCCCCTTTAATTCTTTGCCCCGTGTGTACCAGAGGTAGAACATGATTGCAAAAACAACAAACGGTGTAAATAAAATCCAGTTATCTTGAATAAACCACATAATTTTTTGGGCTGATGTTGGTGACGAAATATTACCCTTTGGAAAACCAACCACCACTGTAAAATCATTATACGCGGGTAAAGAAGTGCTATTTTTGATTACCACATTTGAACCTATTTTTTCAACCGCACACGCACCTTCAGTTGAACCAACCACACCGTTGAAACATGTAACATTCAGATCTTTTTCTTGAATACTGTTTGGTAGCAAAACCGCTACAGAAGACTCCACAATTGGCACTTCCCAACCCGGGCCAACTACATTCCAGTAAATTTCATCGTGATCAGGTAAAAAACTAACTGCACGCTCCACTTCATAGCTAATTATATAAGTTTTTATTCCCGTAACTGTTTTGTCTGCATCGCCAATTTGCACATAGATTCGATCCGCTTTGTTTTTAACCGTGTATTTGTAATCGATTCCGGATTCATCCTTAACAGACAAAACATGAAGTCGTAAGTTGTAATTAGTGTTTATCGTATTTGACCTATCAACATACTTCACTGGGATATAGCGAAATATTCCATGTTTATTATGTGTTCCAAAATTGTAAGTAATTTTTTCTTCAACAGATAGTTTAGCATCTTTGCCAACAGTAATTTTGGAGCCAAACTGTAAAACTTTTTCTACAGGCTCAACGTAAGACACATCAGCAAGTACATACTTAGTATGGGCGAAAAAAGCAAAAATAATTATTAGTAGAAAACTGAAATATATTTTTTTCATACGAATTACCAACTAAAATTAGTTTAAGACAAAGTATTTGAGACATAAAAACCTGATTAACTTGGTCTCTACAAGTATATGCCACACCACTACTACGGTCAATTGAACTTTTCAGTCGTATCAGCTATAGTTACTAAACTAAGCTTAGCATATGCCCCACTCAATTAAACTTCCACCCAATTTAACTATCGACGATTTGGTTGAAAAAATACACTCTTACAATCACGAAGCTGATTTGGAAATGGTTCGATTAGTTTACGAATTTGCAGCAAAAGCCCATAGTGGACAATTTAGAAAGTCTGGTGAACCATACATAGTTCACCCATTGAGTGCAGCCTATATTTTGGCTACCATGAAAATTGAAGTTACTATTATCTTAGCAACCCTTCTTCATGATGTTCCAGAAGATACGGCTGTTACTCTTGAAGAAATTGAAGCAAACTTTGGTAGCGATATTGCTTCAATGATTAAAGGAATTACAAAACTTGGCAAACTAAAATACCGTGGAGTTGAACGCTATATTGAAAATTTACGCAAAATGTTTGTGGCCATGGCCGAAGATGTGCGAGTGATGATTATTAAATTTGCCGACCGCACACATAATTTACTCACTCTCGACTCATTACCAGAAAAAAAACGCTACCGCATTGCTTTGGAGAGTTTAGAAATTTACGCCCCTATTGCCCATCGTTTAGGTATGGGTGAATTTAAAGGAATGTTAGAAGACTTATCATTTCGTTACGTCTACCCCAAAGAATATGAACGAACTAAAGCTTTGCGAGATAAAATATTAGAGGGTACAGAAGTATATATTGAACAAATCATCGAAGAAGTAAAAAATGAGCTCACCAATTCACATGTTTCTTTTTTAGAAGTGTACGGACGAAAAAAACAACTGTACAGTTTTTATCAAAAATTGGAGAAAAAAAATTGGGAAACAGAAAAAATTTATGACACACTTGCTTTGCGCATTATTGTTCCAACTATTGGTGATTGTTACGCCGCCCTTGGCATCATTCACAAACTTTGGAAACCACTAAAAGGGAGAATTAAAGATTATATTGGACAGCCAAAACCAAATGGCTATAAATCACTTCACACAACAGTTTTTGCCAACAAGGGAAAGGTTGTAGAATTTCAAATCCGCACTCCCGAAATTCAAGAAAATGCTGAGTATGGTATTGCAGCTCATTGGCTCTACGACGAAAAGGGAGTCCGCTTACCAACCAAAGAAGTGGCATGGGCTCAAGAACTTGTAAAAATACAACAAGAAGTGCTCAATAAACTATCTGATCTGGAAGCGCTAAAAATTGATTTTTTTCAAAACCGTATTTTTGCTTTTACCCCAAGCGGTGATGTAATTGATCTACCCGAAGACGCAACACCGGTTGATTTTGCATACCAAATCCACTCTGAAATTGGTAACACGTGCGCACAGGCAAAAGTAAATGACGTTCTCGTAAAACTAGATACTGCACTTAAAAGCGGTGATGTTGTAGAAATAATAACCGATAAAAATAGGAAACACCCCAATGCAGACTGGCTCAAATTTGTTAAAACACATGTTGCTAGAGCTCATATTAAAAGCAGTATGAAGAAAAAATCTATCGGCAGTTGGTTACGTGGAATACTGCCAGCAAAGAAAAACTAGAACGAAGCATAGTCAAACTGTTATATTGCTAAATTGTGGTTAGAGCAGGAAATAAGATTAGATATTTAGCAAATCTGTTCAGAATATTTTACAACAAACTTTCTCTTACAATATCACCCAAAAACAAAAAGCGGAGCAGTGTAAGACACATTTTACATGTGAAATGCACTACTCCGCTAAATTAAATAAACCACTTCAAATAATTTCCTTCGACCTCTCGTTTAAAACTCAAAACAAAAAAGTAAAAATTTTGCGACTAATCCCCAATGAAAAGGAGGCTGCTAGAGAAGTTTTTGTGGGCACCTAAATCATAACCTCCATAGCCAATGAAAGTCCCATGGTCGTCGTAGGCGACAAAGCAAAGCGTATGACCACGTCCCATCCAGCTGTTCGCTACGCATTTCAAACCAGGTACATTGAAATCGCGAGCAAAAGTCAACGGGCTGGCCACCCAGGCAGTTGCGGTGTCTATTGCCCCCGAAAGACTCATACCTTCACCGAAGGCCGCAATCTGCTCGCGATCGGCCGCGACCGAAAAACCCTGAAGAGGATTCGGAAACCAAATGCCGACAACAGGTCCCTCAGCCATCTTTTGGATGAGCTTGTCGTGTCGCACACCCTCAACAATGCCCACCTGACCCGCGAGCGTACCGGCACGGAGGTTGTAGAAAATCCTGTCAGGAAAAGCGTCCTCGTATGAGTGTTTGGCTGCAACAAGGAACACCTCCTCGAGAGTACGCCCATAATCACTGATCTCGAGCTTCGGAAAAGCGAGAGGGAGATAGTTTCCTTTGAGCAAGTTCTTTGCCTGCTTATCACGCGACAGCTCGCAAATCAAAGCCTTCGCCCGCTCTTCAAATTCTTCTACTGAGAAGAATTGCACTTCTGGTCCAAAGAACCGCTGGAGCCGACCAAGGATCGCAGCGTAGTTGATCAACGGCCTTACAATATAGTTATCACTATTGGCCTGAACCACCCCACCCCCGATATTCTTGAGTGGAATGCGACGACCATTCTGATCAACCAACGTGTCAACGTTTTCAACAAGGATAATGCGCATCTCGTCGCCGCGCAGCAGTATCCGCAATGCTTCCTCACCACCACGCTCACCACCGGCGGCGAGCAATAGCTTGTGCAAAAGCGCCTCCTGCTGCCCACCCTTAAAACCATGCCACCCTCTCTTAGAAGTAATTTTCATAACCATTTTCTCCCTCTACGTTTATGACGTAGAAAAACGTTGTGTTCCTATCCAATCAAGGTCGCTCTCGATGAAAAGAGCTTGTGCACCACTTACTAAATATAAATAAGTGAAGCTTAAGCTCTTCTCATTTTTTGCTTATATTAGCTAATTTTAAAAAGAACGAACGAGTTAGTAAAACATATGAATAGTGTTTTGTCAATAATTATTTGTTTTTGAAAATAAAAATACTTTGCATAGTATAACTACATGCAAAGTATTTTTCAAAACTAAAAACTACGTATTAGAACCTACTATTTTATTTATAATTTCATTCATTTCTTCCAGAGAGTGGTAATTGATGGTGATAGACCCTTGTTCGCCTTTCTGAGAAATAGAAACTTTTGCCCCCAAAACGCTGCGTAGCTTATCTTCTAAATAAACTGCATTAGCGTCTCTACGTTTTGGATTTTTATGCAAATGTACTTTGCCCACTTCTCTTTCCAACTCGCGCACGGTAATTTTCTGACCAAGCATTGAAGATAACATAGCTAACTGCTGCTCTTCATTTTCTAATCCTAACAATGTTCTTCCTTGGCTCATACTAATTTTTCCTTCAACCAGAGCCGTTTGAATTTGGTTTGGCAAATCAAGCAGACGCACAATATTGGCAACTGCCGAACGACTCTTGCCAACTTTTTGAGCAACCGCTTCTTGGGTCAAACCAAACTCATCCATGAGCCTTCGGTATGCAAACGCTTCTTCTAAAGCATTTAAATCTTGACGCTGAATATTTTCTATCAACGCTATTTCTAAAGTTTTTTGAGCATCAATTTTTTTAATCACTATCGGCACCGTTGCTAAACCAACAATTTTCGCCGCACGATATCTACGCTCTCCAGCAATTAACTCATATCCACCATCAGTTTTTTCTTTCACTAGCAAAGGCTGCAAAATACCATGCTCTTTAACCGAAGCGGCCAATTCTTGCAACTCTTCTATTTTAAAATGCTTGCGGGGCTGGTTAACAGCTGGTTTTATTGCCGAAATTGGTACTTGCCAAATTCTTTCTCCCGGCGAAATATCAGAGTTATTTTTAGGAATTTCAACATCTTTTTTTGGTTGTGTAGTAGAGCTAATCAATGCCCCAAGACCGCGACCTAAAGACATACAAAAAATTTAGTGACTTTAAAAAAATTTCTTTCTATTTATTATGAAACAGATTCAAACTGATCAAGCACTTCGCGCGCTAATCGTTCATATGCCTTTGCACCTTTGCCCCCTGGTTCGTAATGAAAAATGCTTTTCCCATAACTTGGCGCTTCAGCTAAACGCACAGTGCGGGGAATTACTGAGCGAAATATATTATCAGGAAAATATTTATATAATTCCTGAAAAACTTCCTCAGATAAACGATTGCGTGAATCGTACATCGTTAAAATAGCGCCTAATACATTTAAATTTGGTTTAATATTGTCTCGCACTAATTCAATAGTTTTTAGCAGCTGACCCAACCCCTCCAATGCATAATATTCTGCTTGCACAGGAATTAAAATATGATTAGCTGCAACCAAACCATTGATGGTTAAAATTCCTAGTGAGGGCGGGCAATCAATAATAATAAAATCATAAGCATGGGCAACTTCAGTTAAAATATCAGTCAATTTCATTTCTCGCCCTTCTATGTTTACTAATTCAATATTAGCTCCGGCCAAATCGGGTGTTGCCGGTACAACACGTAAACCCGCATGATGGGTATTGAGCGATACATTTGGCAATGCTTCCAAACCCATAATAGCGTGGTACAAACCTTTTTGCAGTTGATCATTTTTTAAACCCAAACCAGAAGTAGCGTTGCCTTGTGGATCAAGATCAACGAGCAATACAAATTTACCCGCTTCTGCTAAAGCTGCGGCCAAGTTTACTGCGGTAGTTGTTTTACCAACACCGCCTTTTTGGTTAGCAATAGAAATAATATGTGACATGGGCATTGAATACAAAAATAATTATAGCACATTGATTGACAAACGAGCAATTTTACTATATATTCATCTTCATACACACCTTGCCCGGATGGCGGAATTGGTAGACCTGCCTACCGGCAGGCAGGCGCACACGACTCAAAATCGTGCGGAGCAATCCATGAGAGTTCGATTCTCTCTAAGAAC
>CAYUTM010000044.1:0-8548 GCA_964447755.1 uncultured Gammaproteobacteria bacterium
GAAGAGATATTGGAACAAACTCTTACCAGTTGAGTATTTTGTAAATATCTTTTTTGGTGCCTATTGATCGAGGTGAAACAGAAAAAAACGGCTCTAGTTGTTTGGCCTCTAAATGAAAGCGTTGAATAACTTCGGCAGCTACAGATCCTTTTTGTAATGATAGCGAAAAAAATAAATGAAGAGGTTCAACTTCCGCATTTTTAAGCTCTGTTGCTAAACGAATACTTTGAGTTAAAACTGTTTTTAAGTGAGTGGAAAATCGGTCTAGTAATTGCATAATTAGAAATGACAAAAATCACTTGTATTATAGAAGTAATGAGGACGAAAGTCAAAAGCAAAACCCCACGAAAGTGGGGGGTGGTTTTACCGAAACAAGAGGCCGGGCGAAAAGTCGGGATGCCCTTGTTGGTATAAGTGAGGAGGAGAAAGGCCGTAGGTGAGGTGGTATGAACAAGTAATGTCTTGTTGGCCTTCATTTTTGCTGGTAGAAGTGCCAAACATTACGGTTTGTGTTGAGTTTGTGACCCATTCCACACCACACGCCAATATGTTTGGTCGGGGAGGGTTGGTATTAAGAAAGTCGGGGTACGTCATATGCGCCACCGCGGTTTCAATGGGGCCTGCTAGTGAAAACCGTGGGGGTAGTTTTTCGAGCGCATCACGAGCCGCTTGTATGCTAAACCCTTGAAGTGCAATGGGAAAAAAGATGGCGTATTGATCTTCCGAAGACAGTGCGGTAAGTAGTTCGTGGTGTCTACCTACACAACTGAAATGCTCTGTTTTGCACGCGTCAGCAACTTGTTGTGGTGTGAAATCGTGAGCACACACACTTGTTTTTAAACTGCTCAGAAAGCAGTTAGCCAAGTTTGGTAGCAAGGAACCGAACAATTCCTTGCTATAGTTTTCAATATATTGCCTAGGCAGCGCAATTGGATAGGCGCCACTGGTAAAAAGTGCTGTACCACCAATTTTTTCAAGATCTTGAACTAATGCGTCGGTTTTTTTCTGAAAGGTTTCTGCGGAAATTAAAGCCATTTTGTCGAAGTTTGTGTTTTGAAACACTCGTTCTAACCGAATTCCAAACTGTACTCTTCTTGTTTTTGGGTGGCCACCCACATTTAAATTTCCTTTGCGCGCAGTCACCATAGTGGCTGAAAAACCACTAGAAGCAATTCGTCCGTCGGAGGTGATAAGTGTTTGCATGGTGCACCTTTACCTTTGGTTTGTTCTGTGAAAATACTAACTGGTTTATTATAAAAAGTAAATGAAAAAATAGTTCAACAAAGTTTCTGGTAGAGCATAAAAAAACAGTCCCGACAAAGTCGGGACTGTTTTTATGCCCCCGGAATTTGTATACCGCATACGGGGGGGTAGCGGTGCGATCAGTGTCTACTGATCGCGGGTGAGTTCAGTGTTGACACGCTGCAGCGCGTTCTGCGCCGCAGGGGTCAGCACGAGCTCTTTGCTGACGTGGTTGATGCCCCACGTCTCGAGGCCCTCTGGTTGGGGAGGAGCCTTGATCCTCCCTTCTGTCCAGTCGCGGCAGTTGAAACTGACGGGGGGCAGAATGAACGGATCTTTCATTCCTTTGCCATGGAAGTCGAAATGGTTCCACTCCGCCCCCACCTTGCCGAGGAATCCGTGTGTGTGCATGGCCTGGTAGAGACGTTCCAGGTTCTTGGTCTGAACTCTGGTCGCGTCAGTCTCGTTATGGCCGACCGGGGGCAGGTCTACGTTGTTGCCCCACTTATCAACCACGCCTTGCAGGTCCACGGCCTTGCCGTATTGGTGCAGGCTTTCACCCGGCTTGATGGCCGGCCGGTCGCCTGTGCAGAACACGTGGGCTTGCGTGCTAAACGGCCGATACGTGCCGCTCTTTGTGATTTTCATGAACCACTTGCGCTTGGCGAGGTCGCGCTCGCGCGAACGGGCCAGATCCAGAATGCGAGTGGTGCTATGCCCGAGAGCAACTGCTCGGTTGGGTGGAATCGCTCCTTCCACGTAAGCCACAAGCGTCTTTTGCTCATCACCCTGATATTTTACAAGGATTTGCGAGAACACTCGTGCTCCGCACCCCAGATTGATCTGGGGATCGAACAGGTCGGCGTCGCGATCCGCGCAGCTGGCGCCTACAACGCCCATCAGACCGGAGGCACCAGTCTTCCTGCTGTATGATTTCGGGTTGAAGCCGCTCTCGGTCTTGATCAACGCCCAGAGCAGCGCCGGGCGGACATCGTACATGTTGCTCGCCTCGAGGATACAGTTTTCGTACCGTTCCTCCGGCGGGGCCTCGCTGTTGATTTTGCAGTTGAGGTGATCGGCGGCCTCCAGGTTGTCATCGTCGTCCGACTCCACCGACATGTCGTCGGCGGCGTTGTCGAGCGAATCGAGCGACCTCATGTCGCTCGGGTTCGAGTGCTGACAGTTGTGCCAGCTTCCGGCGAACACCAACAGCCAAAAGAGGGGGGCCAGCAAGTACACCTTGGTCGAAAGAATTGCCTTCATGGTTTTTCTTTTCTCCTTCTTTTCTCTTTTGCGTTTTTTGTTGTTACTGCAGCCCTGGCGAGAGTATCGCCAGGATCAGAAGGATAAGGAGTGCGATGCCGCCAGCGGCAACGCGTTCAGCGTCGTCGCTCTCCTTCGTGGGGGCTTGCTCGGAAACTTCTTCCTTTTCCTCTTCTTCCATTTTTTTGTTCCTCCCCTTAGTGGGTGATTCTAATTCTCTTATTTTAAAGAGATCTAGAATCACCCACTTGGGAAGATAATTCATATAGGTTGTAAATGCACATGTTTTGATGAGTGATATTTTTACTTGCCTTAGCCAAAAACAATACGCGTAAGTATGTCATAGTTTCGGTGTGTTGTCAAGGCTTTTTTTGGCTAAGGTAAGGTGTTTTGGCTAAGAAATGATGGTATAACGGTGCCGTTGTGTCGCCTAAAACGGAAAAGCGGTTTCGAGGTGTGTTTCTCACCGGATGAAACCGCTACGGTTTATTCGCTTTTTTGTTGAGATTTTCTTGGTTTTTTCCACCCTTTTGTATCCATTCTCAGGCGCAGCCCCCATGTTTTGAGAGCTGCTTTGATTCTTCGAACGGTTAAAGGGCTGGCTTTTTTTCTTTCTAAATCTTTTGCGTAAAATTTGACCAAATCTCCAATATAAATTCCGCGTAAGCCAATTTTTTCCCACTCTGCTTGGCTAATACCTGGTAGAGTGCTCACCAATCGACTGAGCTTCACACGGAGTTCTTTTTTATACTCCCTCTGTTTTTTGCTGAGAGCCCGTTTCTCTAATTCTTTTGCGGATAATTTTCGAGGTTTGCTCGAGCTCGGTTTGTAGGGTTCTAGCGGGTTAGGAAAAAGTATACGTAAACATTCTCGAGCAGTAAGGCATAGTTGCGGGAATGGTTTTTTTTCTTCAATGGGTAAAAAGCAAACCACGGTGGCACCATCAGTTTCATTGGTAGTTACAATTCCCAGGTTTTGAAGCAGAAGATCAATCAGAGTAGCCTGCTCTCTGGCAGTAAGCCGGTGACCAATTCTTAAGGCAATGCCATCACGCCGGTATTTTTCAGCAGTAATGGTTATCTTGTTCGGTTTCACTCTTTTTTTCATTGCGCTCTCCCTTTTTCTCAACGTTTCTTTTTACAGCTTTTGGGGTGAAAAGTCAATGCGATTGACGGAAGATATCAATTTTTTACATACATTCAGCTTTCTGTTTGTTTTGATTGAAAATTTGTATTCATATGATATATTGATATTATAAATGGCAAATTTGTGTTTTTAAAGTAACGGTTTAGCGGGTATTTGAAAAAATATTTTTTATGAACGCAATTTTCCAAAACTTAAACACAGAACTTTTAGCACTATATGTGCTTTCTTTTTCCGGAGCAGTGTTTGGCGCTCTAAATTTAATTTGGGCTAAAACATCGCAGCCTATTGTGTGGGTGGCAATTGTAATAAGGGTGTTAAGTGTGCTTTTAATTTTATCAGTTATCGCAAGAACTGTGGGGCCATTTTCATTCATTAGAATTGTTGATTTAATAATAGTGCTATCAAGCTTTTCTCTCAGTTTGATATTTTTTTTGTGGAAACAAAAAATAAGTTTACCCACTATCCAAAAAAATATTTTGCAAGGAATTGGTGTGTGGGTTATTTTTTTAAACTTTCTTTTTTTAGGCTCCATAGTGTATGGTGCCATGACAATATGCAGTTCTGGGTGCTGATAATTTAGTGTTTAGTTTTGTTTAATTTCTATGAACATCCCCACTTCCATTTTCAAAGCCTACGACATTCGCGGTCTTGTAGAAACCGAACTTTCGCCTGAGCTTGCTTACCGTGTGGGCCGAGCATTTGTACAACTTTTGAAGCAGAAAAATTTTTTACCAGACGAAGCGTCATTAGTAGTTGGGCGCGATATGCGACCGTCTAGCATCGAGTTTCAAAAAAATGTGATGCAAGGAATGCTAGACGAAGGAGTAAATGTAACTGATATCGGCATGGTTTCGACCCCACTATTTTACTTCGCTTGTGTAAATTACCCGGCGCATGCCGGGGGTATTATGGTTACCGCCAGCCACAACCCGGCCGAGTACAATGGGTTCAAAATGTGTTTGGGCAGTGGTATAGCTATTGGTAAAGAAACGGGCATGGATGTGATTCAAGATTTGGTACTGAAAAATAATTTTGAAAAAAATTCTGCCACAGGAACAATTACCAATAAAAATGTACTTGCGGACTATGAACACAAATTGTTTTCACTCGTTGATACAACAAAAATAAAACCATTACATTTAGTAATCGATGCGGGAAATGGCATGGGCGAGGTAACTTTTCCTGATTGGCTGAAGCAATTGCCGGTGACTGTGGAATATTTGTATTTGGAACCAGACGGCACATTTCCAAACCACGAAGCTAACCCGCTGAAAATAGAGACACTGAAAGATTTGCAAAAAAAAGTAGTAGAATCCAAAGCAGATTTTGGTTTAGCGCTTGATGGTGATTGTGATCGCATTGGTCTCGTAGATGAAAAGGGGAATGTGGTAGAAGCTTCATATGTTGGTGCGCTCATCGGCCTCGAGGTATTAAAAAAACACCCTGCGAGCCATATGATGTATGATTTACGCTCGAGTAAAATTGTAAAAGAAGTGTGGGAGGCACAGGGTGCGACAACTGAAATGTGCCAAGTAGGACATGCGAATATTAAAAAAGCGATGCAGGGCAATGGCGCAGTATTTGCCAGTGAGCTTTCGCAACATTTTTATTTTAATGATTTAAAAAACGTTGAGTCATCCGATCTGTGTTTGCTGTATGTTTTGGCATTATTGTCTCGTGAAGAAAAAACATTAAGTCAACTGGTGATGCCACTCAAAAAATATTTTCATTCCGGAGAAATTAATTTTACTGTTCAAGACAAAAGTGCGGTGCTCGCCCGCTTCGCGGAAGCGTATACCAAAAGTGCACAAACAACTTCTGGGCTTGATGGTTTATGGTTTGGGTTCGAATGGGGCTGGTTTAATGTGCGTGTGAGCAATACCGAACCAGTATTGCGGTTGAATTTGGAGGCTAATTCGGAAGACGTGATGACAGAGAAAGTGCAAGAGGTGGGTAGAATTATTGTGGAATGATTGATTAGAAGATAGAGCTGCCCCTGCTAAAATTAGTGAAACACATATGCACTCTGAACAAGGCTATTAAGATCCTCGTCAGTGTCTGGCGCCCAGAGGTCTAAGCCGAGCTTGTCTGATTTGACGCTGGAATCTTCATCAAGTGCGACTAGTGGGTCAAGTTTTTGTAACCACTGCATGACTTCGTTGAAAGCCCGGCCAGTAATTTGATTACCTTGGTAGGAAAGATTAGATCCAGGAAAAAACTCAACTCCGCGGCAAACAATCTTGTCTTTGTCGTGCGCATAATAGACGTGCAAGCAGAGTTTATCGAAACTGTCGGTCGGAAGGACCGCTTCAGGTGTTTTCAAAAATTCTTCAAAGGACGATCCCAATATTTTTCGGACAGTGTCACGACTCATTCCAAACAAAATAGGCCCTACTCCGACGTGAGGATTAATTTCAAAATGAATATCGGTTTTGGCAGTATTAACAACGTGTTCCGCGGTCATAATTTTTATTCGAATTCTGCGATTAATCTTCTTAAAGAAAAACCGTGCTGGTTTTTCATGATTTCACTTATTTTCCCATCTGTCGGAGTCTCTTGATTCTCTCTTCAATCGGCGGATGTGTAGCAAATAATGATTTCAAACCAGAAGCTTTAAATGGGTTAGCTAAAAATAAGTGAGCGGTAGCGTCTGATGCGCGTTGCATAGGCATGTTTTCGGCTTGGATTTTTTCCAGAGCACGAGCGAGACCTTCAGGGTAGCGTGAAAGAAGTGAGCCAGACGCATCGGCCAGAAATTCTCGTTTGCGAGAGATGGCGAGCTTAATCAACTCCGCAATGATTGGGGACAAAATCGCGAGCACAATACCGATGATGAAAAATATTCCCGCAGCATTATCTTTGCTATCTCTTCTGCCGCCAAAAATTCTACCACTGCGGAAAAATATTTGAGCCAAAATTGAAACCGCACCAACGAGCACTGCCACAAGCATCATAAACCGAATATCGTAATTTTTCACGTGTGATAATTCGTGCGCAACCACACCTTCTAATTCTTCGTTCTCGAGTTTTTGAATTGCGCCGGTAGTAATGGCGATAGAAGCATGCTTGGGGTCGCGCCCAGTTGCAAAGGCATTGATCGCCGGATCATCCATGATGTAAATTTTTGGCACGGGAATTCCGTCGGCAATGCACAAATTATTTACTATGCGGTACACATATTTATTTTCCTCTTCAGAAATTGGTCTGGCACCATTCGTCCACAGCGCAATTTTGTCTCCTTGAAAATATGACACCAAAGTCATTATCACCGAAATAAACAATGATAGTGCGACCAGTCCATAACCTTCATCACCCATGCCCAAGCTAAAAACAAACCCCAGCGCGGCAATGAAGAGGGTGAAGAGGATGATTAGAATGACAGAACGGCGTTTGTTGGAAGTAATTTCGTTGTACATATTTTTGTGTCATGTGTCACATATCACGTAACACGTATCAATTTATCATTTTGGCTTGAATAAGAAATTTTTTAATCATCATTATCATCTTTTTTAAGTCCTTGGATTGTTTTCCAGAGCATTTTGGCGATTTCTTCTTTTTGAAGAAACAGTTTTTGATATTCTGAATTTGAAATATGGCTCAATCTCAAAGCTAAGTAAAATATATAAATGGATTCTTTGAGTGATCCAAAAGATATCTCGTAAAAATTTCTCATCACTTTTGTTTTTGTTCTTCCATAACCTTCCACGTAATTGAGCATTACCGATAATAATGCCCGTCTTGCTTGGCTTGTCATCCCATAAAGTTCTGAACGAGGAAATTTTTGGCTTATGGCGTAGCCTAATATTATGTATTCATTAATAAGTATTTTAAGCCTCTGATGAAAACTTCCCTCCATAGTCATCTCTATTTGTTATGTGATACGTGTTAAGTGCTACATGCTTAAAATTTAACCTGCACATTTTGTTTCTCAGCCTCAGCAGCTTGGAAGAAGTCGTATGCTTTAAACTTGAGCGTATTTGCAATCATATTGGTTGGGAAAACCTGGAGTTTGGTGTTGAAATCTCGTACATTGCCATTGTAGAAGCGGCGAGAAGCTTGGATTTTGTTTTCAGTGTCAGATAATTCGTCTTGGAGTTGCAAGAAGTTTTGGTTAGCTTTGAGATCTGGATAAGCTTCAACTGCAATCATCAAACCGCGAACAGATGCGCCAAGTGAATTTTCTGCTTGTTCTTTTTGAGCCAAGGTTGCGTTTTTATCATCGTGTACAGACATGGCTTTGTTTCTTGCCTCGGTAATTTTTTGTAAAGTTTCTTTTTCATGGGTAGCGTATCCTTTTACTGTTTCAATCAAGTTCGGAATTAAGTCGTAGCGACGCTTGAGTTGCACATCAATATCGCTGAAAGCTTCGTCAACGCGGTTGCGAGAAGTGATAAGACCGTTGTACGTAAAAACAAGCCATAAAACGAGTATTGCAACGAGCCCGAGGATAATATATAGTGGAGACATATTGTTTCAATAAATTAAGAGTTATTTTCTTTAATCATAGTCTTGTTTTTGAGAAAAGGCAAGGTCTTTCACAGGCTAGAAAAGCTCAAGAGGCTTGAGAAGCCAAAAAGGCTTTTGCGAGCCTTTCAATACGAGCCACTCAAGCCTCTTTGGCCTTTCCGGCCTTTTAAGCCTTTCAACCCTATGTTCACTCTCCTTATCTTCATCGCTGTTCTCGCAGTTCTCGTTCTCTCACATGAATGGGGTCATTTTTTTGTCGCGAGGAAAAATAAAATTAAGGTAGATGAATTTGGTTTTGGGTTTCCTCCGCGTTTGGTAGGAATTCAGCGTTTGTTAAAAAAAGATAGTGTGGGTACAGTTTTGTATAAGAAGTGGAAGATTGTGTGGGGTGGTAAAGATCCGGTTTATACGGAAGAAGAGCAAAAGTATA
>CAYUTM010000044.1:8565-9223 GCA_964447755.1 uncultured Gammaproteobacteria bacterium
GGGTACGCTTTATTCTATCAATATTATTCCACTCGGTGGGTTTGTAAAAATAAAAGGTGAAAACGCTGCGGATGTGGGCGCAAATGACGCGGATAGTTTTGTGAGTAAAAAAGCGTGGCAAAAAGCGGCTGTGCTTTTGGCGGGTGTAGGCATGAATGTGCTGGTGGCGATGGTATTGATTAGTATTGGCTTTATGGTTGGCTTGCCGCAAAATGTGGCTGGTTTGAAAGATGTTTCTGGGGTGAATGACCGCAAATTGCAGATTTTACAAGTGTTGCCGCAAAAACCAGCCGAGGCAGCGGGGTTAAAAGTGGAAGATGAAATTATTGGCGTTGGCGAAATCAAAAATCCCCGTTTTGATGAGTTTCAAGAATATGTAAACACTCACCGTACAGAAAAAATAATGATTACGGTAAAGCGCGGCAATGATACGATTCGTGGAGAAATTACCCCGATTATTTATGAAGATACACAGAAGGCGGGGATTGGCGTGGGGTTAGCGGAGTTTGGTACGGTGCGTTTGCCTTGGTATAAAGCAATTTCTCAAGGCTTCTTGGCAACGTTTATTTATTTGAAAGAAATTTTTGTTGGGTTTTATGCTTTGCTCCACGGGCTTTTCACTGGCAAAGGTGCGGGCGGCGCTGTTTCTGGGCCAGTC
>CAYUTM010000045.1:0-2108 GCA_964447755.1 uncultured Gammaproteobacteria bacterium
GGCGGTGCTTTGCTGCGTGGTTTAGACCAACTAATTGCTAAAACTGTTGAAATTCCTGTTCGAATAGCCGATGATCCGTTAACATCTGTTGTAAGAGGAACAGGAATTTTATTAGATGACCCAGAACTCTTAGAAGAAATAGCTGTCTGGCCCTCTAAGCAGACTCGTTTATAGAATGTTGATGTATGAAACAAAGAGTAACAAAGAATCTTCTACCAGCAGCACTCATCTTTGGAGGGTTTGTTTTTTTTCACTACATTGGATGGTTGCAAAGACCAGAAACTTTTTTAAAAAATCTAATCGCACCCTTTTTAATTTCTACCCATGGTTTTAGTATAGATTTAGGCGAGCGTTCAGAATTTTTTAAGAGCAAAGAAAATTTTTTTTCTGCTTATAAGGTTTGTGTTGCCAAAAATGAGAATATTGAAAACTTAGAAGCTCAAAATAAAATCCTTAAAAATGAAAATGAGCTCTTTAAGCAGCAGCTCAATTTTGTAGAAAGTACAAAATATAAGAGTATTTCTACTTCAGTAATAGGTAATGATATTCTCGACAATGAAAAAATAATTAGCTTAAATAGCGGTTCAGATCAAGGAATTAATTTGGATGCACCCGTTACAACTGAAGGGGGGTTACTTGTGGGAAAAATAATTAAAGTAAATAAAAATTCCTCAGTAGCTAGGCTTATTACGCATCACGATAGTCGTTTTGAGGCATCAATATTAAATAAAGATGAAAGTTTGGGCGTTGTTGTGGGGGGCTATGGTGGGAATCTGAAAATGGAATTTGTTCCAAAAAACGAAATTATTTCAGTTAATGATATAATCATAACTTCTGGTTTCGAAAAAAAAACTCCTCGAGGATTGGTGATTGGAAAAGTGATTGGTGTTGAAAATGAAGCATACCAAGGATTTCAAAAAATAACAGTTGCATCAAATGTTTCTTTAAGCAAACTTACCATTGTAACTGTTCTTGGAATAGAATAACTTCTCGTCGCACTACTTTTAAGACCAACACTGATATGCGAAAAAAAATAATTCGTTACATAGCATATTTTGCATTTATTTTCTTTTCTTTATTTGTTCACTTGTTTTTTAAATCATTTTTTCCACCTCCAGTTAACTATATAAATTTTCTTCTCCTAACAATAGTATTTGTATCTGTTTTTTATAGGAATTCACCCTTGTATCAGTTATTGCTCATTCCGATTTTTTTTCTAGAACCGTTCAGTTCATATGGGTACGGTGTGCATGCTGGGGCTATTATACTTTCCTGTCTTTTTGTGAGGTGGTGTGTGCATGCCTTTTTTACAAACAATTCATTTTTTACCATCATCACAACTTCTATGTTGGCAGTACTTTGTTTTAGATTGTTTCTTTCTATAGAAGTATCAATTGAAAATTTTCTTCTGTTAGAAAATCTTTCCTTTTCAAATGACATTTTAGCTCAGCTATTGTATGAAGTTTTGGCGAATACGCTGTTCATTACTTTGGCATATGGATCATACTTAGCTTTGGCTAAAGTAGTTAAACCCTATAAAAAAGTTACCCATGCATTATGAGTAAAGATAAGAAAATTTTTGATCAATATCAGGAAAAAAACAATCTTCGTATGCCGGGCAAATACAAACTTCTCTGGGTAGAGAATACTGTTGATGTTGAAAAAAAAGGAAACAGTGAAATTTCGACGCATCACACAAATAAATTTATTGGAACAACAATGAAAAATTCGGCCAAAAAAATTTTTCTCCTCATAATGATATTTGGTCTTTTGATTATTTTGTGCAGGGTTGTTTATCTGCAAATTTTTAGAGGAAGCTATTACCAAAATTTATCAGAAAAAAATAGAATTCGTATACTTCCTATCGTGGCAGAAAGAGGGATTGTGTACGACCGCTTTCACAAACCTCTTGTAGAAAATATTCCAAATTTTTTTATAAGTATAATACCTCAATCTTTACCTCATACGGCCGAGGAGCGTGCGCAAAGTATTCAGCATATTGCCGAGTTAAGTGATGTGAATGCCGAAGATATAGAAAAAAAACTTAAAAAATTTGGTGCTTCGACATACCAATCTTTAGTAATCAAAGAAAATCTTGACCACAAAAC
>CAYUTM010000045.1:2163-6711 GCA_964447755.1 uncultured Gammaproteobacteria bacterium
AGTGGGAAGAAAAAAAACAACTAGATTATTTGCCAACTGACAATATAGGAAGGACTGGTTTAGAGAAAACATATGAACAGCAACTTCGCGGAACTTATGGGTATAAAAAAATAGAAGTAGACGCCTCAGAAAGGGAGCAGAGTACTCTGGCAGTTGTGCCACCGATTCCCGGTAAACATCTTGTGCTTACCATTGATAAAGAAGCTCAACAAGTTTTAGAACATATTGTGGTTAAAAATACCAATCAATTAAAAAAACAAAAAGCAGTTGCCATCGCTATGAGTCCGCAAACTGGAGAAATACTCGCAATGGTTAGTTACCCGTTTTTTGATAACAATGATTTTTCTGGAGGAATTAATTCAACCGTATATCAGCATTATATCAATGACAAAACACAACCTTTGTTTAATAGAGCAATTGGGGGTACTTACCCACCAGGTTCCACGTTAAAATTGGTCGTGGCATTAGCTGCTTTGCAAGAAAAAATTATTTCTGTAAATACAAGTATAAATAGTACTGGCGGTATTAAAGTGTCTAGGTGGTTCTTTCCAGATTGGAAGGCTGGGGGGCACGGAATTACTAATGTTGTAAAAGCAATAGCCTGGTCTGTAAATACATTTTTTTATTATGTGGGTGGTGGCTACGCTGATTTTAAAGGTTTAGGGGCGGATGTTTTATTGCGTTATTTTACCATGTTTAATCTTGGGCAAAAGACAGGAATTGATCTGCCTAGTGAGGCGTCCGGATTTGTTCCTTCAAAGGCGTGGAAAAAAGAACAAACAAATGAACAGTGGTTTGTGGGTGATACCTATAATGTTTCTATTGGGCAGGGAGGAACAACTGTTACGCCGCTGCAAGTTGCTCAGTGGACCGCAACTGTGGCGAACGGAGGAAAAATAATGGAGCCGCATTTAGTGCATTCATTTATAGAACCTGTTACAAAACAAGAAACCATTCTTGCGCCTAAAAACACAAAACAAGTTTCTGTAGATCCTGTAAATTTTTCGATTGTAAAACAAGGCATGAAGCAATGTGTGCAAGATGGGAGTTGTAAATTATTGCAACGTCTTCCTTTTTCTTCTGGGGGGAAAACAGGGACAGCTCAGTGGAGTAAAAATTTTGACCCCCACGGTTGGTTTACTTCGTTTGCGCCTTATGAGAATCCGCAAATTATTGTGACGGTTTTGGTTGAGGAGGGTAAAGAGGGTGTCTCAGCTGCCATGCCAATTGCTGAGGAATTTTTGTCGTGGTGGGGAAAGAAATATTTGACACAATGACCATATCTGTTATTGTAATAGCTACAATAAATTTTATGGAGGTATAAATTTATTACTAACCTTACCATTCGTATGGATGAACAAATACACTATCTTTCAAAAGAAAGCTTGGAAAATTTGAAAAAAGAATATGAGACTATTAAAGATGTCACGATACCAGAAATAGCTCATAGAATCGATGAAGCAAAGCAACAGGGTGATTTATCCGAAAATGCAGAATATCACCAAGCTCGTGAAGATATGTCTTGGGCTCATGGAAGACTTAAAGAATTAGAACAAATAATTAACAATTCAAAACTTATTACTGGTCACAAAGGTGATACTGTGGTAGTGGGCAGTGAGGTGGAAGTTCAGGTTGGTGCCAACAAAAAACTATACCACATAGTTGGTCCTCAAGAAGTTGACCCTGCGAAAGGCTTGATCTCTAATGAATCACCAATCGGCCAGGCATTGCTCGGTCACAAAGTAGGAGATAAGGTAGAAATTAAAATCCCTTCTGGAAAACATGTTTACGAAATCAAAAGTATAAAGTAACTTTCTCTCAAAACAGTCTTTCTAAAAACAGGAGGGCTGTTTTTTGACTATTTTAAAATTTTTGGCTATACTTCAACATATTTAAATGATGGTTTTATGAACAAAGAAACTTCAGAAATTCCTCAAAAAGACGCTCTCCTCAAAGAAGACCAGGTTAGACTTCAGCACTTGGAAGTTATAAAAACGTCCGGAATTGATCCATACCCAGCCTTCTCTGAGAGAACACATACGCTAGATGCGGCTAAAAATAGTGCCGAAGGAACTGAAGTGACAGCGGTTGGTCGATTCGTAGCCCGCCGTGAAATGGGCAAGCTTACTTTTTGTCACCTACAAGACGCTTCTGGAAAAATGCAGTTTTCTTTGTCTGAAAATGAATTGGGGAAAGATTATTGTAAATTTTTTAACAAAAATGTAGATATAGGCGATTTTCTCCAAATTTTTGGAGAAGTTTTTGTTACTCATGCAGGTGAAAAGACAATTCGTTTAAAAAAATACATTCTTCTAACCAAAACACTTCTTCCTCCACCTGAAAAATGGCACGGTTTGCAAAACACCGAGTCTCGCTACCGACAACGCTATTTGGATTTAATGTCCAACGATGAGGCTATGAAAATAGCCGTGGTGAGAAGTTTGTTGGTGAGAGAAATTAGAAACTATTTCGATGCCAAAGGTTTTTTTGAAGTAGAAACTCCTATTCTTCAACCATTGTATGGTGGAGCAAATGCCCGCCCGTTTATCACACATCATCATGCACTAGACATGGATTTATATCTCCGAGTTGCACCAGAATTGTATTTAAAAAGGCTGTTGGTAGGTGGATTTGAAAAGGTTTATGAAATTGCCCGTTGTTTTAGAAACGAAGGAATTGATCATAATCATAATCCAGAATTCACCCAGATTGAATTCTACTGGGCTTATGCCGACTATAATGATTCCATGAATTTGATGGAGGATTTACTGCCAAAACTGATTCAAAAAATTGGACTTCCTCTAAAAATTACTACTCGCGAAGGTGAAGTTGATTTTACCCCTCCATATCCAAGAAAAACCATGCGCAATTTGATCAAAGAATTCGCTAAAATTGATTTGGAAGATTTCAAAACTCAGCCTGAGCTTTACAAAAAAGCTGTTGAATTGGGCGTGGAGGTAGAATCGTTTGAGGGTAGAGGAAAAATAATTGACGAAATATACAAAAAATTTGCTCGACCTTTTATCAAAAACCCGATCTTTGTTACTGATCATCCAGTTGAACTTTCGCCACTAGCCAAACGTAAGGCGGACAATCCAGACTATACCGAGCGTTTCCAACTGGTCTGCATTGGCGGAAACGAGCTCTGCAACGCTTTTTCTGAGCTAAACGATCCGCTAGACCAAGAAGCCAGATTTAAAGAGCAGGAAGCGCTTAGAGAAGCAGGTGATGACGAAGGAATGCGCTACGACGAAGACTTTATTAACGCTCTTAAGCATGGCATGCCTCCAACCACAGGTTTGGGTATGGGAATAGATCGTTTAGTAAAACTGCTGATGGACACTCCTAATCTTAAAGAAGTAATTCTTTTTCCAACTCTTCGCCCTGAAAAGCAACAAGATGTATGAAAAAAGTAATGACTTTTGGTACATTTGACCTGCTTCACCCCGGCCATCTTCATTATCTGCAAGAAGCAAAAAAATATGGTGATTTCTTGGTGGTCGTAGTTGCCAGAGACAGCACGGTTTTACAAGTTAAAAAAAGACTACCAAAAAATAATGAGAAGCTACGTTGCAAAAACCTTGAAAACCTCAAAATTGCCGACAAAGTTGTTTTGGGAGACAAAGTAGATAAGTTAAAAATAATCAATGATGAAAAACCTGACATTCTCGTGTTCGGATATGATCAAAAAATGCCAGTTGACGATTTAAGATCAAAGCTCGATCCAAAGATAACTCTCAAAACAGTAACAGCCCTTAAGCCAGAGATTTACAAAAGTTCGTTACTGGAAAATTCCATTATATGAAAGATATTCTGATTGCCACAACCAACGAAGGAAAATTTCATGAAATTTCTTCTTTTTGCAAGGATTTGCCTTACAATTTTTTAAAACTCCAAGATATTGGCTTAGAGAATGAAGTGGTAGAGGAACCTTTCCTAACCACAACGGAAAATGCTGTTCAAAAAGCGCGCTTTTTTGCTGAGAAAAGTTCTCTGCCCACCATCGCCGAAGACACCGGTTTTTTTGTTGACTACCTAAACGGAGAACCTGGGGTTCGTGCCAAACGTTACGCCCCAACTGAGCAAGAGAGGAATGAAAACATTTTAAAAGCTCTTAAAGGAGTAAGCAAAGAAAAGAGGGGTGCTTATTTTGAGAATAGCACCTGTTTTTTTGATCCTAACACAAAATCTTTTAGTGTTTTTCAAGGAACAGTGCGGGGTTTAATTGTTGAAGAAATTGGAAAAGAATCGAGAAATGGAATGGGGTATGATCGAATTTTTTTCCATGAGCCGCTTCAAAAGATTTTTTCCGAGCTTAGTATTGCAGAAAAAAACTTGGTAAGCCACCGTGGGCAAGCCATGAACAAACTTAAGTTGTTTCTTTCCCACCAATTCGATTTCAAACAAATTGTAGTTCCAGTAGCAATTATAGTGAAAGATCGGAAAATGTTTTTAAATCAACGGCGTGACCACTACACACTCTTTAACAATAAGTGGGAATTCCCGGGAGGTGGTGTGAATGAGTCAGAAGAACCAACAGATTGCTTG
>CAYUTM010000045.1:6721-9104 GCA_964447755.1 uncultured Gammaproteobacteria bacterium
AGAAGGCGAGACAGCGAAAGAAACTGCTGAGCGAGAAATCAAAGAAGAAACTGGGTTTACTATTGAGGTGCAAGAGTTGATTCCAAAAATCTATACCTCGACTAACCGAGACTCCGAAACACCTTATCAAGTATTTTTGCTAATTTATATCTGCAGCATTCTAGATGGAGAACTAAAAACAAATGAAGAAGAATCAGCTAGCTCCGGCTGGTTTAGCTTAGAAGAGATGGAAAGAATGGAACTTTTACCATTGAATAAAAAATGTATTCAAGAAAATAAACAACTCCTTAAAAAATTTATTGATTAAAAAATATGTTGGATACCAAGTTCATCAAAAAAAATCTACAACTCATTAAAGATAACAATGCTTCCAGAAATGTTAATACCGATCTTGATCGAATGCTTTCTCTAGAAGAGAAGAGAGCTAGTTTTCTTCAAGAAATTGAAAAACTACGGGCAGACAAAAATCAAGGTTCAAAAAATAAGCCATCGTTACAAGAAATTGAGAAAATGAAAGCGTTGAGTGCTGAAATTTCTAAACTCGAACAAGATTTTAAGCAGATTGATAGCGAATTTCAAACCCTTTTACTCCAAATTCCAAATATTAACCATGAAAGCACCCCTATTGGGAAAGATGAAACTGAAAACCAAGTAATCCGCGAAGAAGGTAGTAAACCAAAATTTACTTTTGAACCAAAAGAGCATTTTGAAATAGATTATATCAAACCCTTAATAGATCTAGAGAGGGGTGCAAAAGTTGGGGGGTCACGTTTTTACTACTTAAAAGGGCGGCTCGCCACACTAGAAAGGGCGCTGATGCAATTTACCATTGATACGCTAGATTTAAAAGGATTTGAACTTATCCTTCCACCCGTTCTGGTTCAAGAAGGAGCCATGTTTGGAACTGGTTTTTTCCCAGCAGAAAAGAATGAGGTTTATTCGGTTAACAAAGAAGAAGATAATCTTTATCTAGTCGGCACTTCAGAAGTCCCTCTTATATATATGTATAGCGGGGAAGTGCTGGAGATGAAAGACTTGCCCAAAAAATACATCGCTATTACTCCATGTTTTAGAAGAGAAGCTGGAAGTTACGGAAAAGATACAAAGGGCATATTTCGTGTTCACCAATTCTACAAGGTAGAAATGATCGTATTTTGTAAACCAGAAGACTCTTGGGGTATTCATGAAGAGCTTTTAACAAACGAAGAAGAAATCCTTAAAGCTCTCGGACTACCTTATCAGGTAGTAAACATTTGCTCTGGTGATTTAGGGTTTCCCGCAGCTAAAAAATATGATTGTGAAGGCTGGTTTCCAGGGCAAGCTAGGTACCGTGAACTTACTTCTACCAGTAATACTACCGACTATCAGGCTCGACGTAGTAACATCAAATACAAAACGAGTGAAGGAAAACGCGAATTCGTACATACTTTAAACGGGACTGCTGTTACTGATCGTTGCCTCTTAGCTATTTTAGAGAACTTTCAACAGGCTGATGGACACATTTCCGTTCCAGAGGTGTTACAGAAATACACAGGTTTTGATATTATTTAATTCAGTTTAATCAAAAAATTACCACTTAAGGAGTGGTAATTTTTATTCTTAAAACATATGAAATTCATAAAGGAATTTAAAGAATTTTCCATTAAAGGCAATATGGTAGACTTAGCGGTTGGTATAATTGTAGGCACATCATTTAATAAAATTATCTCCTCGATCGTGGGAGATATCTTCTTTCCGACCATAGGTTTAGTTACAGGTGGTTTAAATTTAAAAGATCTTCGTTACACCTCAACCCCACTAACCGGGGGAAATCCTATTAACATAAACTACGGTGTCTTTTTACAAAATTCGGTAGAATTTTTAGTTACTGCAATTACGGTATTTATAATTGTTAAGATAATGATAAAGCTTCACTTAAAAAAACAACCTGAACTACCTCCACCACCAGCACCTCCTCGAACTGAAGTTCTCCTTACCGAGATAAAAGAGATTTTAAAACAAAAAACAACCTCCTAACCGGAGGTTTTTTAAATTTGGGCGTACATTATCCACACATTTTTTGTTTTTACATTAATAGTTTTCAAGAAGTGTGATATACTAAATACATAAGTCGGTTTTTTATCTAGTTCTAGACAATATTTCAAATTATTTTTCTATCAATTTATGCTCACTTGGGTGGAGATAGAAAAGGAGGCTATCATTTACAATCTAAATCAATTTCGCAAAGTGATTGGTAAGAGAGTTTTGCTCATGCCCGTTATAAAATCAAATGCTTACGGCCATGGTTTCGAGCAAGTTGCTAAGATTTGCTTAGCACACCCCGAGGTAAATCGCATTTGTGTTGCCTCTATGGAAGAGGCGTTGCAGTTGGTAGCGCGGGGAG
>CAYUTM010000046.1:0-9081 GCA_964447755.1 uncultured Gammaproteobacteria bacterium
CATATTGTTGATACGGCTGAGGAGGCTTTTGAATATATTAAAGATGCTCCAGATCGACCAAATGCGTGTACTTTGGAAAGCACAAGTCCTTTTTGCCAAATTGGCACAGAATGGAATATTTTTAGAATTATGGCGGAATTGGTAAATGGGTTTGAGTTATTATCGAAAATGAGTAACGGTATTACTGTGTTTGGCACACAAAGTATTCCACTTGGGTCACCTTATTACGAAATGGGGTATCAAATAGGAAAAACTTTGGCAGAAAATCAATTTAGCACTATCACAGGTGGTGGGCCTGGTGTTCAAGAGGCTATCAATAAGGGGGCTTTTGAGCATGGCGGTGAAAGCATTGGTTTAACCATCAGAATTAATGACAAAGAACGAATAAATCAGTATTTAACAAAATCAATGGGATTTTTCTTTCCATTTGTGCGTAAACTGATTCTCACCGCACCCTCAAAAGCATTTGTTTGTATGCCAGGTGGTTTTGGAACGCTTCATCAATTGTTTGAACTTCTTACTCTCCAGGAGACGAGAAAAGTAGCGCCAGTGCCTATAATTGTATATCATCAAGAGTTTTGGAACCCTCTTCTAGATTTTGTTCGTGATTTATATTCAAAATTTCAAACTATTAGTTTAAGCGATGAGGATTTGATTAAAACTGCCAATAGTACTGATGATATTCTTTATCATATTGCAAATAGCTAGGTATGGTGCCGTATTTTCCTTTTTCTAGTATACCGGTTGGTGTATTCACTGTTCAGGTGTGGGGTCTCATGGTTTCATTGGGGATGATTTTTGGTCTACTATTTGCTCGATACCTTGTAAAAAAACATGAATTAAACGTAGAGATTTTATTGGATTTAGCATTGTGGGCGATTGCAGGTGGATTTGTTGGGGCGCGTTTTTTTCATGTTGTTTTTTACAATTTTTCTTTTTATAGGAGCAATCTTTTAGAAGTAATTGCTTTTTGGCATGGAGGAATGTCGTCGCTTGGCGGATTTTTTGGAGCAGCAGTGATGGTTGTGTTATTTTTTTGGAAAAAGAAGTTAGATTTCAAAGTTTTTTTGTCATATCTCGATATTGGCTCATTGGGTTTATGGTTGGGGTGGGGAATTGGGCGTATTGGTTGTTTTTTGATTCATGACCATCCAGGTACGCTGTCCCACTTTTTTTTGGCGGTAAAATATCCTGGTGGAGCACGTCATGATTTGGGTTTGTATGATTCGCTTTTGGGTTTTTCAATTTTCTTTTTATTCTTTATTTTGTATAAAACCAAAGTAATTAAAATTGGTTCAGGAATGCTGCTACGATGGTCTATTTTTGTATATGCTTTTGTTCGCTTTTTTTTAGATTTTTTAAGAGCTGTGGATTTATCTGGAAGCGATATTCGTTATGTTGATTTAACACCAGCTCAATGGGGTATGTTAGCTGTAGTTCTAGGCTTGATTATTGTAGAAATTGGTGTTAGGGTAAGGCGTAATAAGTGAGAATTTATTGGAGAGTTCGTGGGGCATGCGCCCCACTGCCCGGCGGATGCCGGAATTGGAGAGTTCGCATAGTTGGTCTAGTGCGCACGCTTGGAAAGCGTGTATACCGAAAGGTATCGAGGGTTCGAATCCCTCACTCTCCGCCTTCGCTCGCCGAAGCTCCGTCGCAGGAGCGTAGGCGAGCAGCACGTTTTGCTGCCACTTAGTTTGGTGGGAGTTTTTAGGGCGAGCTACGGCGGATAATATCCGCAAGTAGTTTTAGCAAATATATCAATAGTTTAAATTGGTTTCCCCTAATGTAATTCAAACTATATGAAATTAATAGTCTTATACGGTCCGCCCGCTGCCGGTAAATACACAATCGCGAAAGCTTTATCTGAAAAGACGGGGTATAAGCTTTTTCACAATCATCTTACGGTAGATTTGCTTAAGTCTGTATTTACATTTGGGACACCAGATTTTTTCAGATTGAGTCAAAAAATTCGATTAGATATTTTTGAGCAGGCTGCAAAGGAAAATATTTCAATTATCTTTACCTATGTCTATGGGAAAGATAAGGATGATGATTTTATAAAACGTATGCTCAAGACGGTCACCTCTAATGGAGGTGAAGTAGTATTTATACAAATCTACTGTGAAAAAGAAGAATTATTAAAGCGAGTGAAAGAAGATTCTAGAAAACAATTTCACAAATTGAAGTCAGAAGAAAAATTATTGGAAGCTCTTTCAAGAGGAGATTGTACGTCTTCTATAGATTTTGTTGAGAGTACCAAAATTGACAGCACTCACTTAAGTGTTGATGAGACTGTTGCAAAAGCTCTTGAAATAATACAAAAATAGTCGGCTAGATAAGGCAAAATTCAATTCTATTAAAAAAATCGCAAGTAGCTTTGACTTCGTTTAAAATTCCTTATTTATAGATCAATTTTCTCTATGGCAGACACAATCTTATTAAACAAAGAAGTTTACACAATGACGGAAAGTGAACTACCATGTCTTATTACATATGGAGAGGGTATGGGCGGGTCTCATTTTTCAGTAGCACTTGTCGCAAATCTTTTTGTGCAAGGATCAAAAATTCTGTTTCTCACTGCTTACCCGATGGCGAAAGAGAATTTTCTACAACAGGTTGGTGCTGACCATTCAAAGGTTGTTTTTGTTAACTCTCTTTCTGAATTGCAGGCATCTATGAATGCACAAGTTATTATCCTAGAAAGCGGTAATGAAACTTTGTTTCTCGAAGTGGTAGAGGTTCTTCCCGATTTACGTGAGCGCGTTGTTTTAATTAAAAACATCGAAGTATTTAGTGATAAGCTTTTCGATGCTTGTCTTAACTTAGAAAAAATAATTTTGTCTGGAAATATTGATGCCTGTGTTGCTAAAAAAAGAATTGCTAAAAAACATTTTAATTCTATAATCGCTTTTAACCAACCTATGAGTCCACTCCCCATAACAGTGCCTTCATTAGAAAAATGGACGGGATATTTATCGAGTGGAAATAAAAGTGGGGTTGTTGTAATTCAAGAAAATAAATTGGTTCTATAGTATGTGGGCCAAGCATGATTTTTGGGTCTGAGAATGTTAAGAATTTTGATTTTATATGGGAAGATTAAATTTTTTTCTTGAGATTATTTTTTATCCACACAAATTTGTTTAAAATGAAGGAGGTTATGAAAATAAATGACAAGCGCGTTAAAGTTTTCCTTAATGAAAAAACAACTCTCGGACCAATCATCTACTGGATGAGCCGCGACCAGCGAGTAGAAGATAATTGGGCATTTTTGCATGCTCAAGAATTGGCGCTGGAGGCAAAACAGCCGTTGGTGGTTGTTTTTTGTTTGGTGTCAGAATTTTTGGGCGCTACCATGCGTCAATATGGATTCATGCTCAAAGGTTTGGAAGAAGTAGAAAGCAAATTGAAAAAAATACATATTCCGTTTTATATTTTACTCGGCGATCCACCAGATGAACTAGAAAAATTTACCAAGAAAATAAAAGCCGGGGCAGTAGTTACAGATTTTGATCCATTAAAAATAAAAAGAAATTGGAAAGAAACGTTACGTAAAAAATTAAATGGTGCGTTTTATGAAGTAGACGCGCATAATATTGTGCCATGCACCGCTGCTTCCAATAAACAAGAATACGGTGCTTACACCATCCGACCAAAAATACATAAATTGCTACCTGAATTTTTAACTGAATTCCCAAAAATTAAACCTCAAGCGCATAAAATCGATTTTTCTTTCTCAGAAATAAATTGGAAAAAAATATATTCTTCATTAAAAATTGATTCTACAGTGGAGGAAGTTGATTGGATAACTCCAGGTGAAAATGCCGCGCACCAAGCTTTAAAAGATTTTATAAAAAACAGATTGCATGGATACGATGAAAATCGCAATGATCCAAATTTAGATGGTCAATCTGGTTTGTCGCCATATTTACATTTTGGACAGCTTTCTGCACAGCGTGTGGCTTTGGAGGTTTCAAAACATCGCTCAGAACACAGAAAAGATGTGGAAGCATTTTTGGAAGAGCTGATCATTCGCCGTGAATTATCGGATAATTTTTGCTATTACAACCACAAGTATGACTCATTTGCTGGGTTTCCAGCTTGGGCGCAAAAAAGTTTGAATGAACACCGAGACGACGCTCGCCAGTTTGTATATACAAAGTCAGAGTTTGAAAAGGCTAAAACCCATGATGAATTATGGAATGCCAGCCAAAGACAACTGGTAAAAACCGGCAAAATGCATGGCTATATGCGCATGTATTGGGCTAAGAAAGTTTTAGAATGGACCGCATCACCCGAAGAGGCGCTGAAAATTGCTATCTACCTCAACGATAAGTATGAGCTTGATGGAAGAGACCCGAATGGCTATGTTGGGATAGCGTGGTCGCTGGGAGGAGTGCATGACCGTGCGTGGTTTGATCGACCGATTTTTGGTAAAGTACGGTTTATGAACGATCGAGGCTGTGCAAGCAAGTTTGATGTAAAAGGCTATTCTAAAAAATACAGTGTATAAAAAAATTAACGAGAAGCAGCTTGGGCAGTCTCCAAAGCTGTTTTTTTGTTTTATTTGACAGGTGAACAATCGTTCACTATACTAGTGGTATATGAAAAAACCAGAACATTTTTCTTCCATTGCCACTTTTTTTAAAAACCACCAGCGTTTACCTAGTTACCAGGAAATGCTCCAGCTCACTGGTTTTAAATCTAAAAATGCCATTTATCGCCTGGTAGAGCGTTTGATTACTCTCGATCTTCTAGCTAGGGACGAAAAGGGAAAAATAATTCCAGGTAAAAATTTTCGAGTAGTCCCGGTGCTTGGTACGGTAGAAGCTGGCTGGCCATCAGCGGCCGAAGAAGAATTGGCCGATACGCTTAGCCTCGAAGAATGGCTCATCCACAACCGCGAAGCTACCTTTATGCTCAAAGTCTCGGGAGACTCCATGATCGATGCGGGGATTCGCCCGGGCGATATGCTTTTGGTAGAGCGTGGCCGTACGCCCAAAGAAAATGATATTGTAGTCGCCGAGGTAGATAAACAATGGACGCTCAAATACTTTCAAAAGCGGGGCAACCAGGTAGTGCTCATGCCAGCTAACAAAAAATATCAACCCATATTTCCCAAGGAAGAATTAAATATTTCTGCCGTAGTAATGGCTGTTATCCGTAAATATCATACATGACCACTGCTTCTTCAGCGTTACTTTTTCCGCGCGCCATCATTCATATCGATGGCGATGCTTTTTTTGCTTCGTGCGAGCAAGCGCGCAACCCTGCCCTGCGCGGTAAACCAGTAATTGTGGGTAAAGAGCGCGGTATTGCTGCTTCCATGAGCTATGAAGCTAAAGCACGTGGGGTTACGCGGGCGATGAGTTTGTGGGAAATAAAAAAGCTTTGCCCGGATGCAGAAATTCTACCGTCGGATTATGAAACGTACAGTCTGCTTTCACACAGATTTTATGATATCGTACGTCGCTATACTCCCGATGTAGAAGAATATGGAATCGATGAATGTTTTGCAGATTTAACTGGTTGGGATAAACCAAGAAAAATGACCTATGCCCAAATAGTAGAACATCTCCAGCAAGCTTTAAAAAATGAATTGGGTTTTACTTTTTCTATTGGCTTGGCACCAAACAAAGTATTAGCCAAGCTTGGTTCAAAATGGAAAAAACCTTTTGGCATCACCACCATTCCTTTCACTCAAATACACCAGTATCTCAAATCTTTGCCCGTGGAAGAGGTGTGGGGAATTGGTCCACAAACTTCAGAAAAATTGATTAAGCAAGGTTGTGGCACGGCGTTACAATTCGCGAACATGAAACGCGATGTAGTGAAGCTGAATTTCTCCCGGCCGTTTTATGATATTTGGAAAGAATTAAACGGCGAATATATTATGCCGCTTCATGAGGAAGAAAAAACGAGCTATGGCTCGATTCAGAAATTCAAAACATTTACTCCACCATCTGCAGACAAAGAATTTGTGTTCGCACAATTATCCAAAAATATTGAAAATGTTTGCATCAAACTTCGCCGGTATAATCAGGCTACCCAAAAGGCCGTGATAATTTTGCGCACTCAGCAATTCAAACATACTGTGAAGGAGCTGCTTTTTGAAAGACCAACTAATATCCCCACAGAGATGTTGCCGCGAGTAAGAACTTTTTTTGACGCTATGTTTCGACCCAATATTCCTTATCGTGCTACCGGCATGGTGACATTTGATTTAGTGTCCATGAGTGTTCAAGCAGATTTATTTAATGAAACAAAGCGCAGTGAAAAATTCCAAAAAATATATGCGAGTACAGACAAAGCCGCAGCAAAATATGGTAAACACGCTTTATTTTTAGGCAGTAGTTGGAAAGCACATCATTTTGGCGCGCACCTTAATGAAAGAGGAGACACTCCTGAGAGAAGTAAAAAGCTTTTTTTGGGAGAATCAAAAAGAAAACGAGTGAATATCCCAATGTTGTTAGGGGAGGGGATATAAAAAATATAGTGCCCCGGTCGCTTGTTGCGCCGAGGCTTGTTGAATACATTTTTAAATTTTTAAGTAAAAATATATCGCTTGGTTGTTTCACTGTTTTTGTGGGGAGAAATATCTGAACTTTCAACCAAAGTGAGGCCTGTTAAGCTAGCAATCAGTTGAATATACAGAAGTGCCCCTGGTAAACGGCCTCCAATAATACTCATTTCCATATCTTCACTTACAATTCCTCCACTACTATCTTTGATAATGAAAAATAATGGTTTACCCTTTCTTTCAAAGGTAAGTGTGGTCAATAGTTTTTTGCTCACTTCATGAATAAGAACACCGTCTCCTGGCATCAAACGGGTTTCGATATGTGGATTTTCTGCGGAACCACTTTCACAAAGTATTTTTGTCGCAAGCATTGCTTTCTCCTTTTTTACAATAATAAAATAAAGTAACTTGGAAAGCAAGATGTGTTGAAATGTTAGGTTTTTTGAATAGTTTACAATTAATAGTGTTAAGTACTTGATTTTATTTAAATTTTCTGCTATTATATTCTGTTGTTTTACTTTAAATACTAAAAAGTAAAAAAATAATGGGTGGGATTTATTTATTTGTCTCGCTATATATGGAAAATTGGGTAAAGTTTGTCAAAAACCAAAAATTTGGTTTTATTTTTTTTATCACGGTTTTTTGTTTGTTTGGTTTTACAAAAAACATCGAAGCCAAACTGCTCTCCCCGATAGTAAAACCAAATCGATTGCCAAAACCGTTGGTTGATCTGCAATCATCCGCTGATGTCTGTGTTTTGCCTCCGGAAAGCGCATACACCAGAACATGGAATTTAAATAACTGGTTGCGAGACAATGCTGCATTAGAGCCTCATCTCAGGAATTTACGTACTTCTCAAAAAGGCGATATAGAGCCAGCTAAATTTTCTAGTACAAACTGGACACAAGAAATACTGAATTTCAAAACAGCTTGGAGCGCTTTTGTGGGGCCATTGCCACAAACAAAATGTTTACCACTAGACGCGCGAAAAGAAAATTTGAATTTAACCCCAGCAGAACAAGCCAAAATTACTTCGGACAAATACGCTATGACCAAAGTTACGTATCAAGGCGATCATGGTGATAGGATTCCGGCGTATCTATTTTTACCAAAAAATTTACCAGCGAATCAAAAAGTACCGGCAATCATAGTGATGCATCAAGCTTTAGCCGCGTGTGGTAAAAAAGAACCAGCTGGACTCTGTGGTAAGCCGTGGTTGAATTTTGCTCAAGATTTTGCAGAAAACGGCTACGTGGTTTTGGCACCAGATTCTATTGGTTATGGCGAAAGATCAGTTTATTATGAAAATACCGGAATGGAATATGCTGACGCCGCCCCATTATTAAGTAGATTTCCTTCGTCTACATTGATGGGCTTGCGCATTGCGGATGTAATGCGAGGCATTGATTACTTACAAAGTCTGTCTCAAGTAGATGGTGATAGAATCGGTATGATTGGTCATTCTAACGGTGCGATTGAAACTTTGTTTACAGCCGCCTTTGATGAGCGTGTAAAATGTTCTGTTTCAAATGCAGGTCCAAATTTAATTCGTCGTGAAACTTTGGCTTGGGGAGGCAACAAACCAGGTATTTCTAGATGGGCGGGCGGGGCCTATATGCCCGCAATCGGTTTTTTTAACAATGATGTAGAAAATCTGCCTATTGAAATTCATCAGCTCTATGCAATGGTTGCTCCGCGCGGTTTATTTATTTCTTTAATGGAGGATGATTCTTTGGCGCCAAAATTTGACCGTATTCAGTTTTCTATGGATCAAGCTAAGCGAGCATTTAGTGCTCTTGGTGGTAATTTTGCTTACCACACAATGATGAGTGGTTTAACGCCGGCAAACAAACTAGAGTGGGCAGGTCCATTAAATATTGCCGAGAATTACAATCGCTGCAAAAAAAGTACAGATCAAACTTGTGCTTCTTTGTTTGATGCAGTTGGTATGACAGCTGCGGCAGTGGCCGACAAAGTTTATCCCGAGTATGTTGCTCACGATTTATGGAAGACATGTTTGGAAAAAAACATGAATTCCGAAAGTGTATGTATTATAGAGTTTGCAAATGTTGGTTTGACTGAAGCATCAGTACAGGAAGCGTACTTTAAGTATCTTAAAGTAGATCATGGTTGGTACCCAGAAGTTGAGGGTGTTACATATCCTTGGCTGCAAGATTGCCTGGATAGATAAAACTAGGCAGCTTTTTTAGTTTTTGCGTCAATAGAAAGTATATCTGTTTTTGTATTAAGGTTTTTCATAATTTCAGCGGCTGTTTTAAGCAATCCTATTTTTGTGCCACAGCGCATTGATTTAATCTGTAAAAATAAAAGATCATTATCATTTTTACCCTCTGGCAGTTGCGATTCACTTGCTGTTGAAGTGGATAGCTCAGCCTCTCCTTTTTTGATTCTTTTACACTTATCTTCTATTTTTGCTCTTTCCTTTTTATTTTCTTAATCCCAAGTGAATAGAACAATATTTTTAATATAATATATTATATTTATATATTTTTTATAAAAAAAATAATAAAAAATAATAAAAAAATAATTAAAAAAATTAT
>CAYUTM010000047.1:0-6054 GCA_964447755.1 uncultured Gammaproteobacteria bacterium
ATTGTGGGTTCAAGTCCCACTACCCCGACAAAACAAGATTTTTCAAATTCAATACGTTTTTAGAACTCCGATCCAACTTCGTTTCTGCGAAATTCGGAAAGATTTTTCTAAAAAACAAAGGACCCTGCAGAGATGTTAAGTGAAATAATATTTTTTTTATTTATATGAAACTCTATCACGGTTCTCCAAACAATTTTTCGGAGGTAAGAAAAAGTCAAGCACAACAGGGTGAAGGCTTGGATGTACCTAAAGATGAGCTTTTAGATGCTATTTACCTTACTACAAAGTTTGAATTTGCTCTCGCTGTTGCCGCAATGCCTGAAGGAGCTGCAAATATTGATGATATTACTCACACGATAGAATTTGAGAGTCCTCAATTATTTGACCCAGAGAAAGAAGTTTATGTATATGAATTTGAGAGTTCATTGATACCACCTGAAAATTTAAAATTTGTTGATGATTTGCAATATGCTGTGGTGGGTTTAAATGAACTTAGGCCGGAAAGACAAACTCGTCACAAAGCAGGCGATGTGTCAAAATATTACGAACTCAAAAACTGGAAACCAGAAAATCGAGAAATGCACCCTGGTTTTAGGTTAAGCTAAACAAAAAAATTTTTACTTTACCTCTTAACAATTCATATCCAACGCCGAGTTTTGTTCAAATAATGGCGACTGCGTAAAAACAAAGGTTAAACCTTTGTTTTTTGATTTATAAAAAGTGGTGAAATTATATCCTTCCTAGGGAAAAATCAAAAAATAAATCGACGGTTGTTTTTGTTTATTATTGATAGATTTTCTAGGGGTTAAAATTGATAAATCAAGAGCTAAAGCGGCTAATTTTAGCCACAAAATACCATTGACAAGATCACTATTTTGCGGTACTATTTTTAGTTCTTTTCTAATCCTTTTTTATCGGTTACTCTAGCCTTTGTGTGAAGGTTAAAACAACCGATAGAACAAAGGAGGTTGTCCATGATCATGTCCTCGCTGCACGAAAAATATAAGTTGATGGTAGCCAAAGCAATGCGTAAAGCTGCGTCTAGGGCTCGAAGACCAGACGTATGCTGTCCAAGAGGAACTAGGATGCGGCGTTGGTTGTGCTCGTCGAAAGCGCTGTTGTGCTTTGGGTCAAGCGTATTTTGCTCTGGGCTAAGTGCGCTTGTGATAACGATGCTAAAACCGTCACCCCTTCCTTTTGGCGCACGAGTGTTGATGTGTGCGCCAGAGACATGGTGTCGGATGCGCACACGCTCTTCCTCGTTGATCGGCCGCCCTTCGTTTTGGGTGCCAGACATATAGATGTGAGCTGGAATGCCTAGTTGGCTAGCCAGATTCAGAGCATATGCTCTGCTCGGCAAATCAAGTTCGGCTGGCCCGATATGAATGTGCGAGCCGCCTGGAAAAGGACCTTTTTTAGTCATGCGCTTCTCCCTTTGTGTGGGTTATTAAAGTAGCGGTTATTTGTCTCAAACCAAACTAACAATCTGAGAGCAAACACCAGAATATATAGCATATATCGTGCTTTGTCAATGGTGGTGTTTTCTATCATCTATCTGTTTTAAATATCCATGTTTTTTGCATAAGAGCTATTTTTTCTTTATACTTACCTAGTATTTTATAGTAAATTTTTATACATATGCCTGAAACAATGTCTTTCGAATATGCCGCACACTTCGAGAGTGATGTGTTAAAAGAGTTGGGTAAAGAAAGTTTTCGACTTGAATTATATAAATATATAACTGGTGTTTTAGTAAAATTGAAGCTAGGACATCGAGAAACTATCCCTGTTTTAGCCGAAGATATAACACAAGAAACGCTTTTAAAAGCGCTTAAAAATGTCGATCAACTCAGAGATGGAGCAAAATGTGTTTCTTGGACAAGAACAATAGCGGAAAATTTAGTGACTGATCATCTCAGAAGAAAGTGGAGAAAACAAGTTGATCTTCAAGCAAATACTGAGTTTGCTGAGGACAATAATGCCTCTGATGAGTTATATGAAAATAACCAACAGTTTGAAAATGCAAAACCATTTATTGCACAACTTTCTCCAGATCACCAGGAAGCCCTACTTCTTTTTTTGGAAGGTTATACATATCCGGAGATGGAGGAAAAATTAGGTGTTGCTGCCGGAACTCTAAAGAGCCGGGTTCATGAGGCGCGTAAACAAATCAAAGAATTGATTGCTAAAAAAGACAAAAACGTTTAGTACCTTCAAATCAATTATGCCCGTAAAAGATGAATAATTTTCCACAAAAGTTTTAAGAGAATGATGAGCATAATTACCCAAAACCACCAAGTTCCTACTAGATAAATTGTGGCTGCAAGTAGCCAGCTAAGAAGCTGTTTGTAAGAAGGAATTTTTTCTTGGGGAATTTTAAACCAAGTATTTTTTTGTTCAACTTGTTTGGCAGCGTCTGCTAAAAGCGGCACCGGCTGGTGGTTATTCTTGGCTTTATTTTCTTCGTCCAAAATTTCTTTTTGTTTTTTTAATGTTTCTATAAGCCCTCCTGTAACGCTGGTGATAAAATTTTTGGTTTCTGTACTAGTTTTGTTGATAATTGTTTTGGAAGATGAAGAAAAATTTGAATCAGAGGTAGATGTATTTTTAATTCTCGTTTGAGCATCGGATGAAGCGGTAAGAGTTTGTGGGTCGTTTTGTGTGATGGAAGAAGTGGTGTTTGAGTTAGTATTCTCCGGAGTTGATGGAGAAGGTATTTTTGGGGTAGAATTTTTTTGTTCAATGGTAGAGGTCTGTGACCGTATGGGTACAGGTTCTACACCGCTTTCCACCTTAGAAATTTTGGTGTTGGTAAACACTTCATATATTTTATGTGTTCCGGTAGTGATGGTGAGATCAAACCAATTATGA
This sequence comes from uncultured Gammaproteobacteria bacterium, assembly GCA_964447755.1. Classification (GTDB taxonomy): domain Bacteria; phylum Patescibacteriota; class Patescibacteriia; order Magasanikbacterales; family GWA2-37-8; genus DALYEE01. The sequence continues at coordinate 2,872 of CAYUTM010000047.1, forward strand.
ACTAGAGTTCCTTCGGCAATGGATAGAGAATTTTTTTGTACTTCTTTATCATTATCAAAAAGTTTAATTTCACCAACTAAATCAAAAGGGGATTGGTTCTGAATTGCCGAGTAGATTCGCACTTTTTCTCCCAGAATAAAATCGTTAGATGAATACCAGAGTGTGTTTACAAAGCCGGCATTAAGCGGTTTAGTTTCAGCGGCGTGAGCGCTTATGTTTGTTTGCAAAATCAGCGACAGTATAATAAGTAGGAGAAGATTTTTTTGTTGAAACATACGTTGAGTTTTTTTAGTCTCTCTAGCATAAGACATGTAAGCTTTATTTTCAAGATAGAGAAAATAAAAAAACTCATGTTTAAAATGAGAATGGTTGCGTATTTTAATTTTCATAATAACAGATTCCATACCCTCCAACCGGTTTAGAATGTTTGGAATCGGTCCGAGCTCTTTATTTTGGCTCGGACATTTTTGTTTAACCTACAAAGTTTGTTAGGCTGATACGATTAACACGATCTCTCATTGTTCCAAATAGTTTGAAAAACAGACCGCTTCTATCTGGATCAGAACCAGATATTTTTTGAGAAGCGCACTTTCTGCAAATAACAGAACGTCTCAAATTTTGCACAGTTGTATTTCTTGAAACTGCGCCGGTAAACATATCTCGCATCACAGCATGTTGCCCACACTCTACACACGGTAGGGGGCTAAGCAGGGCTGTGGGGTTAATGCGTGCATCCTTTGTTGTAATTGCATCCACAATGGCACTCATTCTCTGGGAAATGCTTTGATTAGGCGATCTTTTTTCAACACTATTTTCATCAAGAATAGCTACGATTCTTTGACTTGTATCTGTACACTGTGACAGAAGTTCAATGAGATCGTCGCACATATGCATTGCGCTATTTTTATCCTGCGCTTCTGCAACAATTCGAAGCCTGGCTTCAAGTGAGGTGGTGCAATTTTCGTCCTGATCATTATGATGTGTTGCGGATTCCATTTCTCACCTTCTTCTCTCCCCATGCTAGTTGTTGCTAGTTTAGTTAAGGAACAAAATAACGATCAATTATTTAATCACTATTTTGTTCATTTCTAATAGGTCTTTAGTACACTACTGGGTTTGCTTTTATTTTTCAAGCTTTATGGTGTGGATTCTATAGAATTTAAACTAGTTTAAATTCTAATGGAACCGGAGTCGCGAAGCGTGAGGTGCTGCGGGACTCCCTTATGTTGAAACGAGCTTTGTTTTAGGCGCTCGGCTTACCCGGTGGTGCTAGTCCACGGTGTGGTCTTCACACTTGTCGGAGTTTTCGATCACCGTGTTCTTGCACTGGCCATCTTTGCCGAAGGATTTCTTGCCCGGTGTGCCTGTCTCGGTGCACCAGTGCTCCGGGCAGCAGTTGACGCCATCTTCAGCATATTCAACGCACCACCCACCTTCGTTGAAGCCCTCTGAGTTGGGCTGGCCACGCATGTTGCACCACTTCTCGTTACCATCACCATCACCATCACCGTCTGGCCCGCCATTCTTTTCCCAGAACTCCTCATCCACCCGCTGGTCTTCGTCAATCTGCTCAGCAGTGGGTTTGGGGGGGTTTTTGTTAGCGATCATGAAGTTGGAGCACTGGGTGCAGCCACGAAGAAGCGGCTCTCCCCTGTATTGAACCACCTGTCCTCTGTCCACGAGCGGTTTGCCCTCTTCCCAAACTGGGAGTAGGTTCAATCCGCAAACGGGGCACGGTACGCAGTGTTTGGTGCAGGCCTTGGAGCCCTTTTTTGCCACATGGTCGCAGCAATCGCCACCGTCACCATCTCTCAGTCGGCATTTATACTGCGTGCCTTCATCACGTCTACTGCGTCTTTTCATGGTTGGCAGATCAGTGATCTCCTCCACTGCCCTCTTGGGTAGTGGCTGTCTGCTGAAGGGTGATGGGGTGGGTGGCTGACGAGCCGGTCTAGCCGGTCTTGGCTCCGCACGCCCTCGCTCACCCCGGCCACCCCCGCGACCACCATCACCACTTGGCTTTGTGGGCGGCTTGGGAGTGGGTGTGGTCTTAGTCGCAGTCGGTTCCGCTGCCGGCGTTACGGTCGGCACCACTACTGGTGCTACCACCGGAGTGGGAACTGCTGCTGGTACGGTTGCCAGCTTGGGAGCCGTTGGAACTGCTGGTTCGCCTTTGCCTCCTTCTTCCAAAATCTGGTTGAGAATATCGCGCAGATCACGCGCGGCGTTCATGAAGTTGCGCGGGATTATTCCGTAGGCCTCCACGAACTTATCCTTCAGCAGCCTGCTGATGGCGTCGAATGTGGGGATCATCCCCAGCGCCATCCTGAGCAGGAGGTCCTTATCGACCCCTGCCAGCGCCTCTTTTGAAGGATTGCGCAGGTATTGTGCCCAGGGGGGCAATTCGTTCGGATCTGGTATTCCGCTCATCTTGTGATTCCTCCGAATTTTTTGGTTTCTTGGTGAACATGACCCAAGTTAGATTTGTGGTACATACCACATATCCAGGGCCCTTCTAAAGATTTGGTACTAAAATAGCAAACCTTTGGAAGGGATTTGGATGTTAAAATGCCTATTGCAAGAACAAGTGAAGATATCATTTTATTTGATTTTTGTCAAGTTAGAGATTTCGGCTTGACAGAGCCTCAAAAGATGATATTATAGACACACTCAATTTAGTCTCTGCGGCGGTAGTTCAGCTGGTAGAGCGTCCCGATGCCCATCGGGAAGGTCGAGGGATCGAGATCAATAAAGCGAAACACATTTCATTCTGCGGCGGTAGTTCAGCTGGTAGAACGCTTCCTTGCCAAGGAAGAGGTCGAGGGTTCGAGACCCTTTCGCCGCTCTAACCAAAATCCAAGTCGCTGTGTGCAGCATAATTTTTTATACTTACGCATATACAGCGGGGTGGAGCAGCCTGGTAGCTCGTCGGGCTCATAACCCGAAGGTCAGAGGTTCAAATCCTCTCCCCGCATCAAAAAAAGAAGACACATTCAGTGCCTTCTTTTTATTTTTTGTAAGAAGATTTTTATTTGTTATTGTTAAGCTCGGTTCGGTAGTAGTGTTCGTAGATGGTCCACAAGGTAAGAAAAAGTGAAGCAATGATTGGTCCAATTAAAAATCCAGATGCTCCAAAAACAACCACACCACCTAAGGTAGAAAAGAACACAATAATTTGTGGCA
>CAYUTM010000047.1:6064-8703 GCA_964447755.1 uncultured Gammaproteobacteria bacterium
CTATGTCTTTACCTACTAAGAAAGGTCTTAGAACATTATCTATAGTTCCAATAAATAGGCCTGCTATCACAATAACAATTGCTTGCCAAAAATTACCCAAAAGTAGCATGGCAATAGCAGCTGGTAGCCATACAATCACCGAACCAACACCTGGTAAAATAGAAAGAATTGACATGATAATTCCCCAAATTAAAGGAGCGGGAATTCCTGTGATCCAAAACACCACTCCTCCTAAAAAGCCTTGGATAAGACCTAGAATGAACGTACCTTTTAGTGTAGCACGTACGGTTGAGGTAAATTGGGTGTACAGCATGTTTTCATATTTATCCCCCAATGGGCTTAAATGGAAAATGTTTTTGAGAATTTTTTTGCCATCTCGCAAAAAGAAAAATAGGGTATACAGCATTATGATAAACATGATTAAAAACTCGACGGAGTTTTGAGTGACATTTTTAATGGTGTTAAAAACAAAAGTGGCAAATGTTTGGCCAATTTCTGCAATGCGTGTGGTGAAAATTTCTTGGTTTAAATGTAGTCGAGCAAGATGGGGGTTTTGAGTAATCGAATTAAGCGTATGAGAAAGCGATTCAGAGATTTGTCCACGATTGTCTAGAATAGTGCTGTAAAGGTTAAGTGATTGGCTTACCAAAAGCGTTCCCAAAATACTTAAAGGAATAAGAATAATTATGGTAACAAGAATAATGGTTAGAGTAACGCTTACACTAGTGTTTTTAATTTTTTTATTTATCCTTTCACAAAAAGGATGCCATAAGGCTGCGATAACTCCAGCCCAAAATATGGGGTATGCAAACGGCTTAATGACGTACCAAAAATAATAGGTAACAAAAGCCAAAACAAAAACGAAAATAAAAAAACGTAATTTTTTAAAATCCATAAAAAGTAATAATGAATCTACTATAGCAAAAAAAAGGTAAAAAGGCTACAACAGGTTAAGATTCTGAAGAAGGAAGGAGTTTTTTGAGTGCAGAAAATGACGTGATGCGCAAAAGCAATACAGCACAGCCATAGAAAAAAATTCCAGACAAAAGCAATAGAATAACCGAGAGATTAAAGCGAAGTAAAAACCACAGGGCAAGACCCATTAAAAAACTGGCCAAAAATATTTTACAGAGTTGTTTCCAAGGAAGATTTGTTTTTGAAAAATATGAGGCGCACCAGGTAAGGCTTATTCCTGCATACCACTCCGAAAAAATAGTAACCCCAACAGCTCCCCACACACCAAAGCGTGGAACAAAAACAAAATATCCTACTAAACTAAGAAGTGCATTGGAAATAAAAATAATCAATGAAAATTTTTGTCGATTTACTGCAAGCATAGTGTATCCGCCTATCATGCCAAAACAAATACCGATGATTGCCAGACTTAGCCAGCCAAAAATTTTTCCCGAACCAACAAAACTATCTCCACCCACCACTCTCATAAGTGGCGTGCTAAGCACAATGGCACCAGCAACTGCTGGAAATAAAATTAAGGCGGTAAGAATAATGCTGGTATGAAAATGCTGTTTAAAAATTCGAAAGTTTCTTTCGGCCCAATTTGAGGTAAGTAGGGGGAGCATTATTCCCATAATAAGTGCGGCAGATTGAACTACGAAGTCCAGTATTTTATAAGCACCACCATACAACCCTACAGTGGTTTGAGATACATAAAAAGGAAGAATGACACGGTCGCCTTGCAAATAGATGGCATTAAATATAATCGAAATAGCTACAGGCCATGTTTTGGTGTAGAGAGCCTTTGTAACTAAACGATCAGCTTCAAAGCGAATGGGAGGCATTTGAAAAAATAGGTAGATGGTATATACGATGGAAGCAAGTGTAATTACCCACATGGTTGCAATAAAATTCCTTCCGGTAGCGTATACAAAACCCGTTCCTATAACCAAAATAATTCGACCTATAATTTCACCAATCATATGTTGATAATTTTTGAGTGCGGCCTGCAAGTACCCAACGAATACCTGGTTTAGTGCGAGTGCAAAAAAAGAAATAGTGGTTATAAAAACAGCTTCTGATATTTTTTTATTAGGTGAAAATAGAAGAAAAATAAGAGGTGCCATTGTTTGAAACAAAAGTGCTGTAATACATCGCCAATAAAAAGTGGTATTAAGAATTTTTTCTCTATTAAAGATGCCTTCAGATAAAAGATTTGTTGTGGTCAGGGTAAAACCAAAATCTGTGGCAATTCCAATAAACTGCAAAAATGAGCTGGCGGTGATGTACCATCCATATTGTTCTGGCCCTAAACCACGCATTATAAATATGGTAGCTGCTGCTCCTAGAAGTGTGCTTGCAACTTTGCCGATAAGTTGGAACGTGGCATTATGAGCAATTTTTTTATTCAAACTAGTAATCATATTTTGTAGAAGTATAACATGCGTTGCTGTCGAAAACAATGGATGCTATACTAGTGAGAATGGATAAAAAAGCTTTCGTTTACGAACTTTTTATATGAAATATTTTCTTTATAGAACCATTTTGTTGTTTGTGGCAGGCTGGTTTTTTTTATCTCCGTACAGCGTCGGGGCTGTAGAAAAAAAACCAGTAATTAATGATTCTTCCTATCAAGGTGCTTTTGTAAAACAATCTATAAGTGACCCGATTAGTATTGAAGCTGG
>CAYUTM010000047.1:8713-8988 GCA_964447755.1 uncultured Gammaproteobacteria bacterium
TTACCGTAATTATAAAAAATACAGGATCTGCTTTGTGGGAGGTACGGGGTAGTAATTTTGTTTCTGTATATACTACTGAGCCAAGTTATCGAAAAAGTTTGTTTGCCGACAAAACCTGGATTTCAGCAAGTCAACCAGTAAAACTGGGGCAAACAGTGAAGCCACAAGAAAAAGGATCTTTTACCTTTTGGCTTATTGCGCCAAAAACCCCTGGAACGTACACCGAGCATTTTCAACTCGCCGCAGAAAATAAAACATGGATCAAAGGAGCGGGG
>CAYUTM010000048.1:0-6949 GCA_964447755.1 uncultured Gammaproteobacteria bacterium
CGTCAAACGGGTAAAACTGCTGTTGCTATCGATACCATCATCAACCAAAAAGGCCAAAACATGATTTGTGTGTATGTTGCTATTGGTCAAAAAGAATCAAAAATCGCTCGCATCGTTGCTAAGCTCGAAGAAACTGGAGCGATGGAATACACAGTTGTAGTGAATGCGAGCGCTTCTAACCCAGCATCGTTACTGTATATTGCACCTTATTCTGGTGTTGCCATTGCGGAGTACTTCATGGATCATGGAAAAGACGTTTTGGTAGTTTATGATGATTTATCAAAACAAGCTTCTGCTTATCGCGAAATTTCACTGTTATTACGCCGTCCACCAGGTCGCGAAGCTTATCCTGGAGATGTTTTCTATTTACATTCTCGCTTACTCGAGCGTGCTTGCCGCCGCAATGCGGAGGCTGGAGGGGGATCGATCACCGCTCTACCAATTATTGAAACTCAAGCTGGTGATATTTCTGCCTACATTCCTACCAACGTAATTTCTATTACCGATGGTCAGATTTTCTTGGAAAGTGATTTATTTTTCCGTGGTATTCGCCCAGCTCTGAACGTAGGTATTTCTGTTTCTCGTGTAGGATCTAGTGCTCAAATGAAACCAATGAAAAAAGTTGCTGGTAAAATGAAATTAAGCATGGCGCAGTTCCGTGAACTTGAGGCCTTTGCACAATTTGCTAGTGATTTAGATCCCGAAACCAAAAAACAAATTGACCTTGGTCAACGTTTGATGGAAATTTTGAAACAACCGCAATATCAACCATTATCTGTTGCTCATCAAGTTGCAATTATCTATGCTATTTCAAATGGTTTTGCTAGTGATGTTGAAGTTAAAGGTATCAAAGAATGGGAAAATAAATTCCACGAATTTTTGGATAAAACGCAAAAAACTCTTCTTGATACAATCGGTGAAGGTAAGTGGGATGAAACTGTAGAAAAAAGTTTGAAAGAGGCAATTGAAGAGTATAAAAAAAGTAAATAAAATTCCGGTACTTAATTTTTATGGCACTCTCCACTAAAACAATTAAACGTCGCATTAAATCTATTGCTAATACCAAAAAAATTACCAAAGCAATGGAAATGATTAGTGCGGTAAAAATGAGACGAGCGGTAAAAAATGATACTGATGCTCGGGCTTATTCAAATATTGCCAACGAAATTTTGGAAAATATTTCTAAGAAATCACCCGGTGCCATACATGCGTTGCTTCAGGTGAGAAAAGTTAAAAAAATTGCAATTATTTTTATTACCAGTAACCGTGGTTTGGCTGGTGGTTTTACCACAAAATTACTCCAAGAAACGAATAATTTTATCAAGGGAATTAAGAATGAAAATCCAAATGCAGAGGTTGAAATTATTTTGATGGGTAAAAAAGGAAGAAAAATATATCAATATTTTAAACATACTATCGTTGCTGAGTTTGAAAAAATGGATATTACTACGCACCCAAAGCAAGTTTTTCCTTTGGCTCGGATGGTAGTTCGGGAATATATTGAAAAAAAATACGATCAAGTTTTTGTTGCTTATACGCACTTCAATTCTGCAATTAAACAACTTCCACTTATTAAACAAATTTTACCCCTAAAAAGTGGTTTTAAAGAAACCGTGGTTGAGGTTAGGGATAAATCTCACAATACAGAGTTAACAGTAAATGAAGCAGATAAAGAAGTAGATGACATTGAAGAAAATAGAAATGATATTGAAGAAAATATTGAGGAAAATTTTGAAATAGAAAACGATAAAGATTTTCTTTTTGAACCAAGTGCTATTGAAGTGCTTGAAGTTCTGCTGCCACGATTGATTGAAACACAAATTTACCAAGCGATTTTAGAGTCAGACGCTTCGGAACATAGCGCGCGTATGATGACTATGCAAAGTGCATCAGACGCTGCGGGTGAAATGATTCAAGAATTAAATACGACGTTTAACAAAGCCAGACAAGCAGCAATTACGACAGAAATTATGGAAGTAATTGGCGGGGCAGCAGCTTTGGAATAAAATTAAAAATTAAATTTTTTAAAAATCCGTATGAATACAGGTATTATCAAACAAATTATCAGTGTAGTTGTCGATATCGAATTCAAGGAAAAAATTCCAGATCTTTATAATGCACTTGAAGTTAAAATGCCAAGTGGTGATGTTTTGACTTTGGAAGTACAGCAACATGTTGGTTCAAATATGGTTCGTGCCGTTGCGATGAGTACTACTGACGGCTTGGAGCGTGGGCAAGAAGTGGTAGATACCGGCAGCCCTATCAAGGTACCGGTTGGCCCAGAAACTTTAGGTAGAATGTTCAATGTAGTAGGAAAAGAAATTGATGGTTTGGGTAAATTAAAAACTACCAAAACTTACCCTATCCACCGTGCTGCTCCAAAGTTTACCGATCAATCCACAAAATATGAAATTTTAGAAACCGGTATTAAAGTTATCGATTTGATTTGTCCGTTTTTGAAAGGTGGAAAAGTTGGTTTGTTTGGTGGTGCGGGTGTAGGAAAAACCGTTATTATCCAAGAACTAATTCGTAATATCGCTCAAGAACATGGCGGATACTCCATGGTCGCCGGAGTTGGTGAGCGTAGGCGTGAAGGAAATGATCTTTACCGTGAAATGAAAGAAAGTGGTGTACTCGAAAAAACCGCGCTCGTTTTCGGCCAAATGAACGAACCACCTGGTGCTCGCGCACGTGTAGCGCTTTCTGCCTTGGCGATGGCCGAATACTTCCGCGATGAAGAAGGTCGTGACTTGCTGCTATTTATCGACAATATTTTCCGTTTCACTCAAGCTGGTTCTGAAATGTCTGCGTTGTTAGGACGTATGCCTTCAGCTGTAGGATATCAGCCTACCTTGGCTACTGAAATGGGTGCCCTGCAAGAACGTATCACTTCTACTGAAAAAGGCTCTATTACCTCCGTACAGGCCGTATACGTGCCAGCTGACGACCTAACTGATCCAGCACCTGCTACCACTTTTGCTCACTTAGACTCTACTGTAGTATTGAACCGTTCGCTATCAGAGCTTGGTATTTACCCAGCGGTTGACCCACTAGACTCTAACTCAACTATTCTTGATCCAAACATTGTTGGTCAGGAGCACTATAAAACAACTCTAGATGTACAGCGTGTGTTGCAGCGTTATAAAGACCTACAAGACATTATTGCTATTCTAGGTATGGAAGAATTGAGCGATGAGGATAAAATCACTGTTTCTCGTGCTCGTAAAATTCAGAAATTCTTGTCACAGCCTTTCTTCGTGGCTGAGGTATTTACCGGATCTCCTGGAAAATATGTGCCACTTGCAGAAACCATTCGTGGATTTAGAGAAATTTTGGACGGCAAACATGATGATAAGAATGAACAATTATTCTACATGAAAGGTACAATCGACGAAGTGAAATAATTACGTATGTTAAAAATAAAACTTCAAATCATTACTCCAGAAAAAGTAGTTTTCTCAGAAGAGGTAGATCAGCTTAGTGTAACAACTGAGGCTGGAGAAATCACTATCCTTCCACATCATATTCCGCTGGTTACCACACTAAAAGCGGGGGAGTTGCGTTATAAAAAAGATGGGCAAGAACATTTTTTGGCCATTTCTGGCGGTTTTACTGAAGTTCGCCCACATAATGAAGTGGTAGTTTTAGCAGATAGTGCTGACTATGCTCACGAAATTGATATAGCAAAAGCAGAGGAAGCTAAAAATAAAGCGCTCAAACTTCTTCAGGAAGAACATGATAAAGACGACATCGAATATGTTTCAATTCAAGGAGTTATGGAAAGAGAATTAAATCGTATTCGTGTGGGAAATAAATATAGAAAACTTCCTCCGAGTGTTTAATTTTTTTACAACCTTTCTGTAACGTGTTACACTTAACGCATTAAATCTTAATGTATGCGTATGAAGTGCAAAATGTGTAGCATGGAAATTACTGAAGACCAAAAGTGTTGTGCCGATGGCATGAACTGCAGCACCTGCTCACCAGAGTGCAAAGACAAAATGGGCGATGATGGGAAATGCACCTGCGGATGCATGAGCTAAGAAGAAAACTCAAGAAATAAGGTGGAATAAATTTTCCGCCTTATTTTTTTGTGGTATACTATAGGCGAAAAATATGAAAGCAAACACCAAACTAACACTTAAAATTTACTGGCAACACCTTAAAAAATATAAGGTGAGATTTTTTATTACTTTGTTATTGCTAATCGGTGGTAGTATTGTCTCAAATTTTGTACCACTGTACTATGCAAAATTTTTTAATGTATTCTCAAACGGAGCTCAAAAAAATGATCAATTTAAAGAATTGCTCAATATTTTATTTTTGATTGGTGCTTTTTCCTTTGTAAGATATTTTTTGTGGCGGATAACTCCGTTTATAACCACTACATACGTCTCCCAAATTCAGGAACAAGATTTGTACACTACCTGTTTTAGTTATCTACACCGACATTCTTTCAGTTTTTTTAACGGAAATTTCGTTGGTTCTCTAGTTAAACGAGTCCACCGTTTCGTACGATCCTTTGTAAATATTTATGACAATGTTGTTTGGTATTTAATGGGCCTATGTGTTGATATAGTTACCATCTATATCATTTTAACCCAGCGAAACATTTGGTTAGGAATCATAATTCTGGTATGGACCATTGTCTTTTTAATCATCAACTGGTTTTTGGCGCAGTATAAATTGAAGTACGATATTTTATACAGTGAAGCCGACTCCAAAGCATCGGGTTTTTTGGCTGATACCATTACAAACAATGTAAATGTTAAACTTTTCAATGGATTCGAGCGCGAGCTAGGGGATTTTAATAAGTTAACAGAAAAGGTTAAAAATTTGAGAAAGATTAAATGGTATCTGGAGTCTACCTTTGAAGCAATACAGGGTTTTTTGATGATCTCATTGGAAATCGGTATGTTTTACGTTGCAGTTATTTTATGGAGAAAGGGAATAATAACTGTCGGGGATTTTGTGTTGATACAAGCTTATGTTTTACATATTTTTAATCAAGTTTGGGGGTTTGGAAGAACCGTAAGATTTATTTATGAATCATTAGCTGATGCTGAAGAGATGACCGTTACCCTAAACACACCTCACGAAATTCAGGATATAAAAAATGCCAAACAACTTAAAGTTACAGAGGGAGCGGTGGCATTTGAAAATGTTGGATTTTATTACCATGAAACTAGAAAAATATTTGATAATTTGAGCTTTAAAATTGATCAAAATCAAAAGATCGCCTTAGTTGGTCCCTCAGGTTCAGGTAAATCAACAATCATTAAATTGCTTTTGAGAATGCACGACATAAGCGCGGGAAAAATCTCGGTTGATGGACAAAATATCGCCAAGATTACACAGGATAGTTTGTGGAAAAATATTAGTCTTGTTCCGCAAGACCCTATTTTGTTCCACCGTTCTTTGCTAGAAAATATCCGATATGGCAAGCCAGAAGCAACCGAAGAAGAAGTGAGACAAGCCGCACGTTTGGCTCATTGTGATGAGTTTATATCAGCTTTTCCCGAAAAATACGAAACGCACGTGGGAGAGCGTGGTGTTAAATTGTCGGGAGGTGAAAGACAAAGAGTGGCCATCGCCAGAGCAATCCTTAGAAATGCTCCAATTTTAGTCTTGGACGAGGCCACATCAAGTCTAGACTCGGAGTCAGAATCTTTGATTCAAGACGCCTTAAACAACTTGATGAAAAATAAAACCGTTATTGTGATAGCACATCGTCTCTCAACCATTATGACTATGGACCGAATTATCGTGTTAAAATCTGGAAAGATAGTGGAGGAGGGAACGCATGATGAGTTGATTAAAAATTCAAAAGGATTGTATAAAAAATTGTGGAAATTTCAAGCGGGAGGTTTTATAAGTTAGTTTTGTTGTATTTTTATAATAAGTTGACTATAATTAACCCTCTAAAGAAATGTTAGTTATAGTATGTCCAACCTAAACCAAAAACAAAAAGAAGCAGTCGAGTACAATGATGGACATTTGTTAATTGTGGCAGGTGCTGGAACTGGAAAAACCACTGTAATTACGGAAAAAATCGCTTATTTAATTACTACCAAGGATGTTTCTCCTGAAAATATTTTGGCGCTCACCTTTACCGATAAAGCATCACGTGAAATGCAAGACAGGGTAGACAGTTTGCTGGGTAGTTCTTTTAATGATGTTCAAATTTCAACCTTCCATTCCTTTTGTCAAAAAATTCTTGAAGAGTATGGTTTAGAGATTGGTATTTCTAATCGTTTTAAGTTACTTTCTACGACTGATACCTGGATATTGGTGAGAGAACACTTGAATGCCTTTGACCTTAACTACTACAAACCATTGGGTGATCCATCAAGGTATATCTATGAACTAATTGCCCATTTTAACAAGTGCAAGGACGAGCTAGTCTCAGCAGAAGATTATCTCAATTTTGCCCAAGAAGAAAGTAAAAAAGATAGTGAGAGTATTGTGGAAGAATCTGGACGCCTCTACGAACTGGCGAAAGCTTATTTTGTGTATAATCAGCTACTGTTGAACTCCAACTACCTGGACTTTGGTGATTTGATTTTCTATACCATTAAGCTTTTGCGTACAAGGCCGGGCTTAAGAAAAAAAATTCAAAATCGATTCCAGTATATTTTGGTTGATGAGTTCCAAGATGTAAACTGGGCTCAATATAAGTTGATTGAGTTGCTGGTTGGAGAAAATTCAAGGCTAACCGTAGTGGGGGATGATGATCAAAGTATATATGCATTTCGCGGAGCTTCCGTATCAAATATTTTAAGGTTTAAAGATGATTTTCCTTCAGCAAACAGCATTGTTCTGATCGAAAATTTTCGTTCTCACCAATCTATTCTTGATACTGCTTATGAATTGATTCAAAAAAATAATCCCGACCGCCTGGAAACGAAACTCTCTATAAATAAAAGACTTGTTTCCAGTAATAACGAAA
>CAYUTM010000048.1:6959-8079 GCA_964447755.1 uncultured Gammaproteobacteria bacterium
GAAGCAAGTGTTCTATTTTCATGCTTCAAGCGCCGAAGACGAGGTCGATTACATTGTAAATAAAATTATTGAAATTAAGAATTCAGCCAGCGATATTCAATGGAAAGATTTTGCTATATTGGTTCGCGCACATAATCATGGTGAACTAATTAGTAATCTTTTAGAAAAACAACACATTCCATTTGATTTTTTGAGTTCTGCCGGACTTTTGAAACAATCGATTGTTTTGGATTGTATTAGTTTTTTTAAAAGCATAACAGAAATTAATGACTCAGTTGCTCTATATCGGCTTTTGAACATTCCTTGTTTTGATATAGATGCATATGATCTTCAAAAAATTATTTTTTTTGCGAAAAAGAAAAGTGTTACGTATCTGGAAGCTCTTAAGCGTTCACATGAATGTAGACTGTCTGAAGAAGGCGTGGTGAAAGCGCAAAGAATAATTTCTCTTCTAGAAGAAGGTTTTAGAAATCAAAAAATAAAGAAACCATCGTCTTGTCTACTTCTGTTTTTAGAAAATAGTGGTTACTTAAAATACCTTACTAAACAAGAGAGTCGTGGTGAATCCGCTACCATGAATCAACTATCATCTTTAAAACAGTTGTTTGAATTTATTGCGGAATACGAAGCAGCTTCATCACAAATGTCAGCTGTTCCAAACCTTTTAAAACACATTGACTTTTTGCTTGAAGCGGGGGATGAGCTTTCTTTGCAACCAACCCTTCAAGAAGACGCGCTTAGAATAATGACCGTACATGCTTCAAAAGGTTTAGAGTTTAAATTTGTTTTTATTATTAACGCTGTTGAAGAGCGGTTTCCCTTACGTAGAAGAAAAGAAGCAATTGCAAGAGTAAGAATTGTTCCAGGTAATGGCAAGTTTGTAGTTAACGGTAAAGATCTTGCAACTTATTTTCCAAATAAACTGCACCAACAATTAGTTAATGATCCATTTAAAATTCTTGGAATTGAAAAAGCTTATGACGTTATTGCAGAAATTGTGGGCGGTGGATCAAGTGGACAAGCAGGTGCTTTAAGACTTGGAATCGCCAGAGCTTTAAATGCAGTCGATGTTGAAGTAAATCGTCCAGTATTAAAGAAAGCTGGATTCTTAACTCGTGAC
>CAYUTM010000049.1:0-7622 GCA_964447755.1 uncultured Gammaproteobacteria bacterium
GTAACTCCTGGGCAATTCGCGGTATTCTTCAAGAAAGGAGAATGTTTGGGCGGGGGAGCGGTAAAATAAAAACCACCTGTTACTACTTGAGTCAATTTAAATAATGTAACTAAAGTAGTAGGCCAAGTGGTTTTTTACCATTAGCTGGTATAAATTTTATTTTTCAACGAGAAGCGGATAGGATACAAGTTTCGTGCATCCTACAAAAAATTTATCCGTGGGATGATACGCTGCATCGCCATGTGTAGCATATGGTTGATAAAAAAGACCTTCATTCTCAACTAATTTACTAAGATATTGTGCAATGTTTGAAGGATCAAACCAAGAATTTTTTTGCTTCAGTTCCGCATGATTTTGCATCACGTAAGTTGTGATATTTTCAACTGTGAATTTAAACCGCCCAATTTTACTCATGTAGAAAAGTATGATGCGTAAAAGTACACCACTATTCCAGTTTGCCCGTGCTAAAACAAAAAGGGGAATCTGTGTATTGTCAAACCATCGGATTAACATTTTTTCCTCCCTGTTTCGGTGAAAATTCCGTATGGAACGATAGATTAATAATAGTGGTTTGTCAAGAATAGACAGTTTATCAATTATTTTTGTTTAAAACTATTTCATTAAAATAAGTAGGATAAGGTAGACAATCCGCAAGATTTTCGCTAAAATGCCATAAGATAATGTCTGTATAATTTCAAAATATGAACTTAAATTTTTTAAAAGAAAATCCTAATTCTCGTGCAAACCGGTTGCTGTATGTGGGCTTAGCTCTGCTTACCGCTATTTTGTATGATTTATTTTTTTGGAATCAACATCTGGGTTTGGGTTTTGTACTATTTGTAGCCATTTATTTGGCGGCTTTTTTTGTTTTAGCCCTCGTTACCAACAAAATTCATAGTAGTTGGGCTTTTTTATTGTTGGTGCCAATTATCATTCTTACTACAGATGTTTTTCTATATAATAATGTGTTAGTTCAGTTTCTAGTGCCTCTAGCGGTGTTTGTTTTACTAGTCGTTTTTACCATGCTTGTAACCTTGCGCAACAAAGAAAAGCATCCCTTTTTTCTCACCCACATACCACTCATCAAGCATCTTGATCTTCCTTTTACTAAATTAGGTAGAATTTATGATGACTTGTTTAAATGGGATAAAAAAAACGAGAGCGGTGTTTATAAAAAAATTATTACAGGTTTGATTATTGCTTTGCCATTGTTATTTATTTTTGGCGTATTGTTTAGCTCGGCTGACGCTGTGTTTGCCGATTGGATCCACCGCATTTTTCGTTTTGATATTGCTCCCACTACACCTTGGAGAATTCTTCGTACAGCTATCTTCACAGTTCTTATCGCCAGCTTTTTTTATGTTGTTACCAGCGAAGAACATTCTGTTATGGGGGCAGTTCGGTCAATACGTAAATTGGATAGCACTATCATCACTTCAATTCTGGCGATAATGAATGTATTTTTTCTCATCTTCGTTGTGATTCAAATCACCTATTTATTCGGCGGCCTTAATTTTGTACTCGAAAACCATTTAACTTTTGCCGAATATGCCCGACGCGGATTTTTTGAGCTTGTGGCGGTGATGGTTCTCTCAGCTGGTTTGCTTCTGTTTTCTTATTATTCTTACATTCACAACTCAACTGGTGTAGGTAAAAAAATATTAGGCGCTTTGCAGATATTGTTTTTAGCACAAATTGCCGTGATTGGTTTTTCTGCGCTGCGCCGAATGTATGTGTACCAGCAAGCCTACGGCTATACTGTTGAGCGCTTGTACGTAGAATGGTTTATTTATTTTCTTCTGGCCCAGGTTATTTTTGCCATTGTTTGTGTTCTTGTTCGTTGGTCTTTTAGAAATTATTTTTATTTGATTTTAGCAACTAGCTTGGTTGCGTTTACGCTTATTTCTTCGCTCAATGTAGACTTCATGATTGCGCGAGAAAATGTGAATCGATCTCTTGGTGATTTAAAAAAGCTTGATTTATTATATTTGAATCAGCTTTCTATAGATGCAGCTCCTGCGCTTGATCCGTTGTTGCCTAATCAAAATTTTGACAAACTTACGACACAGCAGAGAGCAGACTTTAAATTTATTACTGAAAAATGGAATAAAGAAATAGTAAGAAGGAAGCAGAATTGGCGCGAATGGAATAATTTAACAATGTTTCACATTGCACCTGAGTGATTTTAAGAGAAAATTGTAGATTAAAATTGTATGTTAAAAAAGAATGCAATCATTTATTGTGTAACTTTTGGTGCGTTGGTTTTAATGATTCTTTGTGGTATCTATCTTTATTATCAAAGCGCTGTATACGAGGCAACAAAAGAAATTGCTTGCATCCACATGTCTTCTGTAGGCGTGGTGGAACAAACAATTTCTGAGCACAAGGATGTTATTTCTGAGATTGAAAAATTGGGAGGTATTGTTTCGATTACCCCAACTTTTACTAATCCTAAAGGATGTGCCGGTGCCGCTTTTGTAGTTATCTATTACTCAACCAATACACAGCGTAAAGAAATTAAAAAAATGATTGGAGATCAATTTTTTGGCCATCCGTATCGGATGATTAACATGTAGGTGAATATTGGAGGTTTTTCAAAATACTAATGACTGAACAATTTTTTAATTATGTTAATTAGAAGTTTGTTTATGCCACTTGATAAAATTCTATATTTCTTTAGAAAAGCAAAAGAATTTAATGAGAAAAATAAAGAAAGTTTGCAGAAAGAAGTGTACGAACATCGTTGGAAAAACTTACTACTATCTTTTCTTTATTTGCTGGGAATGGCAGGTATGTTGGCTTTGGGGTTGTGGAAAAAATCTTCGTTTGGTTGGTTGCAGTGGTATTTATTTGTTTTTTCTATAATTTTTTTCTCTGCAATCGGCATGTTTACACTAATAAATTATTTAGTAATTCTTTTTAAGAAAAAATAAGTGTGCAAAAAACAAAAAACCACCCTCTACCCCATGATCTAATTTTTATAAGTTAGATCGTAGGGTAGCTGAGGGTGGTTTGATGATCGATGTTCTGATCATAGCATGATCCACACCAGCCCTGTTGCTGGAGAACGTCTTTATTCCGTTTCTGGAAAAATTTCTTTTATCTCGACTCGGTCCGGGTTGCCGGCGTAGTAGGTGCTGCTATAAATTACAGCCCATGCTCGGTAAGCGACGCCCACCGGAGGGTCGCTTCCCTTTAGGGTCAACCAGGGTTGCCCGGGATCGAGTGGGTTTGCACCTAGAACAAACTGGTATGTTCCGGGAGTAATGGTCTGGTATTCGTGTTGACCTGTGGGGTCAAACAACCACTTGTTTTTGAAGGTGGTAACCTCGAAAATACGCTCTTGAGCCATTTTTGCCTCCAAGGTGAAAAGATCATTCTAAATTTTGCCAAAGAGAGCCAAATCTAGTATGATTTTTCCATCAAACGTTTAATAATAGCACAATTTTACCCTTTTGTCAATGTTTTATGCTAAAATCAGCTGAAATTCGCCAAAAATACCTCAAATTTTTTGAATCCAAAGGACACACCATCATTCCTTCTGCTTCGGTTGTTCCAGACAATGACCCAACGGTACTTTTTACTACCGCAGGCATGCATCCGCTTGTGCCATATTTAATGGGACAACCTCACCCCGCTGGAAAGCGTTTGACTGATGTACAAAAATGTATTCGAACCGGGGACATTGATGAAGTGGGCGACAAAAGTCATTTAACTTTTTTTGAAATGCTTGGTAACTGGTCGCTTGGAGATTACTTTAAAAAAGAAGCAATAGAGTGGAGTTGGGAATTTTTAACTTCGCCAAATTGGTTGGGAATTGATCCAAAAAAATTATCCGTTACTGTTTTTGGTGGTGACCCACGTTTTGCAGATTTAAAACTAGATGAAGAAGCAGTAAAAATATGGGAATCAGTAGGCGTGCCAAAAGATAAAATTGCCTTTATGCCTGGTGGAGTTTTGGAGCGCGAAGATAATTGGTGGGGACCTGCTGGTCAAACTGGCCCATGTGGCCCCTCAACAGAAATGTTTTATTGGCAAGGCGAAACAGATTTGCCACCTGAAGGTAGTAACCAGGCTACCGATTCTAAAAATTGGATTGAAATCTGGAACGATGTTTTCATGCAATACAACCGAGATGAAAGTAATAATTTCTTGCCGTTAAAAAACCAAAACGTTGATACGGGAATGGGATTGGATCGTGTAGTGCGCATGTTAAATGGTTATGCTGACATTTTTCAGATCGATACCTTCTGGCCGCTCATCCAAAAAATACAAGAAGTTTCTGGAAAAGAATATGTAGAAAACAAAGACATCACTCGTTCCATGCGTATTATCGCCGACCACATTCGTACCGCCACCATGATTATGGGAGACGACAAGGGTATTGCACCAGCAAACGTTGATCAAGGCTACATAGTACGCCGCCTTATTCGCCGCGCTGTACGCCATGGCCGTCTTTTAGGAATCAAGGAAAACTTCTGTGCCATCATTGCCGAGCAAGTAGTTGAAATATTTAAAGATGTATATCCTGAAGTGCAAAAAAATAAAGATTTTGTACTCAATGAAATGACGCAAGAAGAAAGTAAGTTTAGAAATACAGTAGAGCAAGGTTTGAAAGAATTCGAAAAATTAGTAAACGGATTTAGAATCGCTTTTGAGAAAACTGGTCAGGTAATCAAAGAAATTTCTGGGAAACAAGCGTTTAAACTTTACGACACTTATGGTTTCCCGTTAGAAATGACAGTGGAGTTAGCGTTGGAAAACAGCCTCAGTGTTGATGTGTCAGCTTTCGAACAAGCTTTTAAAGAGCACCAAGAAAAATCTCGCTCTGGTGCCGAGCAAAAATTTGCTGGCGGACTTGCGGATCATAGTGAGATTTCTACCAAATATCATACTGCTACACACCTGCTTCATGCGACGCTTTTGAAAATCTTAGGACCTCACGCTACCCAGCGGGGGAGTAATATCACCCAAGAACGCATGCGTTTCGATTTTGCGCATCCACAAAAATTAACTCCCGAGCAAATACAACTTGCTGAGGAGTTGGTTAATGCTGCAATCAAAAAAGATTATCCTGTAAGTTGGCAAGAAATGAGTTTTGAGGAAGCAAAAAATTTAGGGGCCATTGGTTTGTTTGAAGATAAGTATCAAAGCAAAGTAAAAGTTTATACAGTGGGCGATACCACTCTGCCTGCTAGTGCGGATCCAACTACGCCAACATATAGCCGCGAAGTCTGTGGGGGACCACATGTGGAACATACCGGAACAATGGGTACATTTAAAATTGTGAAAGAAGAAGCGGTGAGTGCGGGAGTGAGAAGAATCAAAGCAGTATTGCTGTAAAAGTATATCTTCATGATTAAAAAGTTTCTAAAGAGAATATACGAATTTCGATATCAGTTTGCAAAATATTTTGTAATTGGTTTTAGCGCGTTTATTTTGGATATTGGTAGTCTATACTTTTTAAAAGAACTTTTTCATATTTCATCGATTTTAGCTGTAATTTTAAACCAACTATTTGTTGTAAATTACGTCTTTTTGCTCAATAAATACTGGTCTTTTCAGTCTACAGGTTTAGCACATCGTCAAATACTTCGGTTTTATGCCATCGCTGCCATGAATTATGCGATTTCCATTGCATGGATGTGGGTGGTGAATCATCAGTTTGGTGTTTACTATGTATATTCAAGGGTCGCCAATATTATCGTTGCTGTGGGGTGGAATTTTCTATTGTATAAATTTTGGGTCTATAAAGAAACCGCTATAAGTGGGGATAATTCGCAACAAAGCTCTTGACTTAAATTCAAATTCTGTTATTATAGCTAAGCAAATTATAATTTATTTTTCCAATGGGAAAGTCTAAAGATGATATTCTAGAGGCAGAAGGCAAAATTATTGAGATGCTGCCAGCAGGAATGTTTAAAATAAAATTAGATAGTGGTCAAGAAATTCACGGTCATTTGGCTGGAAAGCTGAGACAGTTTAAGATACGGCTTATGATCGGTGATAGAGTACGGGTTGAAATGAGTACCTACGATCTAACCAAAGGAAGAATTAATTTCCGATTTTAAAAATTTAATCACCTTTCTTTTTTCTTCTTTCAGCGAAGTTTTAAAAGAAATGATGAAATATCAACCGGTGCGGTGTAGTCTGCTTCATGTAAAGAAAGTTTCTAGAAAGCGGATGTAGATATCGCGGCAGTGGTTGATATTTTTTCTTACATAATAATATTTTTAATACAGTATGAAAGTTCGGGCTTCGGTAAAAAAAATTTGTATGAAATGCAAATTAGTACGTCGAAAAGGACGTTTGTATGTAATTTGTGCAACCGCAAAGCACAAACAAAGACAAGGTTAATTTAATTTTTTCAAGTTACGTTATTTATGCGTATTGCAGGTATCAACATTCCTAAAGAAAAAAGAATTGTAGTGGCTTTAACTTACGTTTTTGGTATTGGGCCAACTTTATCACGAATTGTTTTAAAAGAGGCTCATATCAGCGAAGAAGTTCGGGTAAAAAATCTAACTACCGAAGAACAAGATAATCTTCGAGCAATAGTTGAAAAAACATATAAAGTTGAAGGTGACTTACGTCGTGAGATAATGTCCAATATTAAACGAATGAAAGATATTAAGTGCTATCGTGGTGTTCGACATATGAAACACTTACCAGTGCGCGGCCAAAGAACCAAAACAAATTCTAGAACAGTTCGAGGTAATACCCGAAAAACAATGGGTAGTGGACGAAAAGATTCAAACCAAAAAACCTAAAAATTCTGCTTAATTTATTCCCGTTATATTTTGTATCATTTCTTGTATGAGTGAAGAACAAAAATCAACTTCCAACTCTGACTCAAAAAAACAGAACAATAAACCGCGAAAAAAGAAAATTGCTCGACAGGTAGCTCGTGGTAATGCCTATGTTTTGGCCTCCTATAATAATACCATTATTACTATTACAGACCCAACCGGTAGCGTTCTTGGATGGTCATCTTCAGGTGTAACTGGTTTTAAAGGACCAAAAAAATCTACTCCTTATGCTGCCAGCATGGTAGTAAAAGATTTGCTTACCAAAATTGCCGATTATGGTGTAAAAGAAGTTCATGTTTTTGTTAAGGGAATAGGTGGAGGAAGAGAGAGTGCTATTCGAGCTCTTCATTCTAACGGTTTAAATGTATTATCAATTGTTGACATGACCCCAATTCCACACAATGGATGCCGTCCCCCTAAACGACGTCGTGTTTAATTGTTATATTAATAGATAAACTTTATAAATTGAAACGTTATGGCTCGTGATCTTAGACCAAAACACAAAATGTGTCGCAAATACGGAGAGAAACTTTGTGATTCCGCAAAATGCCCTGTTGTTAAGCGAAAATATCCACCTGGTGTACATGGCCCAGACCAAAAACACCCAAAACTATCAGGTTTTGGTAAACAACTTCGTGAAAAACAAAAGGCAAAAGGGATCTACGGTATCTTAGAGCGTCAATTTGCTAACTATGTTGAAGAGGCTTCTCGAAAAACTGGTGATACAAGTAAAATTCTTCTTAATTATCTTGAGTCTCGTCTTGATAATGTAGTTTATAGAATTGGCTTGGCTTCATCTCGTCGTTTGGCTCG
>CAYUTM010000050.1:0-7537 GCA_964447755.1 uncultured Gammaproteobacteria bacterium
GGCCTAAGAAGCCGGAAAAGCCTGAAAGGCTCTATTTTTTAAGCCTTTCAGGCATCTCAAGCCTTTTTGGCTTTTCACAATATGCACCAAATTATAGCAAAAACACGCGAGGATTACAACCGTATTGCCTCACTCTATGCCAAAACCAGAAATGCGGCTCGTGAGCTGGAACAGTTTTCTGATTTAATCCAAAAAGGGCAGAAAATTTTGGATTGGGGCTGTGGTAATGGCCGGCTTGTTCATTTGCTTAAAAATAGGGGAGTTGAATATTACGGAACAGATCAAAGCTTAGAAATGATCAAGGTTGCTAAAGAAGAATTCGCGAGCGAAGTAAAAGAGGGTTGGGTTCATTTTGAATGTAGTGAAAATGCGGAACCAGAATGTAGCGAAAATTTTTTTGACCTGGTTTTTGCGATTGCTTCTGTGCACCATTTGCCAGATACTGAAAGTCGACTTAGTTTTTTTAAAAAAGTTTTTTATGAGCTTAAAAAAGATGGTTTGTTTGTAATGACCAATTGGAATTTAGAAAGTGCATGGGCGCAGGAGAAATTTAAAAAAGATTGGAAAAAAATAGGTGATAATGATTATTTAATTCCTTGGAAAAATCAACAAGGAGAAATTTTGGCGGAGCGCTATTATCATCATTTTAATTTTACAGAATTACAAGAACTTTTAGAAAAAGCTGGCTTTAAAATAGAAAAATGGTACTATGCGCGAGGAGTAGAAAAAGTTGTGCCAGAAGAAGGAAAAAATTTGGTGGTCATTTCTAAAAAGTAATTTTAACTATGCGAATTTTACAAGCTAATAAATTTTTTTATAACACTGGGGGTTCTGAGGTGGTTTTTTTGGAGACCATTAATGGCTTAAGAGCCCGAGGACATAGTGTGGCCGAGTTTTCGATGCAAAGTCCCCACAATTTACCTTCGGATTATGCGAAGTATTTTGTATCCGAGCTTCCTGCTAGTCTTGCTGGTAATCAAAATATATATACGTCTTTTAAAATTGCGAAACGTCTTTTTTATTCAGGCGAAGTGAAACGAAATTTAAAAAAATTGGTTCACGATTTTAAACCAGATATTATTCATTTGCACAACGTTTATCACCATCTTTCTGCAAGTATTTTTACTACCCTAAAAAAACTTAATATTCCGGTTGTTTTAACACTCCATGATTTTTTTCCCTTATGTCCAAATCACAACTTTGCGTATAAAGATTCTTTTTCAAAAGAAGCTTATCAAAGACCGTATCAATGCTTTAAAAATAAATGTGTTAACAATTCGTATCTCCCTAGCTTATTTGGAACTCTCGAAGAATTTTATTTTAAGCTCCGTGCAATTTGGGATTCAATAGATGTGTTTATTTGCCCTAGTGAATTTATGAGACAATCTATGATTGAAGGGGGCTTCTCAGAAAAAAAACTGGTCAAAATTGTGAATCCTATTGAAACTAATCAAAAAATTCTACGATTGGGAAATAAGATTGTTTTTATAGGTAGAATCCACCGTGAAAAGGGAGTACGAGTATTATTAGAAGCTTTGTGTGATTTGAAAAAATACGAAGTCATTATTGCGGGTAGCGGGCCTGACGAAAAGTGGGTAGATGATTTTATTATCAAAAATAAACTAACAAACATTACACGAAAACCTTGGGTTCAAGGTGAGGAATGGTTGGGGGTAGTGCGTGAAGCCAAAGTAATGGTTTTTCCCAGTATTTTTTATGAAAATTGCCCGAAAGCAATTTTGGAAGGACTGAGCTTTGGACGTATTGTAGTTGCTTCAGATAAAGGTGGTACGGCTGAAATGGTGATAGATAAAAAAACGGGCTTTCTTTGTTTACCGGAAAATCCAAAAAATTTAACCCAAACAATAGAAAAGGCTATGAAATGTAGTGAAGAAGATTCTGAGTTGTTGCGGAAAAATGCCCGAGAGTTGTTGGTGGAAAAATACGCGAGTAATTTATATTTTTCACACCTAGAAGAAGTTTATGCTAGTCTTATTTAGCTTGTTTATTTTTGTTGATTAAATGCGTCTGGAAAATAACTTTCCAAATAATCCTTAAGAGCTTCTTGCCACGGTCTCATGATATTGTTTCCTTCCAAAGTTAGTCTGCGATTTCTTAGATTTTCATAGCGAGGACGTATTGCAAAGAATGTTTTTTCAAAATGACTGGAAGAAACGGATGTTAATTTTATGGTTTTTTCGTAACCTAAGATTGAAATAATTTCTTTAGCAATATCGTACCTGCTGGCCGGATCTCCATTGCACACCATATTGTAGAGACCGCTCGCGTCTTTTTTAATTAAAAGATCTAGATTTTTTGCTAAATCATGGGTGTATGAAGGGGTTCCAAATTTGTCGTTGACCGCAAATATTTCTTTTTGACCAGTCATAATTTGGCCAAGAATATGACCCACGAATTTTTTGTCTTTTTTGGGGCCACCGCCAATCATCCAACCTGGTCTGATAATAAGATGATCGGGTGGGGCATAGTACTCAACCATAAAAGCGCCCATTTGTTTAGTTAAACCATATACATTCACTGGATTTGGATCAACATCGTCGGAATAATAGTCGCTTTGTCCATCAAAAACACCTGCCGAGCTAATGTAAATAAGTTTTATACCATAATGCGATGCGAGTTGAGCAGCGTGTTTGGTAGAAAGAGCATTTGTGGAGTAGGCGTTAGCAGGGAATTTTTCACACTCCTCTAAATTTGTTAAAGCTGCTAAATGAAAAATATAATGAGGGTGAAATGTTCGTACTTTGTGGTGGAATTCTTTAAAGTTTCTAACATCTAAAGGTGAGAGCCATGATTCATTTACGTCAACATCAGTTGCTTCCACTACATAATTTTTTTTGAAATGCTTGTAGAAAGCTTCTCCCAGCATTCCACCAGCTCCAGTCATTAAAATTTTTTGTTTCTCCCCACCCATCTCTCTTCGTATAGCATGTATGTTTTGTAGGCCTATTTGTTCTTCGGGAGTTGTTAATTTTTTAATTATTTTGAAATATTCGTATCCGATTTTATCCCAGTTATAAAGCAAGATTGCTCTTTGTTGGCTTTTTTTGCCATATTCTATAAGCATTTGTTTATCAACGCTCACATTTTTTAATGTGGTAGCTAAGTCTTTTGTGTCTAAATTAAAATAAACGCCAGTATCGCCAAGCATTTCTTTGTTTTCTGGTTTGTTGTTTGCAATTATGCTTAGACCCCTACCCATTGCTTCGATAACGGCTGGTGAAGTTCCGCCTACTTCGGCAGCCCTAATATATGCTAAGGCATTTTTTAATATTACTTTATATTGCTCACCAAAAATATATCCAAGAAAAATAACATTTTTGTTGGCTGCTTTCTTTATTTTTTCAACAAAAGATTTGTTGTATCTATTATCACCGATCATCACTAAAGGAATTTTGCTTCCTGAACGTACGTACGCTTCTACTACAAGAAGTGGATTGTTTTCTGGTTCAAATCTAGCAACGTAGATAAAATAATTTTTTGACTCTAAATTTAGTTTGTGTAATTCATCAAATTCTTTTTCTTTAGTCTCTGTGTAATCAATTTCGGTGCCGTAAGGAATCATGGTGCTATCGGCGTGTCTGTAGGTTCTGTAAAATTCTTGCACGCTTCCGGCGTCTGTAATAAGGGTGTGAGCTGATTTTGGGGCAAATTTAGAACATATTTTTAAGTAAGTTCGTGCAAACCATCCCCATTTTTTTCTTTTCCAATCAAGTCCGTCTACACAAAAAATAACTTTTTTCCCGAATAGTTTGGCTAATAAAGCAAAAGGTGCGTTTCCAACATTCACCATTATTACAACATCGGAGGTATTTTTAATAATGGTATGTACGGTGCTGATAAAGCTATGAAAAAAAGTGTCTAGGTATTTATTTGAAATTGTGGGAAGATAGATGAGTCGAATGCCGTGATATGTCGTTGGTTTTTCTTTAAAGTAATTACTTCTGCAATACGCCACTGTAGAACACCCGAGCCTTTGTAGGCATTTACCCATTTCTTCTGCAAATGTTTCAAACCCCCCATAACTGCTGGGTATGCCGCGATGTCCAATTAGTGCTATTCGTAATGTTTGGGGTGCGGTTGCACGTGAATCTTTCATATGAAGTTAAAATAGTTGAGCTTTATTTGTATAGTATAACATGTTTTTGTCTTATAATGTTGGTGCTAGGGGTTTGGATGCCTGGTTCTGTGGATAAAGTATTGACCTGGTGTTTTAAGGTTGGTATAGTTGAAAAAATATGAAATATATTACCTCACAAAATCTTAATTCATTCAAAAAAGGCTTCTGCTCAAAGATGTCTCTTTTTGTTGTGCGTAATTTAGATAGCTTGGGTGGTGAATATATATTTGAATAAGATAAAATAAATTCAAAATATTCCATCACCCTGAAGCTAAATGCCCAGGGTGATTTTAGTTCGTATTGTTCTTTGAAAAAACTTTAGATGAATGTAATTGGTTTTTTAAGAAATGAGTTACGTTCATCTAAAGAAACAGGAGTAAAAAATGGCAGACGGACTTGTGTATCACCCGAACACCTCAGATGTTGAGGTGCAAACGATGTCGTATGATGAAAATCCGGGGCATGAAGTTCAGTTTTGTTGCCCCAGTAGTTTGGTGGGTTTTGCTCAGATTGAAATGAAAGGACAAGTGGTGCATGTTTGTCTTAATTGTAATGCTGGATATACTACGTCAAGAAATTTGGTTGCCCAGTATAGGGTTGAAGCCAACGAATATCATGATCCAATTCTACATCGCGTGCAATCTTTTAAGGCTGATGAGCCGCTTGACGATAACGAATTGGCGGAGTTAAGGTTGTTGCTTTCGATGCATCCACGTAGTAGGCGCTCACAGGTAAAGCTTCTTTTTCTGGCAAGGCGGGAAATAGTTGCTAAGCTTGATGATGTGGCCTGATCACTAAAAATCGGTCAATTCCCATTGAGGAGTTGACCTGAATTCATTTTCAATTAGTATATTGTTGCAAATGAATTCAAAAAACCTTATTCATCGGGAAGTAAAAATATGTTACACTATAATCACTTATGTGGTTAGTGTTAACACTCTCGGGGTGCTTGCTCTTAGCACTCGTCAATATTTTGGATAAAAGAATTGTCAGTAAAGCCGTAGAACCGGCTGTTTTTGTGTTTTACTCTACAATTATTGCCTTGCCGATTTTTTTATTATTACCATTTGGAGTAACTATTTTAAAATCAAATTTTGATTGGTTTATCGCGGTGCTTTCTGGTTTGAGTTTTTGTGTGGGGTTGTGGTTTATGTACAAAAGTTTTGCCAGTAGCGAAATTAGCCATGTGGGGCCGCTTGGTGGAGCTTCTATTACCGTTGCCACACTTATTTTGGGGAGTCTTTTTTTGCACGAATTATTAAACCTACGACAATATGGTGCAATCGCATTTCTGCTCGCTGGTTCTATTCTTATTTCTTTTGAAAAAAGCAAAAAACACCAAGGTTTGCATGTTGGGATTTTGTGGGTGATTATTTCGGGAGTATTTTTTGCTATTTCCAATGTGGCTGCAAAATATACGTATGACCATTATGGTTTTTTTAGTGGGCTCATTTGGACGAAAGGTTTTATGAGTGTGGGTGGTCTGCTTTTGTTTCTTTCGCCACAAATTCAAAAAACATTTTTTAAAAAGCAATCACGTTTGTCTGCATTGTTTGCTCCCAAACCGCCATTTTTGCTTGTCGCTTCAAACAAACTCATGGGTGTGGGTGGTGTTCTGCTTTTGCAATATGCCACGGTGATTGGCAGTGTCAGTTTGGTAAACGCGCTCACCGGGGCGCAATATGCTTTTTTGATTATGCTTACGGCATATTTTTCAAAATTTCATCCCAAGTTTATCAAAGAGTGGTATTCAAAATCGGAAGTGGTGCAAGAGTTGGTGGCGGTTATTTTAATTTGTATTGGAGTTATTCTTTTGGTTTAAACATATTCTATGACCAAAGTAAAAAAAAATGTTGCGGGAGTTGTTTTGTTGCTTGTCGGACTATTTTTGCTGCTTCATTTTTGGTCATTTGCTAGGCCAATGAAATATGGTG
The DNA here is from genome assembly GCA_964447755.1 of uncultured Gammaproteobacteria bacterium. GTDB lineage: Bacteria > Patescibacteriota > Patescibacteriia > Magasanikbacterales > GWA2-37-8 > DALYEE01. The sequence continues at coordinate 6,073 of CAYUTM010000050.1, forward strand.
TGACGTTTAATTATGAATACGCCCAATCTTTGGGGTTAGACCCACGGAAAGTGTATTTGACTATTTTTGATCGGTGGAATTTTAAAAACGTACGCATTTCCGCGCAGTGGAACATGATTGAGAAAAACGAAGGAAAATATGATTTTCAAGAATTGGATTGGATGCTTGATCAGGCACAAAAGAATGGTGCTAAGGTGGTATTGGCTGTGGGGCAAAAAACGCCGCGTTGGCCAGAATGCCATGACCCAGATTGGGTAAAAAAATTGAGTGATGCTGAGTATAGAGTGAAGTTGCTTGGTTTTATGGAAAAGATTTTTATGCGCTACAAAAACCATCCAGCTTTGGAAATTTGGCAAATTGAAAACGAACCATTTTTGAGTTTTGGATTATGTCGACCGTTTACCAAAGAGATGTTGCAGGAAGAATTGGCTGTGGTGAAAAAAATTGATTCCAATCATAGTACGCTGGTTACTGATAGTGGAGAGTTGAGTACTTGGCGCGATACGGCAACGGCCGGTGATTTGTTTGGTACCACACTTTACCGCGTAGTTTGGAACAAAACATTGGGCTATGTTAACTATGATTTTGTACCACCTGTGATGTATCGCTTAAAACTGCTTTTAAATAGCCGCAGCCCTTCTCAGGCCTTTGTGGCAGAGTTACAAGCCGAACCCTGGATACCGGATGGCACGGTTTTGTCTACCGATTTGAAAGAACAAGCTAAATCGATGAATGTGGATAGGCTTAAAAAGAATGTAGAATTTGCCCAAAAAACGGGGTTTTCTCGCACGTATTTGTGGGGCGTGGAGTGGTGGTATTGGCTAGAGCAAAATAACCACATGGAAATAGGGGTATATGTGAAGAGTTTACCGAAAGAATAAGGTGTTAAATGTCTAAGCTCTAATAAAATGACAAATGTTTAATTTTTGTCATTTGAAATTTTATTAGACATTAGATATTAGGATTTAGGCATTCACTATCCGCTATTGACTTTTTTCTCCAAATTTTATAACATCTTATCATTCTGAAAACATAATAATATTGCACGCCTAGCTCAGCTGGTTAGAGTCCCGATCAGAATCGGGATTTACACCGAGAGGGTCAGGGGTTCGAATATTTTGACTGTATGATCTGTTATGCATATATTTTATACAGTAAGCGATCAGATAAGTTTTACATTGGTCAAACATATAGTTTAAAGAAGCGGATCACTGAACATAAAACTGGTGTGGGCAACTATACTAGTCGGTATGCAGAATGGGTATTTGTTTATTACGAAACGTTACCTACCCGATCAGATGCAATGCGACGGGAAAAATATTTGAAGTCTTTTAGAAACAAAAAATATTTAAAAGAATTTATTAAGCAGCGAAGAAGTATACAGTAATAATATTGCACGCCTAGCTCAGCTGGTTAGAGCATCTCGTTTACACCGAGAGGGTCAGGGGTTCGAATCCCTTGGCGT
>CAYUTM010000051.1:0-903 GCA_964447755.1 uncultured Gammaproteobacteria bacterium
TTTTTTTTATACCAAGATGGATGGGAAGACTTTTTGGAGTATTGATATATAATTTCGGGAAATAGGGTGAGAATATCGAATTGAATCATATGAAAAGAGGCTTGGTATGCCAGGGAGGCTGGGGAGGCTTGAAAATAACAAATTTCCAAGCCTCCCCAGCGTTCCAAGCGTTCCTAGCCTTACACACACTATAAAAAAATCACCCCGTCTTGTCAACGGAGCGATTTTAATTTTTGAAGTAATTCTTAGATGCCAAGGTCTTCTACAGCACTGGTATCTTGTTGAGTCATTCCTGGACGTGGAGGACGACCACCGGCTGGTTCTTCGATTTTAAGATTTACTCGAGCATTAGCTTTAGAACCAACACCTTTGAGTAAAATGCGAAGAGCGCGAGCAGTTTGACCTTGGCGACCAATGACGTAACCCATATCTTCTGGATTAACTTTAAGGGTAATTAATACACCTCTTTCGTCAACAGTACGCACGGTTTGTACATCATCAGGATGATTTACAATTGCTTTCACAATTGTTTGAACGAATTGTTCGTCATTCATATCTTTACTTACAGATTTCTTTTTAGAGCAGCCTGTCGACACGCGTGGATAAATCCAACAAATGTTGAATCCACCAGCACTGCATTAACAGTATATATGATATTTGGAAAATAGTAAAAAGTCAACAAATCCTATTTAACCTCTGCGGTTTTTAAGATGGAAAGCAAGTCTTCGCTAGTTGCAGCTGAGCTTGGAGACCACACGCCATCCAGGTTTAATGGTGGTTTTTCATTGCTTTCGATACCGCTTTGAACTGCAAAAGCCTTATCACCTACCATCACATTGTAACATCCAAATCCACTACAGCCATCTTTATAAACTGAACCATTCTTCAAAACAGCATCAGGGG
>CAYUTM010000051.1:913-6234 GCA_964447755.1 uncultured Gammaproteobacteria bacterium
AACTCAACAGTACTCATTGGTGTTATTTCTAAAACCAACTTAACATCATATTTTTTATCATCAGTTTTTACCCACGCCTTAGTATTTTCCACTTTTACAACTGAGTACTTATCGGGAACTGTCATGGCAAAACCTTGAATGGTAAATTTTTTCACCGAAGCATCATCATTTGATGTGGAAGTAGCGGTTTGAACACTTGAAGTTGGTGAACGTTGAAGAATAGAATTAGTATTATTTTTTCCAACTGGCTTGCAACCTGCTCCCACCAATAAGAATAAAGATAAAAAGCTAGTCAATAAAATTTTTGGTGCAATTTTTTGCATAACTTATATTTAAAAAATAAAAATATCTTTAATTAACAAATTCACCGTTCATATACTTTGAATACCAATTATACTCTCCACCCAATAAGTAAGCAATCAATTCCAAAGCTAAATTTGTTGTTTTGTTTTCAACATCTAGTTGAGGGCAGATTTCCACTATATCCATACCAACTACTGAAGTTTTCTTACCGATGTATCGGCAAAGATTGGTGATTTCGCGATAGGTTAAACCGCCGCTATTGGGCATAGGTGTGCCAGGAGCAAATTGTTCATCAATCGAATCGACATCCAAACTAATCCAGATTTTGGAAACGCGCTTACTTAAAGTATTAATTTCTTGGAAAACTTTTTCCAAACCATGTGCCGCAATATCCATGATAGTAATGACCGGAATTTTTTCACTTCGGATCAAATCTATCTCACCTTGATCCAAATCTTTTAGACCAACGTACAACATATTTTTTGGATCAACTTTTCTACCTGGTTTTAAAACGTTGACTAATTGTGGATGCCCAAAACCCATTGCTACAGCCGAAGGCATGCCGTGAATATTGCCGGATAGCGTGTTTTCATGGGTCATCGCATCGGCATGGGCATCTATCCAGATCACTCCCACATCTCCAGCACACGCAACAGACGCTCCCGCGATAGTTCCAATTGAAAGTGAATGATCTCCGCCTAAAGCAAGTATTTGTTGTCCACTAGCAACCTCCGCACTAACAATAGCCGCTACTTTTTCTGCTGTTTCAGAAATTCCTTTTACATATTTCGCTTTCCTATCTCCTAATTCTGAATTTGCCCGTGTTGGGCATTCCAGATCGCCCAAATCTTTAAATTCCACATCTAGTGCTTCCAACATTTTGTTTAAACCATTTTTTCGGATTAGGTCAGGTGCTAGCTCAGTACCAGTATTATTTTTTCCGATATCAAGCGGTATCCCTAGAATTGATAATTTAACACCTGATGGTGTTTTTTCTAAAAAATGTAAATAATCCTGCTTTGCCATACCAAATAAATAAAAAATCGACTAACGATCAAGTGTAGACGATTTTTTAGAGTTTGTAAACCTTTTAAGCAGTTACCGGAGCAGCTGACTGTTTGGAAGCATTTTTTTGTTTTTGTTTTTCTGCAACTTTTGCTTTACGCTTTACAGAAAGGTACACTGATTTTTTCTTTTTTCCAGCTGTAATTTTATTGGAGACAAGTAAATTATGGACAGTATCAGAAGTTGTGGCGCCTTTTCCAATCCAGTATTTGATACGCTCAACATTCCCTTTAAACTGCTCTTCTCGAGCATGTGGATTATAGGTACCAAGATTTTCAAGATATTTACCTTGTGTATCTCGTGCTTTTTCGGAAATAATTAAGCGATAGGTTGCAAACTTATTTTTTCCAAGTCGTTGTAGACGAATAGCTAACATATGTAAAATCAAAAACTAATAAAATTGACGGATCTTGAGAGCACCTCCACAATACTATAAAAAACAACTTATGTCAATTACGAAGAAGCGGTTTCGTACTCTTCTATCTCACCCAGCTTTACGCTGAGTAGCTTGGAAATACCATCTTGATGCATAACTACGCCATATAAAGCATCGGCTGCATGCATGGTAACCCTATTGTGAGTAATCAAAATAAACTGGGATTCTCGTGATAATTCCTTCATAATACGAACAAAACGTTGGGTATTTGACTCATCAAGCGCAGCTTCAACCTCATCCAAAACCACAAACGGCGAAGGGTTGTGGTGAAGTATGGCGCAAATAAGAGCAATGGAAGTTAGGGTACGCTCTCCACCAGACAATGCATTTAAATACTTTATTTTTTTACCCGGAGGGTTAGCAACCACTTCAATTCCAGTTAAAATCTTCTTCTTATTGCGAGCAGATTTATTTTGTTCTTCTGACTCAACGGCAATTGATTCTGCATCAACAACCTCAGAAACAACCTCGTCAGACACACTTTCGGCATTTTCTTCACCATATATTTCTTCCAAATCAGCTTGACCACCTTCAAATAAAATTTGAAAATAACGATTAAACTCTTTACGAATTTTTTTGAAAGCTTGAGAACGTTTTTTCTTCATCAGCTCATCCAGCTCTGCCACCATATAATTTAAGTCATAAGAAGCCTTTTCAAGGTCAGAAACTTGTGAGCTTAAAAAATCAAACCGCTCTTTTGTTTCGGCGTGCTCTTTTACCACTTCTTGGTCAATACCACCTATTAAACTTAGTTTATATTTACACTTCTGTATTTCATTTGCCAAAGTATCAAGCTCAGAAAGAGGAACAATTGCGGGAGAGCGCTCGGTCAAAGATGCAATTGATGTACCCATGTCATTAAACAATTCTTGTACCAAATCTTCTTGCTTGGTCTCTAACTTTGCCAATTCCACCTTTACATCATTTCTTTCGTTTAACACAGCATTTACCTGTTGCTGCTGCACTTGCATTGCTTCTTGTAAAGAAAAAATTCTTTGCTTCTTCTTTTCTTCTTCATCATTAAACTGAGCCATCTTTTCTTCAGCTTGTTGAATTGAAGTATTAAGCGCGCCAATCATCTCATGCAAAGATTTTTTTTCTTTGTCAAACTGTTGCAACTTGTCAGTATATTCTTCTGGACTACTTTTGATAACCGCATACTCTCTTTCAAATTGCGCAAGTTCAAATTCGCCTTTATTTTTTTGCTCAACAAGTAGTTGTATCTTATTGCGCATTGTTTCAAGCTCCACTTGAAACAAAACAGTTTGCTCTTTTAAAGAGGATTCTGTCTTTTCATATTCCCGCAGATAATTCTCTTCTAACAAAATTTCTTTCTGATAATCACCTAATCGATCTTCAGAAGAAAAATTTGTTTTCGATGAAAAACCAACTTGTGGACGACGCTGTCTGAACCCCCCACGCATCACACCAGTTTTTTCAACTAAATCACCTGCTAACGTAACCATACGTATACGCCCCACACCAATAGTCTCAGCTACTTGTAAAGTATCAACTACAAACGTACTACCAAAAATAAATGAAAAAATAGCTTGGAATTTTTTATCAAATCGAATTAATTTAAGTGCGTAACCATGAACACCTGAATAATGTAAAAAAGATTCGTCATCATGATAAAAAGATTTTTCCTGAATTTTGTTTAAAGGTAAAAAAGTTGCAAAACCAAATTTTCCTTGTCGTAAAAAATCAATTGCTTTTCTAGCCACCACTTCATCGGCAACAACAATAGAATTTAAATGTGCTGCCGCCGCCACCTCCAAGGCAAGTTGAAACTGGCTATCCACCTCTCCTAAATCAGCTATCAAACCATGTACTTCGCCAAATTGTTTTTTATGGTCCAAAACAGCTTTGACCGCCGTTAACCCTGAAAAATCTCGATACTGTTGTTCAGATTGGCTCTTTAGCATTTCATTTTGAAGCCGATTAATCTTTAACATTGTTTGACTTTTAGTTATAGCCACGTCCTCACAATGTTTACGCGCTTCTTGCAAAGAATTTTTTAACTTATTCGCATCATTTTCAAGTCGTGACAACTCAATGGATTGTTGTTCTGCATGATTTTTTCCTTCATCAATTTTACTTTCCAACCAACCAACATTCTGCTTTCCTGATTGACTGTACTCAACGTGCATCTGACCTTCTAAAATAGCAACCTCTTTTTCTAATTTATTTTTTTCTCTTACTAAATTCTGGTGTTCCTGTTGTAAAGATTCAAAAATTTCTTGTCGACTAACCACACGTGCAAGTTCAGCCAATTCGTTTTGAATTAACTCCAATGAACCAAAACCACTTCGATAACGACCATCGATATCATGCAATTTTTGATGCAAAACAAGCACATCTTCTTGATGCTTGGAGTATACGGTAAAATAATACGTTTCTTGAATAGAACGAAGCTGACTCTCGATCTCTTCTCTTTCTTCCAGTTTTTTTAACTGTCGAGACAAAAGTTTTAAACGAGGTTCAATTTCTTGGATGATTGTTTGAGCCTGCGCAATATGTTCTTTGGTGCGCTCCATTTTTAAGAAAGCTTGGTGCCGCTTAATATAAAGCTCTTTAATACCAGACGCCTCATCAAAAAATTCTTTGCGCTCTGCCGGACTTACGGTAAGCAAGCGATCAATCATTCCTTGACTAACGATACTATAAGCATGTTCTGCAAATTGAGATTTCGCCATCAGTAAATGAACATCTAGCAAACGAGCTGGATTATTATTTATTAAATACTGACTTTCTCCAGAGCGAAATAGTCGCCTCACCACCACCACCTCTTCCGCACCCACCTCTGCCTTGTCGTCCACATTATCTAAAGTCATTACCACTTCGGCTGCAGATAATGCCCCACGTGATTCAGAGCCACTAAAAATAACATCCTCACTTTTTTTACTACGAATATTTTTCATACTCTGTTCACCCATTACCCATCGGATCGCATCGGTTACATTAGATTTACCTGAACCGTTGGGTCCCACGACTGCGGTTATGCTAAAATTTCCGTCTTTTGGCGGTAAAAAATCCAACACGGTGCGGTTGGCAAAAGATTTAAAACCTTGAATTTCTAAACGTTTAAGATACATAATGCATTATTATAGCAACAACAGCTAAAAACGTAAATATCTAAAAAGGGAACTACCTTGCCGCAATTATAAAAATATATTTTTTCCATTTAGATATACTCATAAAATGGGGTTGAAAAGAATTTTCGGCCATGATATAGTGCCTAGTCGCTGTAAAAATCACAGCGACTAGCTGAAAACCAGCAAATTACCGACAAAAAACTTAGGAGAAAATCTAAATGAGCGGAATCACTTCAGCGACAACCGCGGGTAGTGTGGGACTAAAAGGATGTGAAAACTTTTTTGCTATCATGGCTCGCGCGATACGCGGGGAACAACTCAATGCTTCGGTGTTCATAATCGGGTATCATTTCATGCCCGAAGATTTGAAACAAGAAATTCTTGCCTCTAATTTGCTCACCGCTGAGCAAAAAGATATGCTT
>CAYUTM010000051.1:6244-7212 GCA_964447755.1 uncultured Gammaproteobacteria bacterium
GTCGAGGATATAAAGATCAGTATCAGGCACAACCGCCAATTGCATATCGATCACCTCTGAACCACAAATTATCACATGGAAAAGCTACAGTGACCGAATCGGTGTTACGCCAACCGCTTTTTGGCAGGTAATGAGCGGGGTCTCAGACGCCATTAGAACGTATGTTCTAAGCCAGGATAAATGGCACCAACTTCTTAAGCAGGAAATGTAGGTCACAGACGATGTGTGCAAAAAGCGGCAAAAAATAGCCGACTCTGTACACATCGTCCTTTTTTTATTACAAAAATATGAGTGGCGAAAATAAAACAATTTTGCACTCCAGCAAGGCAATTATTTTATTAGCCACAAAAGGTATTTTACTATCGAGATACGACTCCTAAAAACTTGACACGCCAAGCAAAAAAAGATATAGTTTTTTGTTCAATGAATCATCATAACGATAAAAAATTATGACCAGTGCGGTGGCACGTGAAATTCACAGACATATTACGAATGCCAAAAAAATAATGATCGTTCCTCACCAAAATCCTGACGGTGATGCTTTAGGTTCAGCAACAGCTTTTTTTCACTACTTAGAATATATAAAAAAACCAGCTGTCATTTTTTGCGTAACTCCCGCCTCAAAACGCTGGGCCTTTCTTCATCATATAGACAAACTTACTACTGATCCCATTATTTTTTCAGACCCTCTACTCGATACCATTGTGGTTCTTGATTCTGGAGATTTGCTCTACGCTGGAATCCATAATTTAACAAAAAACCACCCAGCGAAACTCATAAACATCGACCATCACACAACTAATGAACAGTATGGACACCTAAACTTGGTTATACCCACGGCTTCCTCCACAACAGAGGTTTTATTCCGATTTTTTAAACACAATAATATTCCTTTCAACTCCAAAATGGCCACATCTCTTCTTACTGGTTTTATAACCGATACAGACAGTTTTACCAACGCTGCCACT
>CAYUTM010000052.1:0-7132 GCA_964447755.1 uncultured Gammaproteobacteria bacterium
TTACCTTAAAGAAAACAAATCGATAGATTTGTTTAACATACAAATCATAAAGCTTTGTAAAAGCATTTGGGTCATGTTGAAACTGAGCTTTGTAAAGAAGTAATTTTTCAGCTATGGCGTTCATTATAGAAGACGTGAAAGAAGTAAAAATGTTACACTTACTTTTTAAGCACTAAAAAATGGTCAAAACTCCAACTAGTATTTGTTGATACTAGCAGAAAAAACCGATTTCGTCAACCAAAATAGACAATATGACCACAAGGCGCAAAAACTGTATTACTGACCAAAAACTAACAACCCTTCAAAAAGACAACTATTGACAGAACAAGCAAAAAATGCTAAATTTGTGTACATTACTGTATACAAATTATGAATTCAGATCAACAGAATATTGGCTTAGAAAACAATAATCCCAAAGAAATGATTAGAGTTTCAATTTCTGAAGCAGCTCGATTATTTGGTGTTAACGCACAAACAATTAGACGTGCCATACAAGCTCAGGAGTTAACCTATGTGGTTGTAGGTGGCCGCTATAAACTAAACTTCGAAAGTCTGGTTAAGTGGTCTCAAAGACACACTACTATAAAAAATAAACTCGCACGCAAGGGAATTGGTCAGTTTATTGGCCAATGGAAAATAAAAAACCCCTTATTTTCTCCAAACCCAAAATCAATCACTTCACAGGATCCTTCTTTTCCTGAAGAAAAAGATTTGTTGACATAAGTTAGTTTGCAAATCTATACTATACTAATACACGTTGCTTGTTTGTAAAATTTAGGTATGTTCAAAAAAATACATCATGCTTTTCAAGGTCACTACCACCAAAAATATCACGGAAAATACCGTCATGCAAAACAACTCTTTATATTTGACATTGCACTGCTCGTATTTGCGCTCATACTAATAGCTAGCAGTATTTTTTTTACCTTCTGGCAACCTCGTGTTAGAGAAGATATTTCCCTAAGTACCACGCTAAATACAAAACCAAAAAGTGGTGAAATGACCAAAATTTCAGTTTCTTTTTCTAATAACACAAAATTTACCCTTTCTTCGGCAACACTTGCACTACGCTTACCTAGCGGCTTTATTGTTGATAGAGAACAAACTCCTATCTCATATTTTTCAAAAAACAGCGTCATAAAACTCTCTGATTTAGAGCCAGGAGCTCAAGGGAGCGCTGAAGTTTACGGCCATTTCTGGAGTGAACCAAAAAGAGAAACAAAAATTACTTCTCTACTGACATATAAATCCACAAACAAATCAGAGCCAGAACAAAAAATTATCACAACACCAATAACTCTCTCAGAGAGTATTATTCAAACAAATTTTAGTGTCGAAACAAGTACCTTCCCAAACCAAAAATTGCCCTTTACCTATTCGGTAACTAATCAAAGCAATCAATCTCTTAAAAACATAAAAAGCCAAATATTTAAAGAAAACAATATAAGAGAAAAAATTATTGAAAAAGATTTCAGCCTTGTTCCTGGAGAAACCAAAAAAATAACTGGTACAATCGAAGTAGGATCAGGCGACGTGAAAGAACTTCTTACCGCAGATACGCGCATCAAATTAGATGATCAAACTGAAGTAGTACAATCTTCCGATAGTAGAAAAATTACAATCCTCTACCCCAACGTAGAACTCACCACATCACTAAACACCAGCACCACCTACGCCAAACCAAATGATGTTTTACAAATCTTGATAAACTTAAAAAATAAAAGCAATACTAATTTTGATAATGCAAAAATAAAAGTTACTTTTTCTACAGAACAAGAAACTGTTATTGATATACAAAAAACAGCACGAGAAAATGGATTTAAAATTCAAAACAATCAGCTTGTGATTGATTCTTCCGCGCAAAAATTCTTAAACAGAGTAGCGCCAAACAGTACCAATGCTTTCGTAATTAATCTTTCATTTTTAAAGAATTTTAAGTTGACAAACAAAAGCCGTGTAAGCCTACTAGTAACACCGTATTTTGTAAGCGATGCACTACCTCTTTATTCACAAACTCTTGAAATCAAAGGGTTGGAAACTAAAATTCCGCTAGCTGGTCTTGTGACCTTTCAAATTGAACCACGCTATTTTACTGTAGATAGCAATCAGGTTGGTCGCGGCCCCCTCCCCCCACAAGTTGGAAAAACTACTAAATACTGGATATTTGCCACGCTTAAAAATACTACCAATAATTTAAAAAGCGCAACATTTTCGGCCAATATTCCTGCTGGTGTTGAACTTACCGGAAAACAGATTGTTGATTTAGGAACACTTGAAAAACAAGGTAATAAAATTACATGGCATGCAGAAAATATTCCAGAGCAAAATGAACTGCATATTTATTTCGAAATCGCTTTACTTCCAACAGTAAAACAAAAAGGTGAAATACCACAATTAATTTCCGACATTATTTTTCGATCTACAGATGATTTCACTAACGAGCAATTGACTATAAATACATTTGAAACAATTACCACTTTGTTAAAGAAGAATGATCGAGGAAGTTTATTTAGCGCCAAAGTTACTCCTTAATTTTTAAAAACACGGCATAGTTTTTCTGACTTTTTTATAAATCCAGAGCATATAAAATACTTCGAGCCCCACACCAAAAGTTCCCACAAAACTAATCACAAAAACAAAACTTCTTAAACCGATAAGAAATAAAAATAAAGGGAAAATCAACACCAAACATAAAGCTTTTCTAGAACTTATTTTATTGTCCCACATAAAAGACTGTTTCAAAGCAGTTCCAACAGTCATAAAACCACCCAGCATTGCAGCGCACCCCAAGATACTTCCTAAAAAAAGATACTTTTTAAGCGACTCATTTGCAAAAATATTTGTAGCAATTGACGGTGTTGCCTTTCCTGCAAAACCAACAGTGGCAACCACGAAAACAACATACACCAGTAAAGGAATAAGCGAACCAAAAACCAACACTCTATTGAAAATTTTTTTATTCTTTGGCAACAAAGCATGGGCTTGTGCTACAGCGGATAATCCATTGAGTGAAAAAATAACAACTCCAAAAGGATAAAAAATATTTTCAGCATTAAAATAAAACATGTGTGTAACTTGTAAATGCGGAAATAAAAGAAAGCTCATAACCACCAATAAAAAAATGACACAACCGTTAACAATTACGATTAATTTTCTGGTTAAGGAAAAACCGGATACGATTATTAAAGAAGCTATCAACCAAAAGAAAACACTCCACAAAAATGTGGAGCCACCAAAAATTCCAGATAATACAACTCCTTCGCCTATAATATAGGCCGTCAGAGCGCCGTATGCTGAAAAAATAATGATCAACGAAATTATCGCTGCGTGTTTTTTTCCTAAAAAATGAGCGACGAGCCCTGGCAATTGAAGTTCTTTTTTGGCCCAAAAAGAAATTTTGCCAATCACCAGATTAAGAAACAACATTCCCACGCCACACACTACTATATATATAACCCCAACCAATAAACCCACTTTAGCAACAGCATATGGCAAACCAAGAACACCTGCTCCAATTATTGTTCCTGTAATCATAAAAATTGCTTCTGTTTCTGTAAGCAATGTATTAAAAATACCTCGATTAAAAATAATGGTCGGATGTTTTTGACGATGCATAACTTGTTGATTTAGTATAACATATTCTAAAATAATTTGTTGTTAAAACAGCAAATTTTTGCTATACTTACTCTGTTCACTTAACTCGTAAACATATGAATGATCTACGCCGAATTTCACCTGAATCAACGGGTAATTATTTCAACCGCCCAAAAGATATTGAGCCAGAAACTAATGATGAAATAGAGGAACTAGATAGCAGCTTACTGGTTGAAGACCTTGAAGAAGATGTGGGTAATGCAAAAAAAAGCCCTTCAAGTGAGCTGGCTGAGGAGCTGGCAGGCCTTAAACGAATGCATGAAGAAAAGTTGCGTGAAGAGCAACTACAAAAACGCGAAATTAACATTCCAAACAATGATGTTGGCACCCTTTCAGAAGAACCAACTGTTGTAACCACAAAGCGTGACAATACTCAAGCGACAAAAAAAGTTTATATTTCTAACTCCCACAGCGGGCTAAGTGGGGGAAGAAAAATTTCCGCAACTGAAACATTCCCTTCGCAACCAAAGGCTTTTACTGCCACCCAACCTTCTGAAAAAGATTGGTTTGAACAATACAATGAGAGTTATGATTTAGAAAAACCTTCCCCAACACCAAACAATGAAACTTTAGAAACAAACAACCCAGCAGTAGAAAGTGATAGAAAAAAAATAAAACCACCATCAATGTGGGACAAAATTAGAAACAAGACAGCAAATATCCTCAAGGTTATAGGTTTGGTTGGAGCTGTAACAGGCACAGCTGAAGTAGTGAAAAATGTTAAAATAGCCGGAGCAGAAGCCTCTGAAGATAGTGTTCAAAGTTCTTGGGACACAGCTTCACCATTTGATAAATTTACCCTCAGTGTTAAAGAGCTTCCCACCCACGCATCACAAGGTGATATCGACCCTCGCTTCACCCAAGTTAAACTGTTGGAGCAAGTGATTAAACATAATGATCGACAAGATCTAAAAGGCCAATTAGACGACTTAAAATACAAACTTTCTGAAAAAGATGGGTGGGCAAACCCCAAACGCCAAGGTGAATTTAACGTGCTTTTGCAAGACAGCAAAATTAGAAAAATTTTAAAATCCCAACCAAAATTAACAACAGCAGATGCTTTTTCGCTTCTTAAGGCCACCATACTTGATACTGATGTTGGGAATGCTGAAACAAAATTACGAAAAAAAATTGAACAAAGAAATGCGTTTTCTGATACGCAAATTATTGAACCCAATACTGATAAAGTAATCATATTTAACTACGCCACAAAAGATGCGGGCACAATTTTTAAAGGCGCTGAATTGAAAAAAATGGCGCAAGTTGCTCTAGGTGAAAAGGCGCGCCAAAATCCCGACAAATACATCCAACTCATTGATACTAATGAAGTAAAAGATGTAACTCAGGAAACTTCAGGAGACATACTTATCAAATCCATACAAGAAAGCCGCGGCAAAAGAGTGGTATATCTTAATTCACACGCCTCGCCAAATGAGCTTGCGATTGATCTTAGTAACCCAAGTAAGCCACAAACATTAAAAACAGAGGGTCTTGCATCGGCATTTTTAACCAATATGATTAATACGATTCAAGAAAAAGGTCCGGAATTTGGAAGAAGTTCACTAGGTGAAGTAAAAATAATTATAGACGGCTGTGAGGGCTACGATTTAGTTGGAAAAAACATTATCTCCGAAATGCAACATATTTACAATGAAAGTAATTATGAAACCATTACTGGAGTTCCTTTTGATAAATTACAACTTCCAACAGTGGTGACCATGGCTGGAGAAAAAAGCCCTGTACTTGCCGTTGATCAAATTTTTGAACAAAGTTATCCAAGCGGTAGCAGAGCCTTGGTTCAAGATAAATACCTAAACCTTATCAAACAAAAAGGTGGCTTAAACGGTAGTATTCTTTTACAGCTCCAATCCGAGTCATACACATCGGGTGGAGACATGGGAATTTTTGTGTCTGGTCAAGGCAAACTAGATGAAATCAGTTCGAATATAACTTCAAAACAAAAAAATGGTAGTTTTAATTATGGCAACAAAAAACTGGACTTTAATTCTAAAAGCGGAACCAGAAATGCTTAGCAGGATTTACCTAATAAAAAAACATTTCGTAGAACTGTTTTTTTATTTGCCTACACTTCAAAAGAGTCTCGTCTATTTTTTTTAACAACTGATCTCCTCTGTTTAGTTTCTAAACGCTTTATTTTGGATGATCTGGTTGGCCGGGTTGCTCTTCTCTTTTTTGGAACATGTAGCGCTTCTTCAACCAAACTCCGCAATCGTTCAATCGCTAGTTCTTTATTTTGCGGTTGTGAGCGCTGCTCCTCGCTCATTACCACTATCTCATCCTTACTATTAAGACGATTGATTAACTTTGCTCGTAGGCGATTTTTTTCATCTTCAGTATATATTAGCGAATTACCAACATGCCAATGCACAATGACTTTGGTAGATGTTTTATTGACATTCTGCCCACCAGCTCCGGACGAACGAGCGAAAGTACATTGTATTTCTGATTCGGGGATTATTTTTGAAAATAAAACGTGTTCCATACCTCTATAGTATAGCACTTTTTCCCGCAGAATATCCTGTCGCCCACGAAGCTTGCAAATTAAAACCACCAGTAAAACCATCGACATTCAAAATCTCACCGGCAAAAAATAACCCCGGACAAATTTTGGATTGCATAGTTTTTGGATCAACTTCGGACAATTCTACTCCACCCGCTGTAACGAACTCGTCCCCTGCTCCCCTGCCAATAGCATGCAGAGGCATTTTTTTAAGCCAATCAATTGCTTTCTGCATTTCTTCCTTGGTCGCATCAGCTGCTTTTTTTTCTAAAGAAATACCTTGCTCACGACAGATTAATTCCGCAACGGATTCTGGCATAAAGAAATGTAAAATATTTTTAAAACTTTTTTTAGCATGTTCAAGTTTATAATTATTTATCTTCTTAACTAATTCTTCACTAGAAAAATTTGGTAAAAAATCAATAAACAAAGCTAAGGGATTTTTTACTCCATAATTTTCAAACGCTACGAGTGACGACAGAGCAAAAACTGCTGGTCCGCTAATACCAGTATGAGTAAATAGGAATGAACCAGTAAATGCATACTCCTTTTTGCGATCGCAAAAAATAGTAGATTTCTCAAATGAAACTCCAGAAATTTCTTTAACCCATTTTTCTTGCGTAATAAATGAATTTAAACTTGCAGCAAGGGGTGTGGTGTGGTGACCCAAGCTTTCCGCAAAAGCATAGCCATCGCCCACTGAACCTGTTTGGCGATAAGCCTGGCCACCAACGCAAAGAATTATTCGATCGACTTTAAGAAATGGATGATCTTTAAAGTTAACTTGAAATTCTTCAGCTTGTTTTTTTACATTCAAGACGTTGTGCTTTAAAAAAAGTTTTGATCCGTATTCTTTAAAAATTTTTTCAAATGCCTTTACCACATCATGTCCGTCATCAGACTGGGGAAACACACGCAAATCTTCTTCGCACTTTAGTGGAACGCCATGCGCTTCAA
>CAYUTM010000053.1:0-6013 GCA_964447755.1 uncultured Gammaproteobacteria bacterium
CACTATAGGTTACCACACCTGCTAAACGAACTCCCAAATCATTAGCTAATTTACGCGCCTTCATTTTAGCGTCGTTAAAAGCTTTTTCTCTAGCCTCACTCTTTAAAACTTCTTGATCATCAATGGTAAAACTGAGCCCACCCACTTCATTAGCCCCATATTTTCCAGCCAAATTTAGCACCGCAGGAATTTGACCAAGATCTCGAATTTTAACTGCTAAGGAATTTGAAACTTGATACCCTCTTAATTGCTGACCTTTAACTTGCGTGTAATCATAATTGGGTGAAATAGTGTATTGATCTGTAATATCTTTATCACCGATTCCCATACTCTTTAATTCTGCTTTAAGTGGATTCATTACCTTCGAATTATTTTCTTGAGCAACTTTTACATCCTTATCTGTGTTAGAATAACCAATTGTGGTCATTGCCACATCATTTCTTCCCGGCACTTTTCCCATACCACTAACAGTAATTGTTCGCTCCATTCGATCTGATTTTCCAATATAAGAGTATTCTTTGGTTTTAAAATTAACCATTGTGTCTAGATAAATAACACCGTACACAATAAATACACAAATCAAAGCAACCAATATTTTTTTAAAAAAATCGAATCCTGTAGAACAATTCTCACAAGACCCTTTTGTGGTTAACGTGGCCATAGGTAAAAAAATTAGGGTTGAACCGTATAACTACGTTACATGGTTCATAATAAATTAAAATATAAGATTTTATTTTTTAATACGCATCAGGCCTGGAAGTTTTTTGCCGCCGAGATATTCAAGCATTGCTCCACCACCTGTTGAAACTAGCGTTATTTTTTTTACTATACCAAGCTTACGTAACACCTGCTCTGTTTCTCCACCGCCACACACACTTATCGCTCCCTTCTGAGAACTTTTACTAATACTCTTAGCAATCGCAAAGGTTCCTTTTGAATATATTTCTTTTTCAAACATACCTACAGCCCCGTTCCAAATAATTGTTCCAGCCGCTTCGATTATAGTAGTATACTCCATAATCGTTTGTGGGCCAATATCATAAATCGTTTCATCAACTGTTATGTTTTCAAGATTAGAAATTTTTCTTACTGTTGCGCCCTGTTTTTTTTCTGAACCAATAAGCACATCAGTTGGTGCGTACACATTTTTTTTCCGTAAAATGCTGCGCATATATGGTACATATTTTTTATCAACCAGTGATTTACCAATTTTTTTACCCGAAGCTAACAGATAAGTATTAGCTAAACCACCTCCTAAAAGTATTGCGTCTGCTTGATTCAAAAACTTTTTAATAAGAGGGATTTTTGTTTCTAATTTAATACCTCCTAAAATAACTACTACTGGTTTTTTTGGTTTTATCAAAACCTTATCAAGTGTCTCAATCTCTTGTTGAAGTAGAAAACCAGCACGTGAAGGTAAATATTTTTGTACACCACACACAGAAGACGCCTTACGATGGGAAACACCAAAACCATCTAACACGAATACATCGCCGAGGCAAGATAGGTTTTTAGAAAATTTTTTTTCATTTTGCTCTTCCTCTTTAAAAAAACGTATATTTTCAAAAAATAAAATAGATCCGTTAGACAAAGACTCCGTTTGTTCTCGTGCTTTTTTCCACCCTTTTTCAGATGCAGTAATAGACTCAAACTGAATTTTTTTTCCAGACAATTTTTCTAAATGAAGCGCAATTATTTTTAAACTCAAATTTCTGTCAAAACCAATAGGTCTACCTAAATGACTTACAATAATAATTTTCGCACCCTGCTTACAAAGAAAATTAAGTGTTTTAAGACTTTTTTCTAGCTTATAATCTGATTCAATCTTGCCATTCTTCAGCGGCACATTAAAATCTTCCCGAATAAGAACACGCTTTCCTTTGAGCGAAGGAATAGAATCAACCCCAACGAGCTGCATACATCAAAAAATATAAAATAATATACTTAGTATACCATTTTTTTATGGCTTCACAAAATTAAAATAATTTTTTTGATCGGGCCATACATAATTTTTAAAAACCCATAAAGCAAGGTCACGTGATTCTGTAAACCGAGACTCGCTGGACGCTGAACCAAGCACAACAACTCGGACAGCGTGACCAGATCCGTCTTCTAAACGAACTGCGAAATTATAACCAGCTTCTGGCGTAAAACCTGTTTTGCCAACAATATCAGCACTTAAAAAGGGACCGTCTACAGAGCCATTCAAAAGCGCATCTGTAGTAACAACACGATGAATATTCCGATTAAGCGGATGGGAAGTATAATCGAAAATTTGTAGTGTTTTATAAATTTTTTTGTTCAGTAAAACAATACGCAACAACTCTGCCACTTCACGAGCGGAACCAACATTTCTTCCATCCAAACCTGTTGGTTCAAAAAAGACAATCGATTTTAAGCGAAGCTGCGCGGCTTTTTTATTCATCTGATTTACAAATAGAGAAAAACTGGACACAGTTTTTCTTACCATAGCATTTATAGCTGCATTTGAAGAAGCGATTAGACCGATATGCCACAAATCATCTAATGAATAGATTTCTCCAGCCGCAACATGCTGGTCACCACCCATATCTTTGGCAATTACTTCTGTGGTTGTAGAAAAATCTATTCCATCTTCAATAAGCACCAAAGCAGACATGAGCTTTGTGATGCTTGCCAAAGGACGAGGCTCTTCTTCTCTCTTTGCAAATAAAACAACGCCTGTTTTATCATCTATCACAACAGCTGAATTTGCGGTTAAAACATTTGGGTATGAACTTGTGTTTTTTTGCAAAGGTACAAACGGCTCACTTTTTGCAAAACTAGCGGTTTCTCGCATTTCTTTTTTAGGCGAATTAGCCACGAGAGAAATAGGGAACGAAGTGATCTGTGGGTATTTTTTTTTGATTTTCTGAAAAGAAAATGAACTACCGACTAATAAACCTACCCCCAACAACATAACACCAACAGAAGAGACAAAATCAATAATGTTTTTTTTATTCATAATGAACTATATTTATTCACCAACAGATACTAAGGTTTGTGTAACAAATTCGTGGGCATGAAATTCTTGATATCTTGGCAAATCTTCAACACGCTCTATTCCGAGGTAACGAAGATACTCTAAAGTGACTTCGTAAGCAGGAAGTAACTCCACAACTCCTTCAGATTCTTTAACCAAACCACGCATCATTAAGTTTCTTAAAATCATACTACAGTTTACCCCACGAAGATGTTCT
This sequence comes from uncultured Gammaproteobacteria bacterium, assembly GCA_964447755.1. Taxonomy (GTDB): domain Bacteria; phylum Patescibacteriota; class Patescibacteriia; order Magasanikbacterales; family GWA2-37-8; genus DALYEE01. The sequence continues at coordinate 3,219 of CAYUTM010000053.1, forward strand.
AGCTCTGCTTTAGTTATTGGACCGCAATATGAAATAACCGTGAGAGTTTCTAGCTGCGGTTTTGTTAATTCACCAGAAATTTCAGCTTTTAAAAATTTTTCTACCAAAACATTGTTCTCTGGATGAGTTGTCATGTACCACTCTTCATTTGTTTCTAAAATTACAATTCCAGAATGCAAAAATTCGTATTTGTTTTTAAGATGCTGAAAAATTTCTCTCACTTCTTCAAGAGAAATCTCTAAAGCTTCAGCACACTGCTTGCTGGTCAAGGGTTTTGAGGCAACGAATAATATTGATTCAAGTTGTGCTGCAAGTGACAAGGTCATACGTTTTATACCAAGCTAATAACTAAATGTTCAAACGAATTTTCTTGCTCTACCGAAACTTTTTGGTCTTTTACTAATTGCAAAATTGCTAAAAAACTAATAATTGTTTCTGTTTTATTCGCACCCACACCAACCACATCATAAAAACGTAGTGTTTTAAATTGTTTTATCGACTCGTACAATGCTACAATTTTCTCTTTAACGGATAACGAACGATCAATACTCATACGGGGCAATGGAGCTACTGGCTTCAAACGTTTTAATACCTGTAAAAACATTTTTTCTAATTGTGAGAAACTAGCATTTTCTGGAGGAGAAAAAATATCGACTACCACATGAACTTTTTCGCTTCTACCATAGGCAACCAGTTTCCTGTCCCACAAAAAAGCAATGTGTTTACTTAAATCAACAAAGGCCTTATAGAGCTTTAACTGATTCGCTAAACTAGGCCCATCATCTGGGTCAGGTGGGTACAGATATGGTAACAAAACTTTTGACTTCAAATAAACCAACCGACTGGCAACAACCAAAAAATCTGCCAATTCTTCGGGATTATACTCTGACAGCGTATCGAGATATTGTAAAAACTGCTCAGTAACTTGAGACAAAGCAACTTCCGAAATAGGCAGTTCTTGATCTTCGATAAGTTTTAACAAAAGATCAAGTGGTCCTTGGAATTGTTCAAGTTGAATTGCCGTTTCCATAAAACCATTAGCTCTTATCTTCTAACTTAATATGAGTTTCTTTTAAAACCAGCTTAGTAGTTTCCGACGGCGCACCCATCATTAAATCACGAGCATCGCCAGTTTTCGGAAAAGCAATAACTTCTCGAATATTTGGCTCATCAGCTAAAAGCATCACAATGCGATCAACTCCCGGAGCGAACCCGCCATGCGGAGGAGCTCCATAGGTGAAAGCTTCCAACATATGACCAAAACGACTCTCTTGTTCCTCTTCGCTAATACTAAGAAGGTCAAAAATTTTCTTCTGCAAAGATCTTTGGTGTATTCTAATACTTCCACTGCTTAATTCAAACCCATTCAAAACTAAATCATATGAATTGGCTCGAACTTTAAGCGGGTCAACTTCCAACAGCTCTTCATCACCTTCTTTGATAGAACAAAAAGGGTGATGCATAGCCTGGAGCGAGCCCTCAGCATCTTTTTCAAACATTGGAAAATCAAGCACCCAACAAAAAGCTAGCTCATCTGGATTGCTTTTATCTTTACGGAGATCTGGTTTATCACTGCCATAGTTTTGCATTGATTCTGCATAGGTTAACCTAGGGAAAGGAAGTGTAGAGATTTTTTTATGAGGAGTTACTTGCTTCACTAGCTCAATAATCATGGCTTCGGTAAATTGCAAAATATCTTCTTGTTTTACAAACGACATCTCAAAATCTAATTGCGTAAACTCTGGCTGTCGATCACCCCGTTGATCTTCATCTCGAAAACAACGCGCAATTTGAAAATATCGCTCAAAACCAGCAACCATTAATAACTGCTTAAATTGTTGCGGAGATTGTGGCAAAACGTAAAACTTTCCTTCATGCAGACGCGAAGGAACAATATATTCTCTAGAACCTTCCGGAGTACCTTTCATTAAGATAGGGGTCTCAATTTCTATAAAATCGTGCTGTCTCATATAGGTTCTAAAAAAAGCAACAATCGAATCACGCAGTCGAATATTTTTCTGCATACGCTCGGAACGTAAGTCCAAGTATCTATATTTCAATCGCAATTCTTCATTGATATTTTTGGTATCTTTATCAATTTCAAATGGCGGAGTTTCTGCTGTATTTAAAACAGTCAATTTTTTAATCAAAACTTCTACATTTCCCGTTGGCATGTTGGGATTTTTTTGTTTTTCACCACGCTCTTGCACCAAGCCTTCTATCTCAATCACCCACTCTGGTCGAATATTTTTCAAATTTTCTAACGATACTTCATCTAATTCACTTGGAACTCCCACCAACTGAACAATGCCGGCTCGATCACGTAAATCTAAAAAAGCAATTTTGCCCATATTGCGCCTTGCGTTAACCCAGCCTTTCAACAAAACCGTTTGTCCAACCTTGTCGATTGTCTCTACCCCAAGAATACGCGTGCTCATACTTTTTTTATCTTAAATTAGCTAAAATAACGCTTAAATACCTTGACAAATATGTCAAATTGTGCTATAATTACGTGTTTTGAAAGTAACGAAAAACCTTAAAAAAGAGGTCTGAAATGGACGAGCTCATGAACGCTTTCTTTAATCAGGCGTTGATGTACACAGGCGGTGCAATGTTTTTGGGGGCGATCTACATGTTCATAAGCGCCTCCAAACTACCGGGAGAGTGGCCAGCTTGGCTCACCAAGCCGCCACAGATCCTGGGCACCATTGCCCTGGGTTCGGGGGTGTACCACCTCTTTTTCTTCCTCACCCGAGGAAGCAAAGGAGTGGCAGCATTCGTTGCTTTGGCAACAG
>CAYUTM010000053.1:6023-6930 GCA_964447755.1 uncultured Gammaproteobacteria bacterium
GCCCGCGCTATGGATATTAAGGGGTTTCAGCACTTCGTCGGATTTGTTTCAAATCGGTCCGAAGAAGCCGGTGCGACCACCTCAAATTCCAGCGGTCATAGCGGGGGGGCTGGCACAACTCCCGTTCATCTTCGTAGTCAGGGCTTTGCTTACCGGAGGCATTCTCCTTGGTGTAGCAACCCTGGTCGTCAAGCTCTTTTTTCACTAGCACGCCGGCGTTCCAAACGCCGGCTTCTTTATTTTTATACACTATACGCAACGGCCATTTCAACCAAACGATGTGCATAACCAAACTCATTATCATACCAAGCTACTACTTTGATCAAGTTTCCGCCAACTACATTGGTTAAGCTCAAATCTACAATCGCGGAATGTGGATCGGCAATAAAATCGGATGAAACGAGCGGTTTGTCGGTTACTCCAAGTATTCCTTTAAAACGTTTGGTGGCAGCGGCTTTGGTAAAAGCAGCGTTGATTTCTTCTTTGGTGACATCTTTTTTTACTACGGCGGTAATATCGGAAATAGAACCTGTCGCAACCGGCACACGAATAGCGAATCCATCAAACTTGCCTTTCAAACTAGGCACAACTTCTGTGGCGGCAATGGCAGCGCCGGTAGTGGTTGGAATCATGTTAAAGCTCGCAGCCCTGGCACGGCGCAAATCATTACTTTTTCCGCCTGGTGGTGGCCCATCTACCAAATTTTGCTCGGCAGTCATAGCGTGAATGGTGGTCATCAGTGCTTTTTCTACACCAAATGTTTCTTCCAAAACAGACATCACGGGTGAAATACAGTTGGTAGTACATGACGCATTGTTAATAATACTATTTTTTTCTTCACCCACTTTTTCCGAATTCACTCCCATTACATACGTCGGAATTTCTCCACCTTTTGATGGCGCGCTGA
>CAYUTM010000054.1:0-6666 GCA_964447755.1 uncultured Gammaproteobacteria bacterium
AAAAATTACAAGGAGTTTATGCTAACACCTTGGTTAGAAGTTAAAGATCCTATTCTTACCAAAATTTTTCAAGCTAATAAAATTAAGATTTCTGATGTGCAAAAACAACTAGTTACAGTTTTATCAAATACATCCCAATTTCCCGCTCTCAACGAAGCGGCGGAAGCTATTGAGCACATCCAAGACCACATGAATAGCGATCAACAAATTCCTCCTTCTATTGATCAGCCAGAAATTACAACAACTGAACAAAAAAAACACCGAAAAAAACAAAGTGCTCTTGATTTTTTTGGACTTAATTTAACTTCAGACGAAGCACAAGCTTCCATTGACCCAGTTATTGGCAGAGAAACTGAAATTGACCGGCTTATTCATATTCTTTGCAGACGCACCAAAAACAACCCCATTCTTTTGGGAGATCCTGGTGTTGGAAAAACTGCCATCGTCGAAGGACTAGCAAAGCGTATTTTTGAAGGAACTGTTCCCGAACTACTTTTGAACAAAAAAGTATACGCTCTTGATATGGGCATGCTTATTGCTGGCACCATTTACCGTGGTGAATTCGAAGGTCGTCTTCGCCAAGTAATCGAAGATGTTTCCCAAAACCCAGACATCATTCTTTTTATTGATGAAATTCATAATATTGTTGGAGCAGGCTCTAATCAAGGCACCATGGATGCTGCGAACATGTTAAAACCTGCTTTAGCACGCGGACACATTCGTTGTATCGGCGCCACAACTCCAAATGAATTTAAAAAATATATCGAAAGCGATCCCGCACTCGAACGTCGTTTTCAACCAATTTTTGTAAAAGAACCGAGCAGTGAAGATGCAGTTAAAATCATTCAAGGAATTCGACCGCACTACGAAGCTTTTCACCGCATTGCCATAACCAACGATGCTATTGAGGCTGCTGTATTTTTAGCAGAACGCTACATTGGCAATAAATTTTTGCCAGACAAAGCAATTGATCTCATTGACGAAACAGCGGCCGCCAAACGTCTTACCGTCAAAAGTTTAGCTAGCGACAATCGAGCTAGTCGGCTTAAACAAAAATTAGAAAAAACAATTGCCGCAAAAGAAGAAGCGGCACTAAACGATAAATTCACCGAAGCTGTAGCTCTAAAAGATCAAGAAGAAAAATTACGTGCTGAACTTAAAAAATTAGAAAAAGAAGGAAAGAAAAAAAATATTAAATTATTAGGAACTATTTCGCGAGAAGACGTGATTAAGCAACTCACAGCAATCACCGGCACACCGCCAGCTGAGATTTTTAGTAAAGATGCCACCGCACTCATCAAACTGGTTTCAGCATTAAAAGAAAATATTATCGGCCAAGATCAGGTTATTGAAGCAGTATCCCAACTTATTCTGCAAGCAAAACTAGGTATTTCTCACCCGGACAGACCTCTTGCTTCGTTTCTCTTTGTTGGCGAAAGTGGTGTTGGTAAAAGCGAACTAGCCAAAGTAATTGCCCAAACACTTTACCCAGCAGGAGACGCTCTTGTTAAACTAGACATGAGCGAATTTAATGAAAGTTTCGGAGTATCAAAACTCCTCGGCTCACCTGCGGGATACGTGGGGTATAAAGAGCAAAATAATTTTACTGATCGCATAAAAATGAACCCACATTGTGTTATTTTATTTGACGAAATTGATAAGGCTCACAAAGATGTAACCAAATTACTTCTACAAATGTTAGAGCAAGGAGAAATAACGGACGCTACAGGCAAGAAAATTTCTTTAAAACATGCTATACTTATATTAACTACATCGCTTGGAAGCGAAGAGGCAAAAAAGAAATCGTTCGGTTTTGACTCAGCATCTGTTTCAACACAAAATCAAAACCAAGTAACAGAAAAATTAAAAGAATTCTTTACCGCTGAGCTTATCAATCGTCTTGATTCAATTTGCATTTTCAACAATCTTTCAGCTGAAAATTTAATTACTATTGCCGAGCTTGAAATTATTAAACTAAATAAGCGGCTAGAAAAATATCACACAAAAATCTCTTACACACCCGAAAATATCAGAGAAATACTAGCTCATATACCCGAATCGCTTAAAGCAGCACGCGACGTGCGACGCCACATCAGGAATTCCGTTGAAAAACTCATCTCTGAAAAAATTATGAGCAAAAAAATAAAATCAAGTTATACGTTATTTTTTAAAGATCAAACGTTGTATATTGCGTAAACAGTATGGCTCTACGAACTACTCCACCAACTATTAGCCGTGAGGAGTGGCAAGAAGCTGCCAATGAAGCCGTTCGCCGCCAAAATGAATTTTATCGAACGGCACGCATATCCGAACAAACAGAAAGTGATGAAACAATTTCCACACTTAATTCCGCCCCTGCCGAAGAATTTCAACCTCTTGTTCAAGAAAATGAAGAGGAAGAACAAAGACAAGAAGAACAATCTGCAAATGAGGAAAATGAGGAAGCCGAAGAAACAATGAGCAACACAACTCCTCCAGAAGCTACTGATGTTACAGGGAAAGCACTAACTAATGATAAGCAGCGAAAACAAAATTCAAATAAGATTTCAGCGTTAAAAAGTGAAATTCAAACTCTTAAGCAAGAACTTGAATTACTCCAAACAAAGCTCGAAACCCTGAAAAAGGAACGGTTTGCAGCAATGAGAAAAGACATTACAAAATTAATTGCTACTTCTGAATTTATTTTGACGATCCCCTATTACCTAGCAAAAATAATTTTAAAAACAATTTTTAACAAGCAATCTGCGGAAATAAGAAAAATCAAACAAACCATCACAAAAATTGAAGAGAAAATTTTAAAACTGGAAAAACAAGTTTTACTACTTGAAAAAAAACGTACTTAAATACTTTTCTTGATTTTACAGATCATTCCAAATATTTTAAAACCTAAGTTATGTCAAAACTTAAAAAAGCTTTACTCATTTCAGCACTACTTATAATAGCAATACTTATTGGGTATGGTCTGTTTTATTTCTTTCGCCGCTCACCAACCGGGCAAAACATTTTCGGCCCACTCCCAACCACCTCCTCAACTAATCAATTTCCCAATTCAACAATACGAACTTCTACACTGCCCACAGATCAGATTTCTAACCCAAATAACAACCAACTTCCTTCGTCTCGCAACCCAAACCCCACCTACTACAAACCAGATGTAGTAAGAGTAGCAACTACAGATCCTGCAGTTTTTACTTCTATAAACACCCAAGGACAAACACGATATTATAACGAGGGAGACGGAAAATTTTATCAAATAAACTCCGACGGATCAATTAAACCGCTTAGTGATCAAATTTTTTATGGCGCCCAAAATGTAACATGGTCTAAAGCACAAAACAAAGCTGTTGTAGAGTTTCCTGATAGTTCTAAAATTGTATACAACTTTGATACAAAAAAACAAACAACACTACCAAAATATTGGGAAAACTTTTCATTCTCATCAGATGGAAACGAGTTGGCAGCAAAAAGTATTGGGCTTTCACCAGAAAATCGCTGGCTTGTTACCACCAAAGATGATGGAACAGGAACAAAATTTATTGAAAACTTAGGAGATTATGCTGACAGAGTTGCTGTAAACTGGTCTCCTAGCCGGCAAGTAGTTGCTTTTTCTCAAACAGGTGAGCCGGCCGGTGGCGGACTCGACCGTCGCCAAATTTTACTTCTCGGAACGCAAGGAGAAAATTTAAAATCCCTCACTATCGAAGGATTAGATTTTCTGCCTCAATGGTCACCTAGTGGCAAACAACTTCTTTACAGCGTAGACAGTTCACGAACCAACTTTAAACCTGAACTCTGGTTTGTTGATGCTTATGGCGATAGCATTGGAAATAATCGCGCCAATTTGCAAATTGCTACATGGGCCAACAAATGCACCTTTGCCACAGATACAACGGTTTTTTGCGCTGTTCCACGAGATCTACCTGATGGATCTGGAATCTCTCCAGAAATTGCCGGCGGATCAAGCGATGACCTGTTTAAGATAGACCTTAAATCTGGAACAAAAATACCAGTTTCTCTTGGGGATAAAAATTATAATGTAGGAACAATTTCCTATAATAAAGAAAAAAATTCAATCTTTTTTACCGATAAATCTCAGACAGGAATTTTTGAAGTTAAACTATAACGTATGAACGATGTAAAAAATCACAGAAAATTTTACGGAGTTCTTTCTATTTTTATCATCATAGGCATTATTCTTTTAGGTAAACAAATCTTCGAATCAATTCACCTTACTACTAAACAAGGTGAGGATTTTATAGTAAGCCCTTACAACACAACCATACCAAGCGATACTAACAACGATCAAACACTAGGAAACCCGGGATCTCCGCTTACCATTACCCTATTCAACTCTTTCAACTGTGAAGAGTGTAAAAACACCTACAAAACCATTGCTTCATTTGTTCGCACCTACCCAACCAAGGCTAAACTTGTATGGAAAGATGTTCCTCAAAAAAAATTATTTAACAATACGCTTCTTGCGCACGAGGCCGCCTTTTGTGCTGGCGAGCAAAAAAACTTTTGGAATTTCGTAGATGAGCTTTTTGAATCAAAACATCCTAACAAACAGGATGAGCTAACAAAAATAGCGCAAAAACAACGTTTGTCTGTAAATGCTTGGCAAAAATGTATTACCTCAGAAAAAACTAATCTGTTTCTTCAAAAAAGCATCACCACTTCACAAAGCATGAATATTTCTTCGGTGCCCAGTATTTTTATAAATAATAAAAAAATTAACCTAAATAAAGATGTTAATCTTGAAGAATTACTTAATTCACTTTTATAAATTAAAAAATTTCTTCTCCTATGTACCGTATTAAAAAATTTTCTACCCGGTTGGCAGTAATAAGCTTGCTATTTTTTATCACTTTCACAAGTATTGCAGCACCCTTATATGTTTTTGCAGAGGAAGACCTGGGTGGCACATGTTATTGTGAAGGCTTGTTTATGAACTGTAATTCCAGTTTTCAAAACTGTCACGACGCAAAACCAGCAGAAGCTTGTTATTTACCGGGTTATGGGTTAACTAAACCAGAGGATTCCTTTAGACCAATTCCTCCAATAATTAGCAAAAAGGTAAGAAATAATGCCACCGGAGAAAACTACCAAACAACAAACATGTACGCAACCTCACAAACGGATTGTGAAAATTTAGCACCATATTTAAATGAATATTATGGTAGAAACGGAGTTCACTTGGGTGGATCAAACTTACGAACTTATGACAAATGCTACTACAGTCCTGGGCGAGATGAAGGATGCGCAAAAATAAAAAAGAGTATTGCCACGAAACCACAAACCGCTGATGATATAATAAAAAAACTTGAATTAAAAAAACCAATCTTAGAAATTTTGATTCCAAATTTGAAATTCACTGATATACAAAACACGGTTGATGAAAACGGAAATATTCAAATTCCATGGATTGGAGAATATATCAAAGCTATTTATAAACTCGGCGTAAGCATAGCAAGTATTTTAGGCGTTCTACTCGTGATCAAAGAAGGTGTGGTTATTATTGTGTCGGCCGGAGGAGACGAAAAAATAGCAGGTTATAAAAATATTGGGCGTATTATGACTGGGTTAATCTTAGCCTGGCTTTCGTATGTAATTTTATATAATATTAATTCTGATTTAACAAGTATTCAATCATTGAAAGTTCAACTTATCGAAGATTCTAACTCAATTGAGGAAGAACCAGATGAAGTGATTGGAAGCGCCGTCAATGAAGTTCAGATTACTAAAAACGTTGTAAACTCGGGCAGCACAAAAAGAAGTAACGGTATTTACCCAATTAAACTAAAACCTAAATGGGAGTCAGGTAAATTTTTCAAAGAACTTTGCCAAACATACCGCTTAGAGGCAAACCCACCTCCTTATGGTACAGTTGATCCAGATCTACTTGAAAAAAATTACACCTGCCCCGGCATAAGCGGCAGCATTACCACCATTCCTGAAATGAAAGATGGCTTGTGCAGAGTCGGACAAGTGATAAAAGAATTTTACCCTAATGAAGGCTATAGCTTGCGAGTTAGTTCTAATGGCGGATCCTTTAGGAGTTTTAAAGGCCAGGTTGCAACTTACTGCAACAAATGGGATGAAATTGGCAGACAACCAAACCCGGGGGCGATTGCCACACCTGGATATTCTAACCACGGACATGGCACCGCAATTGATCTTTCGCTCCTGAAGAATGGAAAAGATGTGATTACGGCTGGAAAATTTGATTCACAATGTGGTTTTAATGCAAAATATGTTCATGATATAGCAGATATTCTCTACCGAGCCGATCCAGATAATTTTTATCGACTAGAAACTGAGGTGTGGCATTTTGAATATGGCAAAAACGGAGCTTCAAATCGAATTAAAACATATGACTTCCCAAAAAAATGCGCCGAGTCGAAAAAATAATTAATGTTTAAAATTTCATGCCCACACAATCGCTTATCTTTAATTGCTCGCATTGCGGCGCCCAGTTCTCTAAATGGACTGGGCGTTGTTTAGAATGCGGATCGTGGGGTACCATTCTAAAAGATTTAGCACCTAAACCAAAAGAGCAAACCAAAAATCAAACCTACGCTGCCACCCCAACCGTGAGCTTGGAAGAAATTCTTAAAAAAACAGTGGAGCGTATTAAAACACATAGCGCAGAATTCGACCGAGTAC
>CAYUTM010000055.1:0-6521 GCA_964447755.1 uncultured Gammaproteobacteria bacterium
GTAATAAAAAAACAGGGGAACACTTTGTTCGTTTTGTAGAAAAAATAGTTCAAATTTTAGGTGACGATGTTCGTTTTTGGGTAACTCTCAACGAGCCAGAAATTTATACCAGCAATTCTTATTTTACCGGCATTTGGCCGCCAGAAAAAAAGAGCGTATGGCAGTATTTAAAAGTTTTGCATCATCTCATAGCCGCCCATAAAAAAGTTTACAAAACAATTAAGTTACAAAATCCTAATGCGCAAGTGGGTGTTGCCAAAAATAATATCTATTTTGAACCACATAAAAACAGAATCCATAACCGTGTAATAAAAAGAATTATGCACTGGTGGTGGAATGATTATTTTTTAAACCGTATTAAAAAACAGCAAGATTTTATTGGTTTAAATTACTATTTTCACAACGTGGTGAACATGGGTTTTATCAGAAATGAAAATAAGATCATTTCCGATTTAGGTTGGGAGTTATATCCTGAAGGAATATTACACGTGTTAAAAGATTTAAAAAAATATAACAAACCAATTTATATTACTGAAAATGGGGTAGCTGATGCGGGCGATGTTAAAAGAAAATGGTTTATTGTTGAAATTATTATACAGCTTCACAAAGCGATTGAAGTGGGGATTGATCTGCGTGGCTATTTGCACTGGTCGCTGCTTGATAATTTTGAATGGGCCGATGGGTTTAGGGCGCGTTTTGGTTTGGTGGAGGTTGATTTCAAAACGCAAGAGCGAAAACCGCGTGGTTCAGCGCATTTGTATAAGAAAATTGTGGTGGAGAATGGATTGACAGTGGAGGTGCTACAAAAACATCATGATTTAAAGCCTCTTTAGTTTAAAGTGTGCAATTTATAGCATCATCTTTTCCAGGATGTTAAATTGTGCTATTCTATGCAAGAATCTTTTATGCTAAGTGCTGCACGTAGAAAACTTATTTTTGTCTTAGGAGTTTCCTCAATTGTAAGCGTTTTTTTAAGTTTAGTGCGAATTTATATTTCAGAAACATGGTGGTATCTATTTTTGCTATGGAATTTATTCTTGGCTTGGATACCTTTCATTTGCACCACTGCTTACCAAGTATTAACTCTTAAAAGTCTACTTTCTAAAATTTCAGCAGTCATGCTTGTTGTGGTTTGGCTTATCTTTTTTCCCAACGCACCTTATATTATTACTGATCTCATGCATTTACGCGTTCGAGGAACGGTACCGCTCTGGTTCGATGTTGTTTTAATTTTAGCGTATGTTTGGAATGGCTTAATTTTGGGATATATTTCTTTGTTTGACATGCATCAAGTTTTTCAAAAAAAATTTAGTGGTTGGGTATGTTGGTGTTTCGCGATTATGATTTTGTGGTTAACAAGTTTTGGCATCTATCTTGGCCGATTTATCCGATGGAATAGTTGGGATATTTTTTATCATCCTTTTTTACTTATCAAAGACATCGCTGCGATATTTAGCAATCCGTTATACCAAGATGTATATGGTGTAACAATGATATTCACCTTATTTTTATTTTCAAGCTACGGTTTGTTTAGATTTCTAATAAAAAACGGAAATACGTTTTAAAGATATATAATAAACAATGTATGGATTTGACCCTTATTATTGGTCCCATGAAAAGTGGGAAATCGTATGACTTGATTAGCTTTTTTGCTCCATTACGTTATACGGATATTCCTTTTTCTCTTTATCAATCTGCAAGAAATGTTAGGGATGAACAGATCAAATCTCGTAACGGAGCGCTTTTGGCAGCAGAAAAAGTTTTTTCTCTAAGCTACCCTTTACCAAAAGAAGCTAGTATTGTAGGAGTTGATGAAATACATATGTTTAGCGTAGAAGATGTTGTGGTGTTAAAAAAATTACTTGTAAGTGGTGTGCGTGTGGTTGTGTCTGGGCTTGATTTGGATTATCGGGGAAAAATGTTTGACACTATACGTGCTATTTTTGAGCTAGGACCAAAGGAGGTGCGTTACAGACGAGCAGTGTGTGAAAATTGCCGTTCACCAAAAGCTGTCTATACACAGGTTTTACGAGAGGGAGAGCCGGTAGTTTCTGGTTTGCCGTCAGTCATTCCAGATGATGGTACTTATGCATACAAACCTGCTTGTCATGATTGCTTTGTAAAAGTTTAGAAAGTTGTTTGTAAATAGACAGTGAGTGAAAAAACATGCTATTATATCAAAATACTTTTGAATAGTATGTAGATATGTTTGATGGGTTTTTAAAAACAACTGAGTCCCCAGCTACAACCAGACTTTCTCTAGATCACGTACCAGCCGTATGGGCAAGTTCTGAAGATGGCCAGCTTTCTGTGGATGTTCTTGAAACAGCTGAGCAGATTGTTGTTGTGGCCGCAATGGCTGGTGTTAGAATTGAAGATCTTAGTCTTCATCTTCAAGAAGATGTTTTGACCATTCGTGGGGTTCGAGAGCTTCCCGTTTCTGGAGAAGCAGTTTTTTTCTATCAGGAGTGTTTCTGGGGAAGTTTTTCTCGAACAGTTGTGCTTCCGGTAAGTGTTAAAGAAGAGTCTGTCCAGGCTGAGTACCGTAACGGTATACTTGTAATTCGTTTTCAAAAAGCTAAATCGGATAGTTTAATTCCTATCCTAATTGTTGATGAATAAGTTATGTCAAAAAAGAAAGAAAATACCTTGTTAAAAAACAAAATAGTTCAACCGATTATTCAAAAAAAACAAGAAATTCAAGAATTGATTACACCAAAAAAATCACATAAAAAGTGGTTTGTTTTAGTGGGTGTGGTTGTTGTGATACCAAGTATTATTGTCGGTATTTTGTTTGCTTATCAGGAATTATATAAAGGAAAAATATATGGTGGTATTTCCCTGGCTGGAACATCTCTAGGAGGAATGGATAAAACCGATGTTGTAACGTATGTTGGTCTGCTAAAACAGGCGGTGCAAAAAAAAGGTTTTACGCTTGAGGTTATAAAAGAAGATGGTTCGACCGAAACCGTGCCTCTCTCAGTGCCTTTTTCATTTTCCACGTCGTCTTTTGTTTCAAAAGCATACTCTCTCGGAAGAGAGGGGAACGCATTTCAACAATTGGTTGCTCCGTGGTTACTTTTATTTTCACCCCGTACTCTTGAAATTCCTTTTGTTTTTGACGAAGAACTGCTTCGTTCCGCACTCAAAAATTCTTTACATTCTTTTGAAGACGAGCCGCATAACGCTGCGATTTCAGTCACTACTATTTCTCCGCTTCAGTATAGTATTATTCCTGAAAAATCTGGCCTGCTTTTTGATTATGATTTATTGGTTAAAAAGCTGCAGATCAAGCTCGCTAATTTGAATACCACCCCTCTTGAAGTTTGGCCAAGAGAATTTTCTCCAACCATTACAGCAACAGATGCAAGTGGTGCGATTAATTTTTTACCAAGCTTTTTAAATGCCCCAGAAACTTTTTTGAGTTATGAAGAAAAGGCAGCTGGTTTTAAAAAGCAATGGAAAGTTAACAAACAAGTATTTTCTACCTGGATAGAACTAAAGAAAGATGAGGATGGAAAATTTATTTTTGGTTTTCAAAAAGAAAGGGTAGAGAATTTTTTACTTACCGAAATTGCACCATATATTGAACGTTCGGCGGAAAATGCTGTTTTCCAAATAGAAAATGATAAAGTTGTTGAATTTAAAGCAAGTAAAGTTGGTCAGAAAATTGATGTAGAAAAAACAGTGGAGGATTTAAATTCTTTGTTACGAGACCAGCAGAAACAGCTTGCAACTACCAATACTATTTCTGTGGTAATTAAAACAATTGAGCCTGAAATTAAAACAGCAGATGTAAATTCTCTTGGAATTACCGATGTGGTTGGTGTGGGCATTTCAACCTTTAAAGATAGTCATAATAATCGTATTAAGAATATTGCCAATGCCGTGAAGCGTTTAAATGGAACGCTTATTAAGCCGGGCGAAGTATTCTCTGCAAATAAGTCTGCGGGCCCGTATATTTTGGCTAATGGTTTTTTGCCAGAAGCAGTTATAAAAGGGGATGAGATCAAAAATGAAGTCGGCGGAGGCATGTGTCAAATCGGAACAACATTGTTCCGTATGGCAATGAATTCAGGAATGGATATAGTGGAAAGGCGAAACCATTCATTAGTAGTTAGTTATTATGCGGATCCGGTAAATGGAAATCCTGGAACGGACGCGACGTTGTATGAGCCGATTTTGGATTTAAAGTTTCTAAATGATACTGGTAACTATTTATTATTACAGACAGATATTGATTATAAGCGTCAACAGCTTACTTTCACTTTGTGGGGTAAGCCTGATGGTAGAAGTGGTTCTTATACACACCCTATAGTTGAACGTTGGATTGGGGTTGGTGCTCCTAAGGAGATTGAGGTAGACACTTTACCTCCGGGAAAGAAAAAATGCCAAAGCGCATTTCCAGGAGCTGTGGCTAGTTTCACCTATACTAGAACAACTCCTGATGGACAAGAGATTGTTCGTGTTTTTGATAGTTATTATAGGTCGTTACCTAAAATTTGTATGGTGGGAAAAACAGTGTGTCCGGAAGGTCAGGTGTGCGGTGCTGATGGACAAACTATTGTTCCACCTGTTGATCCTGCTGACCCTGTGGTGGATTCAGGATTTTCTAGTGATAGTAGTGCTGTAGCGCAATAAATTTTTTGGACCAGATCTCTTAAATATAAGGAAATTTTCTATAAAAAAATCTCACCCCCGATCATTGATCGGGGGTGAGTTTATTTTTGTAGGGGTTGCCCCCCAAACCGCATCCAAGAAGATGTGTCACAGGATGGGAGCGAGCCGGAGCCTGCCCCTACCTATAACACATCCCCATGCTTGTCGTGGATACGGGAGTATGACGAGTAGTAGTACCCACCATGCTTCCACCTCCATTTAACAGAGAGAATCGATGCATATAAGCGATATATATCTGGGCTTTTTATGCAGAACATTCTATCTTTTAAAGATACTGTATTTGTCGAGTTACTTCTTGTATACGTTGTCTGTAACAGCTAATAATACGTTAAAAATGCTTTTTTGTCAAGTTTGTACCTGTGCATAAGCCAACTTTGGCTAAAAAAATATCTGCACCCACTTCTAAAACAGCTCTATTTAGCTAAAAAAATACATACTTATCCCATGTAATTCTTGACAAAATTGGTAGGTGGGTAAGGTGCAACTTGCCGACTTATTGTTTGTTTGAGATTGATTTTTCATGTGGTTATTTTGGGTTTTTTGGCATACTGTGTTGTTGCTTTGAGGGTGTTGTATGTGAGAAAAGTGTTGTCGGGCATGCCCACCCGTGCTTACGGTGAAGGTTTTTATCATCGGGGGGCACATTTCTGAAACTAAGTTATTTAGGTGTAAAAGAATTGTCCGCTGAAGTATTAAAAAACATCCTGTTTTATTCAGGATGTTTTTTAATACAGAAGCTAGAATTTTTAAGAAATAACTTTGTCTACTAAACCGTATTCTTTTGCCTCTTCTGCTAGCATGAAATTATCTCTGTCAGTATGATCTTCAATGGTTTTAAGCGGTTTACCGGTATGCTTTGAAAGGATAGTGTTTAATCTTTCTTTGATGCGCAAAATTCTTTCTGCTCTTATTTTGATATCACTTGCCTGGCCTTCCATGCCGCCCATAACTTGATGAATCATGATTTCTGAATTGGGCAAAGCCAACCGTTTCCCTTTTGCGCCTGCGGCTAACAGAACGGCTGCCATACTTGCAGCTAATCCAACGCAAATTGTGCTTACCTGAGGTTTGATATATTGCATGGTGTCATATATCGCTAACCCCGCAGTCACAGATCCACCAGGGGAGTTTATGTAGAGTTTAATATCTTTTTCTGCGCTCTGATTTTCTAAAAAAAGCAACTGAGCAATAATTACATTTGCCACACCGTCGTCAATTTCAGTGCCCAAAAAAATAATCCTATCTTGTAAAAGGCGAGAGTAAATATCATATGATCGTTCACCGTAGTGTGTTTTTTCTATAACAGTTGGAATAAGATATTGTGAAGTAATTGTTGTGTTAGATTTCATAACATTCATTTTGTTAATAATTATATTACTCAAAACTATACAATGTTTTTATGATTGGGTCAAAACCGTTTTTTCATCAAATATTTTTTTAAGCACTTCCTCCAGTGTTCCTTTTATTTTAAATCCAGCGGCTTTCTTGTGGCCACCACCACCTAATTTTTTTGCTAATACTGACACATCAACTCCTTCACGTGTTGTTCTAAAACTTCCTTTATAATAACCGTCTGATGTTTCTTTTAGCATGAGCGCAATTTTCGTGTCACTTAAATTGTTTAAAAGATTAGCTATTCCTTCGCTCTCCTGCTCGTTGAAATTGTGGTCGTTAAAATCTTTTTGAGTAATATAAGTGTAAGTAAGATTAAGTGGTTCGTACTGCTTGAGTCTACTTAAAACAATTCCCCATAGTTTGAGGCTTTCCACAGATTTATTTTTTATGGTCGAGACGTTCACGGTATTTAAACTGCCTCCGTGGTGGATCAGTTCGCTTGCTGC
>CAYUTM010000056.1:0-6329 GCA_964447755.1 uncultured Gammaproteobacteria bacterium
GATTTGAAAAAGAGAAAAAATTAAAAACTTCTTGGAAATTGATTTAAAAAAAGAAAACAGCGGGGGTTTCCCGCTGTTGTTGCTAGCTGTTGATCATGCGTTGTTGCCTACCAACCAGCTCAAGCAGAGCGTTGTTTGAGAGTGTGCTTCGTTGAATTTTTTCCCAGTTGTTGCGAGAACGTTCTTGGTCTGTGGTGCACACAGAGCGCATCCACCCAAAATGACCCAGCACCTCCGTAGGATTATCCGGATTGGTGCGACTATATTCCAACACCTGGCAGTTGTGAATACGGTCGAACGGTTTTTTAGAAGCATCCAATTCCGCAAACCGTTGTTCGGACATGCGCTCAAACAATATGCGTAGCGCCCACATTACTTCTCCGTGACACACCATGATAACGCGCTTGTTTTCGCATTCGCGATGAAGGGTGTCCACAATTCCGCTGTGGAGCCGTTCGGTTAGTTGGGCAATTGACTCTCCTCCCTCAGGTGCCCAGTAGAAGTGGTTGATTTGCCTTTGGGCCAAAGATCGAGCGAATATTGTGCGGCGTTCCTCCTCGGTAATGTTGTCCATAACACCCCAATCCCGTTCGCGAAGGCGGTATTCTACTCGCCATTCAGCGTTTTCTAGCTCAAGGTAAGCAGCGGTTTCACAGGCTCGTAAATACGACGAGCAATAATATCGATCAAAAGCGGCGTGGCCGTTGGAGCGCAACCAGGTGCCCGCAGCCTTTGCCTGCTGAATTCCCTTGTCGGTGAGTCGAAAATTTGAATTGTGCCGACTTTTGAACTCAGGTGTGAAAGCTGCATGGTTTCCACCTTCGGATTCTTTTTTGGCAACATTGCCCTCAGATTGTCCGTGACGAACCAATACGACTGTGTTAGGAACTGCCATAGGTTTTCTCCCGGTTTTTTGTTAACGAGCTTGCTTGGTAGCATGGTAGCATAGCTATTTTTATTTGAAATAAAAATATGTTAAAATAATGGTGTAAAAGCCTGTGATAAATTATTTTAACTAATTTTAGCACAAAAAACAGCGTTAAAAAATGTACTAAAAAATTTCATATTATGGATACTATTGATATTTTGCAAAAAATTGGTTTAAAAAAAGAAGAGTCTCTTGTGTATCAAACTCTTTTAGAACGAGGGGTTTTGGGGGTTTCAGAAATTGCAAAGCACAGCTTGTTGCACAGGCCGGTGGTTTATAAAATTATTCCTGTTTTGCTCAGGAAAGGGCTAGTATCACAGTCGTTAAAAGGAAAAAGAGTGGTTTATGTGGCGGAATCACCTCGAATTTTGGAGCAACTGTTTGATACTACTCATAAATCATTGATAGAGGCAATACCAGAAATGCTGCAGCTGCACCAATCACATACCGATAGCAAACCGTTTATTCGTATTTTTCAAGGAAAAGAAGGGTTGAGGGCTATCTACAATGATTTACTTGCAAGTTGCAAGAAGGGGAGTGTGTTTTATCGTTATGAATCCCACAAAACGTATAAGGCAAATAAAAAATATATTCCACAAGCATATTTTACGAGAATACGCGATAATAATGAGATTGATCGTTTTATCATTACAAATGAAGCTACAGGTAAACAAAAGAAAAATAGAATTGGTCGAATTGTTAAAATGGTTCCAGAGTCATATGATATGTTTGCCTATAATATTACGCAGATGATTTATGCAAATAAAGTTGCCTTTATAGATTTTAGTTCAGAAACCGCATTTGTGGTTGAAAGTGAATTATTTATGCAGTTTCAAAAGAAAATCTTTCAACTGCTTTTTGAGAAGCTTTAAAATACCAATCCCTAAACTTGTGTCAAAAACAAGTTTGCGTTAGTATGGTTTTATAATTTATCTACCTATTATATTTCAATAGTATGAACATGTTACATGATATACCATTTGGTTCGGTGGAAGAGCTTAATTGTATAGTTGAAATTCCGAAGTTTTCATATAATAAATACGAGATTGATAAAGAGACAGGTCTTATTGCCCTTGACCGAGTCAATTTCAATGCTGCGCCATACCCGTTTGACTATGGATTTGTTCCACAAACTTTGTGGGATGATGGAGATGCGCTTGATATTATTGTGCTTACAACTTTTCCGCTATATCCGGGTATTTTAGTAAAAGTTCGTCCGGTTGCTATAATGGAGATGACAGATTCTGGTGAGTCGGATGATAAAATTATTTGTGTTCCGGTTTCTGATAAACGATGGGACGATGTTTTGGATTTAAAAGATGTAAATAAGCACACTCTCAAGGAAATTAAACTTTATTTTGAAACCTGTAAAATACTCAAGAGTGATAATCCCGACAAGTATAAAGTAGTAGTACACGGTTTTAAAGAAAAGTCGCAAGCGACTAAGGCCATAGAAAAAGCTGTACAACAGTATAAAGATAAAAAATAGAATGTAAAACAGAGAACACGCTTTAAATGCGTGTTCTCTGTTTTGTTCTTGAAAAATTTTCTAAGATGTACTATGATATCTACTAAGTACCTAGTATTTTATTTTTTAACTACCACACTATGGAGGAAGACAAAAACAATCATAAAATTTGGTACATTATTTTATTAGTGCTAGTCCTTATTTTGATAGTGGGAATATATTTTTTGATCAAGAAAAAAACACCCGCCATCCAACCAAGAATTAAAGTAGATACCACAACTGAGGATGTAAGTAAGTCGGGCACATATGAAGATGAATTGATCGAGCTTTCTTATCCAGAAGGTTGGAAAAAGCAAGAAGTAACACAGCCGGTAAGAACAGCTATTTTAAACAAAAAAAATTATACAGTAGCTGTGGCAACAAATTATTTAACAGCAGGCAATGTTGATCCTGCTAAATTGTCAGAATTAATCTCTACCGTTGTTCCGTGGTTGCCTCAAGAAAGTGCCTTCGATTGTTTAGAGTATCTAACCGACGAAACAAAAGATATGGGCGGTAATATTAAACTTCATAATTTATATTTTAGTACGGGCTCTGCTTCTGCAGATATAAAAAAGAAATGTGGAAACCCTTCGATGGGAGGGGTACTCTGGTATGGAAGTTATTTTGAACAAAATGGTGAATATTTTATTGGGCCAGACCTAACACACCAAATTTTTGCTGCTGTTGTTTATCATACCGATTCTGCAGACAAACTTCCGTACAAAGGCGATGCTAATTTAGCAACGGTTTTGAAAGAAGCTGGTGAAATGATTAAAAGCATAGTGTATAAAAAAATAAACTAGCACCACTCACAGTATGCGCCAAAATTTGCACAAAGATTTGGAGCCAGAATACTTCGACCAAAATTATTGGCTCAAAGAAGAATTGCTCGAGTTTTGTAAGCAAAATAATATTTCAACCAGCGGTTCTAAAGAAGCTCTTGAAAAACAAATCTCACTTTTTTTGCGCCACGAACCAATTGAGAGACCCAAGAAGCATGTGAGAACTTTGGAAAAAGTAGGTCCAAAAGAAGAAGTTACATTAAATTCAGTAATACCAATAAATTACAGGAATGACGAAATGCATCGAAGATTTTTTAAAAAAGAAATTGGTGCGCGGTTTAAGTTCAATACCCCATTTATGCATTGGATGAAGGTGAATGTGGGACAAACTTATGCGGAAGCCGTAAAGGAGTGGATGAGGATAGAGATGGAAAATAAAAGTGGTAAAAAGAGAATCATAGCAAAACAGTTCAAATACAACCAGTACACGAGGGATTTTTTTAAGCACAACCCCCATCTTTCTCACAAAGATGCTGTAGCGTGTTGGAACTACAAAAAATCTTTATCAGGAGAACATATATACGAAGCGGAGGATCTTAAAATACTAAAAAAATAAACTATGCGTGCTGGAGCAATCATTGTAAACAAAGATAAAGAAATATTATTGATCCATCGTTTTTTTCAAGGGCGCGAATATTATGTTATTCCTGGTGGTGGAGTTGAGGAGGGGGAAACAGTAGAAGAGGCTGCACTTCGCGAAATAAAAGAAGAAACCTGCCTAGATGCAAAGTTGGGCGAGAAATTTGCAGAATTTCATAACGAATTTGACGCGCGAGTTAATCACTTTTTTTTAGTAACGGAGTTTACTGGTGTGCCTACGCTCGGTGGCCCCGAAGCGAAAAGAAATTCTGAAGAAGACAAATATATTTTAGAGTGGCATTCGGTAGAGGAGATAAAAAAATTGGCACTGAGGCCCGAGGTGATAAAGGAAATAATAATTCAAAAATTAGGTTAGGGTGTTAAATAAAAAATGCTGGAAAACAGCATTTTTTATTTTGACAAAAAAGTTAAAGTACAATAGTTTACATATTCCTCAACTAGGTGAGTATAGAAAGAAGAGGGAAACATGGAATTTAGCGCCGGTTTTTTGAATGCTTTAGCACTTCCAAACATGACCATTTTTATGGATCTGTTGCGAGTGTTGAAAAACGGTAGCCCAGTTTTGAGGCAGGCTCAAAAATATAGTGGTGAGTACTCGTTAATTAGTCGAGCAGATGGCTATTTTGTAGTCAGTCCTTTTACGCATAGGTCGTTTGCAATGGTGGAGGTGGCAACCTATTTGCAGTGTGAACATTTTGTTTTGAAGGAAGGCAACGTAATACTCTCGCTGTTTCCACACACAAAATCTTGGACATGCCTTTTTAGATTTACTGCAGGTGAGGGTGTGGTTACACTTGAGATGGCGTTTACGCAGAGCAAACCAGACGAGCTCGTTGTGAAGTTGAAATATTTTAGTCACAGCGATGACGATGAAGTAGGTTCGTCTTCGGAAGCAATGTTTTCAATTACAGCAACAATGGTTGAAATTCAGGTGGAAACACCTCGTTGGAGCGATGTTGTTTTCGAAGTTATAACGTCTCACGAAATAAATTTTATTCCTGTTGAGGCGTGGTGTTTTCTGCGAGAAGTTTTAGGGTTTGTTCCGACTGAGGCACATAAGAATACCGGTGGGCAAAAACAAGTATGTGTTCTTGGTTCACACCAGCTTACTAAATTAGGGGCAAAAATTATGGATTACTGGAGGGTGTGGAGCGTGGTGCGTGTGCATGTTTTGGCAATAGAACCTTTCTTGAAGCCGCTCATGTTGCAACTACTAGACATGATGCAAAAATCAGGAATAAAAGGGTCGGCGGTTCTGGTGGAGAACATTTGTAGTTAAGTAGTAGTAAACCATTCTTAGTTTTTTGAATAGGTGTTTCTGTCACCTATTTTATTTTTTCTACTTGAAAATATGTGTTGACTAACTACGCTAAAAATAGGTAAGCTTACGCAGCTCTTTTAAACCAGAGGTGACAAGATGGCTCAAGTAGATGTTCATTTTAATCTCCAAAAACCCTACATTCAAGCGGTGCTTGATTTGAATAGTGTTTTGGGTTGCGGCTATGTAATAACATCAAGGCCACAAGGGTTACGGTGGTCATACGTTGTTTCACTGCAAGAAAATACTGGAAATAACCAATGCGTAGTGATAAGCCCCCAAAGTGGAATGTATGATCAGGCATGGTGTGGAAAATATTTTTTAACCACGCCATATGTTTGTTTAACAACAGCTGATACGCAACTAGTTATTAATCGAGACGATGGACAGTTTAAATACTGTGAGGGAAGTGATTTAGTTGGGGAGTGGGGAGCGATAACTTTTAGTGTTGAGTCTTCTCTAAATAGCCCAACACAGGGTGTTATGGTGTGGGAAATTTTTTTGCCACAAATACACGATGTAACAACCGCGGCATTAAAAATAAGGTTGGAAATGATTTTTGTTGTGGGCGATGAGGAGTTTTTTGTAAAAGCCAGTTTTGTAGGAAGTTTGTTAGAAGATAAGTGGCCACGACGTGTGTGTGATATCCTTGGTATTCTTTTACCGCTTCAACAAACCGCCCTATATGTAGAGCGTTGCAAAAGCGGACCATTTTGTTTTGAAGACAGCGTTTTTATTAACAATGCGCACTTGGTTTTTTTGCTAGATTTTTTTGTTCAACTTCAGGCCACGGTAATTGCCAGTGGTGCAATGGTGGCGCATGTGTTTGGGGTGGTGGCAAAAGATTACAATAGCCTGTTCCATTCTGGTGACCCTGATGAATTCGTGGTGATAACCACGCTTCAGCCCAAGCTCAACTTAAGGCCAAGCAAGTATTGTTATTAAACTACAGGAGGATTGCGAAAATTCTTTTAATTACGTACCATAGGTGTTAGGAACACCTATTTTTCATTTATAAATATATGTATTCTGAAAGATTTGGAGAGCTAGAACAACCAAAATTTAACTATCTTGACTCACCTGTTTTTAGTCAGGCAAAAGAAGCAGTGGTGAAAAAAATTTTAACCACAG
>CAYUTM010000057.1:0-1626 GCA_964447755.1 uncultured Gammaproteobacteria bacterium
GGTGAGCCACTTTTTGCTAACCCTAGAAACGCGGCAGCCGGAACCATTCGCCAGCTTGACCCTAAAATCGCGGCGGAGCGTAAATTAGTTTTGACTGCCTATGATATTTCTAGTGACAATGCTCCACGTGCGCAAAGTGAAGAGTTGGAAATGCTCAAAGAACTTGGTTTTAAAACGGATATTCATTGGAAAGTATGCAAAACAACGGAAGAGATTTTTGCTTTTCATCGAAAATGGAACAAAGAAAAAACGAGCCAGGAATTTTGGATCGACGGTGTGGTGATCAAAGTGAATCAGAAAAAATATCAAAATGCTTTGGGGTTCACTGGTAAGGCGCCGCGCTGGGCTATTGCCTATAAATTCCCTGCCGAGCAAGCCACTACCAAAGTACTGGATGTATATTTCCAGGTTGGAAGAACGGGGGCTTTAACGCCAGTTGCTTTGATGGAACCGGCCAAGCTCGCTGGTACCACGGTAACACACGCTACACTGCATAATTTTGATGAAATTGAGCGTTTAGGTATTAAAGTCGGGGATATGGTAGTGATTGAAAAGGCCGGTGATATCATACCGAAGATTATCCGAGTTTTAGATAAAATGCGCTCGGGTAAAGAAAAGAAAATTTCACGCCCAGAAAAATGCCCCGTATGTGGCAATAAGGTGGGTTTTCAAGAAACGGTTGATAAGAAGCAAAAAAACAGTGTGGCCTTATATTGTTTAAACCCAAATTGCTATGCCCAAGAACTAGAACGGATTATTCATTTTGTCAGCAAGCGTGCATTTGATATTGATCATTGTGGTGAAAAAATAGTAGAGCAATTAGTGGATGTTGGGCTTATTAAAGACGCTGCAGATTTGTTTACCTTAACCATTGGCGATTTGGAACCCCTGGAGCGCTTTGCCGAAAAATCTGCCCAGAATTTAATTGAAGCAATTCAAAAGGCCAAACAGATTACTTTCGGTCGTTTTATAAACGCGCTAGGTATTGCTCATGTGGGCGAGGAAACAGCGGAAGATTTGGCTAGTCATTTTGAAAATTTAAACACATTGCAAAAAGCTTCACTAGAAGATTTGCAGGCAATAAATGGAGTGGGCGAGCGTGTGGCGAGTGCTATTGTGGAATATTTTTCGAATGAGAAAAATCAGGAGTATTTGAATAAGCTTTTGGATAATGGAGTGGTTATCACGTATCATGTATCACGTATCAAGTATGAGGGTAAGTTTATTGGTAAAACGTTTGTGTTAACTGGCACATTGTCTGGCCTCACCCGGGATGAGGCTAAGGATAAGATAAGGGAGCTTGGTGGAGAGGTGACAGGATCGGTAAGTAAGAAAACTAGCTATGTGGTTGCGGGGGCAGAACCAGGGTCTAAGCTTGCTAAAGCCGAAGAGCTGGGTGTAGAGATTTTGGATGAAAAAGCGTTTCTAAAGTTATTAGAATCGTGATAAGATTTATCAGTAATTTTTAATTAATTTTTTATGAAAAAAGAATTGTATGTGGGAGGAGTAGCTGCTTTTGTTTTGATGTTGCTTGGCGCCGGGGTTGCTTTGGCTGCGACGGAAAGTAAAGTAAATAGTGTGGAGCGCCCACTAATAATGCAGCCAATTCCACGCCCAGTTACTAGT
>CAYUTM010000057.1:1636-2148 GCA_964447755.1 uncultured Gammaproteobacteria bacterium
ACTAGTACACCACCACTTGTTTCTTCTCGGAAAGATTATTTGGAAAAGCTAAGTGTGGTGAGAAAGGAGTATCGTGAAAAAATTCAGCTAGATAGAAAAGCTGAACAGCAAAACTTAGAAAAGTTGTGGCAAGAATATTTGGCAAAAAGAAAAGCGATGAAAAAAGATTTGAGTGATAAGGAGGCGGCTTTGAAGAAAGAATTGCAAGAAAAAGAGAATGTTCTTAAAGAACAATGGAAAAGCCTGGAATTGAGAAAAAAGATCAAAATATAGAAGTAAAAAAAACCGGCCAAAGTGGCCGGATTTTTTTAAGAATTCAGGATTGGATAGAAGTACCCGAATTAGCTTGAATATATTAAACCATAGAGTGGATTTATTGTCAAGTAAATAAAAATACCCCGGTATAATCGGGGTATTTTTATTCTCACTCGACTTAAGGATTTAAGTAGAGATTTGAAGGGGCGCGTTTGTCTGAAGGAGGCAGACAGGTGCGCGAGGCCTAGCTAGGCGAA
>CAYUTM010000057.1:2172-2662 GCA_964447755.1 uncultured Gammaproteobacteria bacterium
GTCCCGCCAAATTGGGTTGTCTTTAAAATCGCGAGAATGATCAATTTTTGCTTTCGTACTTTATAACCGCGAAAGCGTTTTCTTCCCTTTGCTGTCCTTAGGACGAAATACCGCGCTAGACGGTTACGCTCCAGGAGGCTTCCTCCCACAATCAATCCCAGTCCGGGCACCGGACAAGCTAAGATAAGGGCAAGGGTGATAACAAGGGCTATCACCAGGTGAAGGGTGGTTAGGGACGCTTTGATGGACCTCATGATCTTTTTCCCTCGATTTAAAGTTTGTATTCCGGAGAAAAGAGGGTAAACCTGCTTTCTTCGGAACACAAACTTGTTTTAAAGAGGGGTAGTATTTAAAAACCTCTCGCAAATACATGAGAGAGGCTTTTTAAGTCTTTAGGTTTTATTTGGCTTAGATTGCATAAATGCTCTCTCAAACATTTGGTGCAATTTCGCTTATTATATCTAAAGACTTGTCATAAATACTGGCGACC
>CAYUTM010000057.1:2672-6316 GCA_964447755.1 uncultured Gammaproteobacteria bacterium
TATTTCAGCCAAATAACATAGTATTATAGCATAAAAATGGGGTTTTGTCAAGCTAGCGATGATAATTGACGCTTACTGAGCTCAAAGTCTATTCGCTTGTTTTTAACTATAAAACAGACCTAGGCGGTCTGTTTTATGATGGAAATTAACTTATATGAAATTAGGCTTAATTTTTAGATGGCGATGTTGGTTATTTTGTTTCCAACTTTAAAACTAAGGGTATTGCTATCTACCCAACCAGTAAAATAGTTACCATCCTTTTTTGGCATAGCTACTTCTTTTTTAGTTCCATCGGTCAGGTTGAAGATTAGTAATTTATAGATGTAGTCGAAGCCGCTAATTTGTTGATTTTGAACAATGGCTATTTTTGTTCCATCAGGACTTAATGCGCCCGCGGTAATTCCTTGGGTGTTAGAAATGGTCGTTACTAATTTTTTAGATCGACCTATTAGATCAGAAGTATAAATAGAATATTTTGGAACATCTGAGGCGGCACTCGGTTCTTCAAAAACTACCATATTTTTAGCTGCATGCACATCTCTAAGTCCAAAAAAGTTTCCACATCCGCTAGCTACGGTTTCAAATATTGTTTTTCGTTTTCCGCTATCAAGAATAACTTCATAAAGAGTGTCTCCAGCATATGATAGTTCTGGATATGCTCCACCACACCCGTCGGTAGCAAAAGTTTTAGATGAATAATAGAATGTAAGACCATCTGCAGACCATCCAGCAGGCTCGAGCCTTATTTTATTTGAGCTCGCGACAACACGACTTCCTTGTCCGAAAAGTCCTTTTAAAATAATACTACTTTGTGTTTCAGAAATTGAAGGGTCGTTTTGTGTTTCTTCAAGTGTGAGAATCCATTTACCATCAGGGCTAATTTGTGGACCAAATGCTTCTCGACCAAGTACGGTTGTGGTCGGATTAGTTGTGGTGGTTGATGTTGTTTTTGTTTCTGTTGCTGTTTGCTTTGTGGTGTCTGGTATTGTGTTGGTTTTTGACTCTGAATTTTGTTGGTTTACATACATCAAACGTAGTTCGGAATATTTTTGACTCTCGTTGTATAGAGCGTATCCTAAAAATAAGCCACTTGTAACAAGAAATGTGATTGCTATTATAAATAATTTATCCTTCATAATTTTGTGCATTAAATTTAATTTTATATCTATAGTATATTCTCAAAAAGGAGAAAAATCAATGCAAAAGAATGGTGGCCACATGTTTTATCACGTTGTTTTTTGAAAAATAAAAGAGTATACTAAAAGCGTATGAGCGAATCCAAGCAAAGTAAAACATTAAATAGCCTAGAGAATTTCTCGATTAAACTCACTGAGTCCATTGGTACTTCCAAGTCTGTTTTGATCCACAGTTTTTTGTTTGTTGGAATTTTTTCATTGCATTTTATCGGCTTTGATACGGATAAGATTTTGTTGATACTAACTACAGTAGTATCACTTGAAGCAATTTATTTGTCCATTTTTATCCAAATGACCATCAACCGAAATACGGAAAGTTTGAAAGAAGTGGAAAAAGACGTTGATGAGATTCAGGAGGATGTTGACGAAATTCAAGAGGATGTAGATGAGATTCAAAAAGATGTTGACGAAATTCAGGAAGACGTTGATGAGATTCAGGAGGATGTGGAAGGGATTGAGGATGAGGTGGTTGATATGTCCAAAGATATTGATAATATCCAGGCGGAAGATGATAAGGAAGACAAGTATGCGATTGAGCATGTTGCCCAAACGCAAAAGATGATCAGTAAAATTGAAACTCAAATGCAGATTATTATCTCAGAATTGAATTCGTTGAAGACAAAAAAAAATAGTACAAAACAAAATTAAAATAAATTTTTAAAAAAATACCCTGGAAATAAAATCCAGGGTATTTTTGAATTATAATATTATATCTTTTCCAAATCTAATTCATCGGTAATTTTGATATGCGACATAAATTCGGGCATGTGCGAAACAATGATGATCGCACCTTCAAAATCATTGATCGCCTCTGCAATCACCGGTAAATGGCGGAAGTTGATGTGGTTTGAGGGTTCGTCTAAAATCAAAAGCCCTGGTTTTTGCAGAACAAATCGTGCGTAGCAGAGCAAGCCTTTTTGTCCTTCGGATAATGAACCAACTTTGTTTTGCATCAATTCCGAAGAGAGTAAAAATTGAGCGCCGGTACGGTACACTTCTTCGTTGTTCGGTACATCCATCGTATCAAATAAAGATTTGTAAACTGTTTGATCAAAATCAAGTCCAGAAAAATCTTGGCGGTAAAAACCAACTTTAACTCCCGGAGTAATTACCGCATTAGACGTATCGCCAGCTGCTAGTTGTTTCAAAAGCGTACTTTTGCCAATACCGTTGGGGCCCACAATCTGCAGGCGGTTTCCACGCCACAGTTTCATATCTACCGGTTTAATTACTACTTCATGATTAATCAGTGCACTTACTGAATTGATCTTTACCATCGCCTCAGACCATTGCTGGGTTGGGATGTTGAAAGCAGAAATAGTTTTGTCATCTTTTTTTACGTCCACCATGTTTTCTTCGTCTTCGGCTACTTCTTCGCGCAGTTTGCTCGCAAGTTTACGCATCTTACCACCTTTGTGAGAAAAGAAGTTTACTTTATCTTTGCGGTCTTGGATATTCTTTTTCAACTGGGCATTTTTCATTTCTTCGCGCTCGATTTGGGCAGCAATTTGCTCCACCACATCCGAATAATTGCCTACGTATTGTTCTACTTTTTTGGTGTATACGTCTAGGTTTAAAACTCCTTCAGTAAAGGCATTCAAAAAATCTGCATCGTGCGAAATAACAATCACTGTTTTTTGATACATCATCAAAAAGCCAGTGAGGTGCGCAATCCCTTCTGCATCAAGGTTGTTGGTCGGCTCATCCAAAAGCAAAATGTCTGGTTTTTGAATCAAGGCGTAGGCCAAAAGTAGGCGGGCTTGCTGACCACCAGAAAGGTCTTTAATTTTTTTATCGAGTGGAGTTTTAAAATTTACCACTTCCAATACATCGGCTACTAGTTTTTCTAAGTTATATTTTTTTTCACTAAACGCTGTTTCAAAATATTCCAAAATAGTAAGCTCAAAATATTCTTTGGGCATTACCTGCAAGCCAATGGCAATGGTGGCGTTATTTTGAATATGGATGGCGCCAGAAATTGGTTTTAATGGTTTTTCTTTGACGTTTCCGGCAGCGGATAAAATTAGTTTAAATAACGTGCTTTTTCCAGCACCATTTTGGCCCATGATAGTAAGTTTGGCATTATCACGAACAGAAAAGCTGGCTTCATCCAAAATGAGCTTATCTTCGCTATAGCCATAGGTCGTTTTTTCAAAACGGATAATGACGTTGTTTTGATTCATACTTTGTAATATTCCAAGTTTGCCTATTGGTTAGGCTAAATAACGTGGAAGTATAGGCTAAAATTGCTTTTCTGTCAAAGTTTTATTTTCTTATTTTAAGCGAAATATTGGTTTACTTTTTGTGTTGACAAACGGCCATTTTTTATCTACCATTCATTGTTCTCAAGTAAGACAAATGATTTTAGGTTAGCGTCAAGTAGCTTGCTTAAAATCGTTCGTTTTATAATCGAAAACAGAAGGAAGGTGTTGTATGACTAAGGTCTGG
>CAYUTM010000058.1:0-6301 GCA_964447755.1 uncultured Gammaproteobacteria bacterium
CAGGAGAACCCCGCGGGACTCGAATGCGTCCTCCCGCCCAACTAGGGCGCTCGAGGCAAGCGGTCCTTAAGCTAATGGCTTGAGGATCGCCGTGAAGGTCTTACCACACCGGAGGACCTATCACCTTTGTATCTAATTAAAAAATTACAAACAAATTAGATCTAAAGGTGTCCTCCGGTGAAAAGGACTCAATTAAAAAATCAACTCATCTGAAAAGAGAGTTGATTTTTTGTTAACAACGCAGTACGATGGAGGTGACCAATGACTGAAAAATGTCATGGAAAGGAGAATGATATGCCGCCCGATGGAAACTCCGCGCCGGTTGTGGTGGAGAAAACGAGGGGGCAGGTTTTGACCCCTGTTTTCAATGAAAATGAAGAGACTGTTCAACTTCCCGACGGATGGAAAGTAGGAGAACCAGTACTTCCACATAACTGGAAGCCTGGCTCCAAAAATCGGCGAACGATCGTGATCGGCCGCTGAAAATATACACTTTGCTTCATAAGCCGCCCCATTCACGGGCGGCCTTTCTGCTTAAAAGCAAAAAATTACTTTTTTTAAGCAACTCAAAAATTAGGTTTTATCTCCACTGTCTTCCATTCCTCACTCGTCGCGAGCTTAAACGTCAATCGCACCGCACACAGCGCAATCGATTTATCAGGCAACGCGGCACTTGCACCATATTTAACATCTCCTACCAACGAATGACCACTGTGCGCAAACTGCGCGCGAATCTGATGCGGTCGGCCGGTCTTGAGCTCAATCTCAACCAAAGTATTTTTTCCATCACTAGAAATAGTTTTATAACTCAACTCAGCTCGTAGCGAACCAGCAACATTGGTATCAAATACCTTCACCTTATTTTTACCCTCATCCTTTATTAAAAAATTAACCAGTGTTTCTTCACTTTTTTTTAACTCTCCTTCTACCAATGCCTGGTATATTTTTTTTACCTCATGATTTCTGAACTGCTCCGATAATCTACTTGCTCCTTTGCTTGTTTTAGCAAACAAAACAATGCCCGAAACCGGACGATCCAACCTGTGGAGCAAACCCAAAAAAACATTCCCCGGTTTGTGATATGTTACTTTCAAATATTTTTTAACTTCATCCATCAAACATTCATCCCCTGTTTCATCCCCCTGCACCAACATTCCCACTGGTTTGAATACCGCAATAAGATGATTATCTTCGTAAAGAATTTTCATATTCTACACATAAGCACATTCCCCGCTTTAAAAAACGGGGAATGTAAAATGCAACTAATTTTGGTTCAAAAATTATTAAGCCATTTTTGCCAATATTTTTGCCATTGCTGGTCTTGCTTGCATTGTCCCCATCCAACGCATAATATTTGGAAAAGCAGATAAATCAATTTTCACACTCATTCCAATATTCATGATTGTAGCCAAATTCACATCTGCTAGTGTGAAGGTTTCGCCTACAATAAAATTTTTGCCAACAAGATGATTTTCTAAAACAGTCAAAAATGGCACTACATCAACTTTTGCTTTTTCCGATGCTTCCTCTGTTCCCCATTGAAACATAGTGAAATACATCACCACATCAAAATACTTCTGCACATGCAAGAGTGACCAGTATGTCCACTGTCTTACCAAAGCTTTTTCTTCAACACTACCACCGAGCAATTCAGGCTTATACTTTTCAGCAATATAATCATTAATCGCACATGATTCCCACAATACAAATTCGCCATCTACCAAGGTAGGTACTTTGCCATTTGGATTTAATTTCATGTACCAATCAGATTTGTGTTCTTTTTCTTTAAAGTTTACTTCTTGTGTTTCGTAAGTTACTCCTGCTTCTTCCAATGCCCAAAAACATCGTGCTGCACTGCTGCGCATTGAACCGTAGATCTTGATCATATAATTATAATCATTTGTAAATTAACTTGCTTTATACCACCTGGCGAAAATACCAGCTGGTAGCACCACGTTACTTGATTTTTGGCCAATGGTCAATTCTCCCACCTCTACTTTGCCAGCGTATTTTGCCACAAGCGAATGTAGATTATTTTGGTAGGCCAAAGCTGAATAGCCGGACGCATAACCGTTGATTAAGAAGAATAAAGGTTCAGAAGACAAGAGCTCAAAACAGGTTTTTAAAAATGGCAAAAAATGCTCCTCAATTTTCCACATTTCCCGCTTTGGCCCATGCCCAAAGGCTGGTGGGTCCATTATAATTCCATCATATTTTTTACCACGTTTTACCTCGCGTTTTACAAAAGCAAATGCGTCGTCCAAAATCCAACGAATTGGTTTTTCACTCAAACCAGAAATTTCCGCATTTTCCCGAGCCCAACTAATCGCCACCTTGGAGCCATCCACATGGCACACCTCTGCGCCAGCATCAGCACACGCCAAACTTGCCCCACCCGTATACCCAAACAAATTCAATACCCTCGCTTGTTCCTTGTTCTTGGTTCCTTGCTCCTTAATTATTCCCCGCATCCACTCCCAATTTGGCAGCTGTTCTGGAAAAATTCCAGTATGTTTAAAAGATGTTGGTTTAATCCAAAATTGTAATCCACCCAAAGCAATTTGCCAGCGTTCAGGAAGATTATTTTTAAAGGTCCACCCTGTATTTTTATCATCACGACTAAAAACTGCATCCGCCTTTTTCCACTCGGCTTCTGGTAAACTTTTTTCCCACAGCGCTTGTGGGTCTGGTCGCGCTACCACGTACTTCCCATAACGTTCTAATTTTTCACCATCACCGCTATCGAGCAGTTCGTAATCAAGGGTTGGCAGGGTTGTAAGGATATTATAAGTATTCATAAAAATTTTAAACTAAATTCCTGTTTCGTGAAAATACACCTTCCAATATGGCTCAAGCGTACTAATATCATCATCTAAATGATCAATTAAAAATTCTTTCTCAGCATTTGATGACCATTTGTTTGAACCAGTATCTTGTAGGTAGCAAATTACTTTGGCATGAGACTTAGCAGATTGTATATCCCAAAAACTCATTTTTTTAACATAACCCGCTGGTGGTGTTAACAATGCCGAGAGTTTTTTATCATCACAAGAAGCTTCTTTGAAGCCATACACCCCAATTATTTTTTTAATAAATTTATCGGGTGCAATAAATGTTAAATATATGTTATGCCCCTGAGATGTTTCACCATAACCCTCCAAAGATCGAACTTCATTCGGGATGGGGTCTGCAATAATGGCTTTAAACATTTCAGGTGGTGTATTGCCGCCTGCAACTATTCGATTATCATTTGTCTGAACATTGCAACCCGCACCAACTGTTATGAGAATTGCTAGAAAAAGAAGAGGTAAAAATAATTTCTTCATAATCAATATATAATTTTATACAAAATCTTTGCTAGCTTCTTCGCATCATGTCGAATCAAACTGCGTACCAACTTGTCTTTCACATCTTTTTTGCTTTCTTCTGTTTGCACCACATCCTTTCGTATCACTTTATAACTTCCGTTATCTTTTACATCATCACTCACAAGGTTTTCACCACGAGCATAATATTTCTTGATAATTTGCTGATTGATTTTACCGTTGTGCAAAATTACAGCGTCTGGACAGCGCCCACAATACTCTGTCATTACGCGTACAAAATCACTTACCGCAAAATTATCGGTCTGTCCGCGTTTTGTCATTAAATTTGAAATAAAGACAAATTTTGCTTTACTTTTTTGGATCGCATCTGCGATACCTGGAATAATGATGTTTGCTAAAGTACTGGTATACAAATCCCCGGGCCCAGCAATAATTACATCTGCTTTCAAAATCGCCTGGATCGCTGCTGGGTTAGCCTTTACTTTTTTTGTTAACGATAATTTTTTGATAAAAACATTTTTTGATAATTTTTCTGGTTCATCAATCAAATGTTCGCCCTCGATGATTGACCCGTCTGAATATGTTGCTCTCAAAGTTGTTTTACCAAAAGTTACCGGGATAACCTTTCCTGACAAATGAAACAATTCACTCACTACCTGTACCGCATTTTCTTCCGAACCAGTAATATCAGTCAGGCCTGTTAAAATCAAATTCCCCAGAGTGTGACCCTCCAAACCTTCGCCCTTGGAAAAACGGTACGTAAAAATTTCACGTAAGAATTCAGCATGGCCTTTAGAAAGCGCAATAATTGATTTGCGCAAATCACTCAGCGGTAGAAGGCCGAATTGATCGCGGATTACCGCATTGCTTCCACCGTCATCAGTCATGCTTACTACTACACTCAAATCCAAATTTTTAAATTGTTTCAAACCAGTAAGAACTGGAATAGTTCCTGTTCCCCCACCGATTACTACTACTTTTTTTCTTTTTTCCATATTTTTTCAACTATCCAGGAAGCCAACAACGAAATTCCTAGCAACCCATAAATACCATACTTTGCTCTTTGTAACCACGTTTCAAACAATACTGGAGATGTTTTGTTTTGAGACACAACAATTTTTGGTGAAGCTGCATATGTAATATCGAAAATCTGATCGGCTGATTTTTGAATGACATGATCGATTTCAGTCCAACTGCGATAAATTTTCTTGTCAGTAATAATATAGAGATTGGCATTTTTAAAACTACGCGCTGAATTTCCACTCAAAAAAACTTTCCTGGTAAACATTTCAACCCGCCTAGGTTCATCAGGAACAAAGGTATGAATTGTAAAACCTAAGCCATTTTTTAGTTGCCACGAACCATTGGGGTTGATTATTACTTTTGTGAACTGAAAAAATGGTGGAAGAGCTAAAATTGCAATCCATAAAAAAACTAACCCCAAAAGCCACACACGAAATAATTCTGTTTTAAATTGAGGAGTTTTTCGAGCATTAATGGCAAAAAACGTATAAACCAAAAACAAGAGAAAAAATACAAACAGAAAAAAACCAAAACCTAGTAGACCTACTAAACCTTGCCAAAAAGGTACGATGTTAATTTCCATAATTTAAACATTATGAGGTGCTCTTTTCTATTTTTTCCTTCTCCTCGCCTCTTCCAATTCCTCCGGTGTATTCACTCCAAACCACTCGGTAGAATCAACCAGCTTTACTACCTCATGCTTTTTTCCACTTTCCCGGGCAATTTTTAAAGCTGTTGGTAAACCAAATTCGTTTAGTTTTGGAATCGGCGGCATGGTGGGATACATTTCTTCAAACCAGGCACGATCAAATACAAAAGTTCCCGTGCTAATTTCTTTCAGCTTTTTCTGCTCTTCGGTCATATGTTCTTTTTCTACAATTTCTACTCTGCCGTCAACTTGCCGAATAACGCGACCAATATTTCCTGGGATTTCCGGCTCAGCTGTCAGTAGCGTCAGAACATTCTTATTGTTTACATGCGTAGCAATTAATTTTTCTAGTGTTTCTGCTTTATAAAAAGCACTGTCATCACCACCCATCACCAAAACGTGTTCAATGTGTTGAGGTAACGATTTCATACCTGTAAACGCGGCGTGCGCTGTGCCAAGCTGTTGTTCTTGCACCGCAAAACTCACTGAATCATTAAAGTATTCAATAACTTTTTCTTTGTGGAACCCTACTACCAAGCAAATGTGATCTGCAGCAAAACCAACTTGTTTCAAAGTTTCTACAGTGTAGTAAACCATTGGTTTACCATTCAGCTCCAGCATTACCTTTGGCGTATCTATTGAATTTAATCGCGAACCTCTTCCCGCTGCCAAAACCACTACACCCACATTTTTAATCATTAGAGTATCAAGCATATTTAATTCTTAAATTTTTTCCTACACAACACATGTCTATATCAGAAGTATTACGCCCGGCCTCTTTTTCCAAAGGATTTATTCAAACTCGGAGAATCTTTTTCCATAAACAATGTTTCATATTCAGCATCTTTCGCTAAATTTTTTTCAACTTCTTTCTCTACCCTTTCTCTCAATTCCTTTTCTTCAGCCCTACTAATTGCTTCGGAAAGCACTCCCGAAGCAATCAACTTAAATTCATCGTCAATTTGCCCTTCTTTTAAAGCTCTCAAATATCTTTTTAGTAAATATCCATTAGACTCGTATTCTCCATTATCATATGCCGCTATATAATCAACATTGTTTTCAATTATCTCCTTAAAATCTTTTCTCACTTGTTCCGGATTTAAAAATTCTTTAGCAATAGAAATTTCTGCTCTATTAGTACTCAAATAATTAATTAGGATGTCAAAATCTTTACTTAAAAAAGCAATACCGAATAATTTAATTTTATTGTGGAATGATTGAGAAGAAGAAACCTCCACAAAAGAAGCACCAAGATTGCTCTCAACAACTGAGAGAGCGCGACGTCTTTTTTCTAAATTATCAG
>CAYUTM010000059.1:0-4872 GCA_964447755.1 uncultured Gammaproteobacteria bacterium
GTTGTGGTTGATGCTAAAGAAGTTTGGAAGGGAGTAAGTGAGAGGAGGAGGAATAGGGGAAATATTTTTTTCATATACTTAAGCCATTACTTCTCCACCGAATGCCTGGGCCAAGTTTTCTATACTAACTTCTTCAACTACTGGTTCTGGATCTGGTGCCTCAACCGAACACAAAAAGTGAATCTGTTGACCGTACACTTTTTCTATTATTTGTTCAATTGTTTTTTTTATTTTTATTTCAGTCAGTTTTTCTTTGTGTAATTGGTAAGGAACGGTAACGTGTAACCCTTCAGAATCAATGTGTTTAAGAACGCACATACGAACGATAAAATTTAACGAAGGGCTTGCAGTGCCAATCTCCCCAATTACATTTGTCCATTTTTCTTTTATAACCTCAAAAGAAGGGAGCTCTTCGGGGCTGACTGGGTTGGAGGAATAAGTTTCAGCAGTGCTATTTTGTAGGGGAGCAGTAGTTTCCTCTGCGGGTTCAATATTTTTTGAGGGTAGCTTCTCAGTAATTTTTTTTACAGGCTGTGTAGTTGTATTGCTTAAAGAAGGTGGCGCTAGGCTTTTTTCGGTTTTATTTTGTTCGCGTTTCTTATTCGCGCTACATTCTATTACCCAAAGTTCAACCGGTAGTTGTGGAATAGGTGATTGTTTAATTTCTTTAAGCCTAAGTAGTGCGCGATCAATAAGATATACAATATCGGAGTTTTCTAGCTGATCGGAGCATTTTTTTAGTCGTTCCATTGTTTCTATTCCGTAGATGCTACTCAGTTTTTCATGAGAAATTGAGGATTTTATTAAAAGCAGCGTTCGTAGAAGCTCAATAACTTCTTTCAAAAAGAAATTCATATCCTCACCATTTTTTGCTGCCTCATCAATAATTTCCAAAATTTTTTTGGAGTTTTGTGCAATAATGTTTTCGATGCATGTGGTTAACTGATCAAATTTTGGAGATGGCAAAATATCTTCAATATCAGCTTGGGAAATAGCGGTAAGATTTAATGACATGATTTGGCCAAGTAAACTTTCTGCATCACGTTCGCATCCTTCGCTTTGGGCAATAATCCTTTCTATAACCGATTCTTCAACAGAAATTTTCTCCTCAGCACAAATTTTCTCTAAGCGTTTCTTCATCAGTTCAAAAGGAATTTTGCGAAACGCAAAACGTTGGCAACGAGATACCACTGTTGCAGGTAGTTTTTGAATCTCTGTTGTAGCTAAGATAAATATAATGTAATCAGGCGGCTCCTCCAAAGTTTTTAAAAGTGCATTAAAAGCACTTGTGGAAAGCATGTGTACTTCGTCTATAATAAATATTTTATATTTTGAACGTGTGGGCTTAAAACGAACATTTTCAACAATATGCTCACGCACATTATCTACACCGGTTTGCGATGCTGCATCAATTTCAATCACGTCGATATTGTTGTTGTTTGTTATTTCTGTACATGACGAGCACGAGTCACAAGGTTCAAAAGAATCTGGCTTACGCTCTTGGCAATTAGCAGCCTTGGCTAAAAGACGAGCCAGAGTTGTTTTGCCTGTTCCGCGTGGACCAGAAAATAAATAGGCGTGAGCTATTTTGTTTAAAATAATTTCATTGGTTATGGTCTGGAGAATATATTCTTGGCCAACCAAATCAGTAAATTTTTGAGGACGATATTTTCGGTAGAGGGTGGACATAACTAGTTCAAAGAATTAGTGCTTTATTTTTTTCATTTTTTTGAACTCTCTTACTTCTTGGGCTTTAAAGCGAGGGTTTTCCATGTTCATATTGTTTTTCTTAAAATGTACCTATAAACTAGCCTCACTCAAATCTAAATTACTAGATTTTGAGGCTCCCAGCTGCGCCCGTTCCATAATTTCTGCAGTAACCACATCTCGAGGTCGACCGTATTTTAGGCGAGACAACTCTTTAATTGCAGCGGCCAATTCTTTATTTCCTGTTTGTGGTCCGTAAGTCATCATATTAAATGGTTTTGCAGCAGTATTGTCAATCAAAAGCTTGATATAAGCAGTTCTAGCTTCAACATTCACTAAGTCATATGCACCAAACACTGGCGCAAATTCTTTTTGTAGAACTTCAGCATCTTCCACGCCCATTCTAAAGGCTACGATAGTACCGGCATTACCCAAAATCGCGTCGCGCACAGTAGTTTTGCCTTTGTTATCTTCAAGCTGTTTCATATATTGGTGGGCGATGATCAATTCTAGGCGATATTTACGCGCTTCAGAAAGAATAGTGGCAATTGAATCAGTAATAAAGTTTTGGAACTCGTCGATATAAAGAAAAAAGTCATGTCGATCTTCTTCTGGGATAGAGGCGCGCTCTAATGCTGCCATTTGTAGTTTAGAAACGATAATCATACCAAGCAAGTTGGCATTGATTTCACCAACCAAACCTTTGGCTAAATTTACTAGCAGAATTTTTTTCTGATCCATTACTTCTCGGAAATTAAACCCAGAATGAGTTTGGCCAATAATGTTACGAATCATTTCATTTTCTACAAAACGACCGACTTTAGAAATTAAATAACCAAGCATTTCAGATTTGTGAAAATCAGAAGTTTTGGCCATTTCTTTATCCCAATAAGCCAGAACAACCGGATCTTTTAATTTCTTTTTCCATTGAGCAACAAAGGCATCATCCGAAAACATTCTAGGAATTTCTGCGATACTGCCCGGATTTTCCAAGTCAGACATCAGAGTCAACATTACATTTCTCATGTTGTGTTCAAACATTGGCCCAATCATTGAGGGGTCTGTAACCATTTTGTAGAAAATGGCAATCATTTCTTGGGTAGCAAAATCTTTTTGCTCTTCAAACTTTACTTCAAGCATATTAAGCCCAATCGGACGTTCAATGTCTGAAGGGTTAAAGTAAATCACATCCTCTGCACGTTCTTTAGGTACATGTTGCAAAACGTATTCCACAAAATCTCCATGGGGGTCAATCACACAAACTCCTTCGCCATTTTGAATATCTTGTACAGCCAAATTTTGGATAAAAACTGATTTTCCACTTCCTGATTTACCCATGGTATAAAGATGGCGTCGGCGATCGGCTTGTTTCATTTTTACAATGATCTCCTCACCACGATAAATTGAACGACCAAGTGTAATACCTTCGGTTGGCATATTAAGTGGGGGAGGAGCTTTTCGTGCGGTGAGCCAGTTTATGTGGGGTGTTTCCGTGCTTGGCATGGGAAGGTGCCAAAAACTAGCCATTTCCTCGGTGTTAGCAACCATATAGTAGCCTTCACGAAATGAGCGGTAAATGAAATCACGAATAATATGTTTGGGATTTCGTGGAATGGCGGCGGCGAAAGAGTTGCCATAACGATAAATATTGAATTGACTAAAAGCATTGATGGTATTTTCTAGGTTTAATTGCGCTTTTTCTTTTGATCCTGCAGAGCTAATAAGTCGAATAGTCATTTCTAAGCCACCATGACTTATTTTTTCTTCCATGCTTTTAACCATTTCTTCTTCCATTTGAGAAAGTCGGTATGGTTCTTTTTCCGAGTTTGGGTTTTTAGGATCATTTTTCTTTTTAGAAAAATTATTTTTTCCACTAGTAAATAGTTTGCTCAGCAATCCTTTCTCTTTCGTAACATACTCAAACTTATTTCCTTCTCTAATTTTTCTTATCATATGCACGCCGTGTGATCGCCATTTGTTGGTAGCTGGCCGAACTACAAATTGTATGACCGCACCCTCATCCTCCATAATTTTGCTGAGCGGGTTAAGAATTCCAACAAGCGGATCGCTGTCCATTTTTCGGTATGTTTTAAAAGGATAAACCGAGTTGTTTTTAAACCACAAATAAGCTCCCATAATATGACTTTGAGGTTTAAAAATATTATAATCAACTTCTTCGATTATCTCGGCATGAGGATATTGAGCATGGATTTGTTGTTCTACGAAATCACGTACTTTTTCTGGGATGGCGACATAGAAGGATATTTTGCTGTTTTGAACTACTATTTCAAATGAACATTGTTCGTTTCTGCCTTTAAGCCAAGAGGTAAAGCCGTGGTCATGAGGAAGCCCTGATAGTGCTGAAAAGAAAGTCTCTGCAACTGCAATTTGCTCTCGGATTTGAGAAATGTTGTCATCTGATTTGCTCTCGGTTTTTTCGGTGCCTTTTTCTTTTGGAACCCGAATGAGTAGGATTGTTTTGTGGAATGCCTTGCTTTTTTTATTGCGCAAATGAAAAAAAGCTCGCGCAATAAAAAGTGCAGCTATACCAAACGCTATTGCAACCAAAATAATAGTAATCAAAACAATATTTTGGCTATCGAAATTAGGAATAAGTGTAGATAGCTCATCAAAAGTATCCATAGTTAGCCGACAATGTTTTTATTTTTGATTGTAATAATACGATCTGTTTTTATTTTTGCTTCTTGTTCTAAGAAAAATTTGTTAATCCCAGGAAGAAGTCGAAGCCACTCGAAGATAAGCTTAAAAATTTTTTTAGCTTTAACGTGTGTTGATTTTAAAAGTTCCTGAATTTTTGTAGCCGTCT
The DNA here is from genome assembly GCA_964447755.1 of uncultured Gammaproteobacteria bacterium. GTDB lineage: Bacteria > Patescibacteriota > Patescibacteriia > Magasanikbacterales > GWA2-37-8 > DALYEE01. The sequence goes on from CAYUTM010000059.1 coordinate 4,535, forward strand.
GTTCTCCTTTTAGTTTGAATTCTTCCTTTCCTAAAGGAGAAAGATTTTGAAACGCTTCGCTTAAGCCTTCTTCAAGAATCTTCTCTACCTTCATGGTGACTTCGTTGCGCTGAGGAATAAGCGGCACGGCGCGGTGGAAGGTGGGGAGGCGGGGTCTTTTTTTTGTATTCTTTTCGGAGGATTGGTTTTGGTTTACTTTTTTTTCTGCCTGCTGTTCTGTTGATTCTTTGGAAGATTGTTTTTCTGGTACATTAAAAGTTTCTGGTATTCTTTTTTCAGAATCAGATGGGAAATTTTTCGGTTGATTGATTTCTCCTCGTGAAAGGCGTGCCATAATT
>CAYUTM010000059.1:4882-6180 GCA_964447755.1 uncultured Gammaproteobacteria bacterium
ATAACAGACGGCCCTCCACTTTCAAAACGGGAAAGTATTATTTTAAATGTGCTATAATATATAAATAATGTCTTATTTTTCAAGTAGTAATGAATATGAAATATACCGCAAGCATTGAAGAGGCAAGTTTGAGTTGGCTTAATGTGACCAAACAAACAGATGCTGATTTAAGCATGCTACAAAAACGTTTTCATTTGCTGGAACAAGATATAGAGGAAAGTAAGCCGGTTTTTCAAAGACCAAAAATGATAAAAAGAGCGCATTACTACTTTATCGTTCTTCATTTCCCTGTTTTTGATCGCTCAACACGCCGTCTCACTTTTACAGAAGTTGATTTTTTTCTCCAGGAAAATGTTTTGATTACCATTCATGATAATAAGCTATTTGCACTAGATAATTTTTTTAAAGAGTGTAAAAAAAACGCAGAAACTCGAAGAATATTTTTTTCTGGAAATGGGGCGCATTTACTTTTTGAACTGCTGAGTCGTTTATTTGAGGCAATTTTTCCTCTTTTACTTCATGTTAATGAAGATATTACCAATGTTGATAAAGCGTTGTTTAAAGATGTGCCTGGAAGAAAAACTGCTGAAGAAGTGCTTCGTTTAAAAACGAATGTTGTTACATTTCGACGTACCATGCAGGGTCATCGCCTAGTTTTGGATCGATTTATTTCTTTGGCTGGAAGAGAATACGGCTTGTTTTCATTACAAAGCTATATTTATTCACTACGTGAATCAATAAACGAAATTTGGCATATTTTAGAAAGTGAAAAAGAGAGTATTAATGCGCTTCACGAAACCAATGAATCACTCATTAATTTGCATACCAATGATGTGATGAAAACATTAACCATTATCTCTGTGGTTACATTTCCCCTAACCTTGGTTGCAACCATTTTTGCCATTCATGCACCGGGTACACCTTTTATTCAAAATGAGTTAGGTTTTTGGATTATCTTTGGACTTATTTTGGTTGGTGCGTTGGGAATGGTGGTGTTGTTTAAAAAGAGGAGTTGGTTGTAGGTTTATTTTTTTTTACTTCTTGTGTTCCATCGGGTTTGTCTTTAAGAAAGTACCCAAGTGATTCAATTTCTTTGCGTAGATTATCGCTTTTCTCATAATCTTTGTTTTTCCGCGCTTGATTACGTCTCTCGATAAGTTCATCTAAATGGCTGTCAGATATAACTTCTTTAAATAATTTTTCTTCTTTTTTTACACCTTCAGAAATTTTTAAGCCAAGAATTTTTTCATCAATAGTAAGAAGAGATTGAAAGCTGAGTTCGTAAGTGTTGATTGTTT
>CAYUTM010000060.1:0-6171 GCA_964447755.1 uncultured Gammaproteobacteria bacterium
GACAAGGGAGAAACGTGGAAAGCAATCGCTGCTGTTCCAACCTCAAAGGGTGTTTCGAGCCTAAGCGGTGTAAAAATCTATCGTATTTTTTCTGATCCAAGTGACCCCGATGCCCTATATGTAGGCACTCGTGGTCAGGGTATGTATTATACCTATGACAAGGGAGAAACTTGGAAAGCGGTCGATCAACTTGCTGGCAAGTTCATTTATTCTGTTGCTGTTGATCCTAAAGATAAATGTACTATTTATGTAACTGACGGCAACGGTGCTTATAAAACAACTGATTGTAGTCGAACATGGACTTCTGTTTACACAGAACCTTCTCCGTCTCAAAAAATTGTTTCCGTAGCAACAGATTTCTCTACACCACAGCTTGTGTATATTGCTTTGCAGGGAGGCGATATTCTTGTAAGCACTGATAGTGGGTCAACATGGCGCACCGTTAAGCGTCTTCCGTTTCAGATAGCAACTTTGGTTAGTGACCCATTGGCACCAAAGCGTATTTACGTTGCAAGTCAAGAAAACGGACTTGTGAGATCTGATGATGCGGGGATTACCTGGCTAGATTTACGAAAACCGTTTGAAAAATTTGCAGATAGTAGCAAGTTTTACAGACTTGTTTTGCATGCGACCAAATCTGATGCCCTTTTTTGGATCTCAAAATATGGCATTTTGCGTTCTAATGATGCTGGAGTAACTTGGAAAGAACTAGCGATAAATACAGCTCCTGGAAGCGTTAATATCTATTCATTTGGTCTAAATCCATCTAATGAAAATGAAATGTATTATACAGCAACAACATTTGATGAAAATAACAAGCCTCTACGTTCTACTTTTTTTAAATCGATAAATGCTGGAAAAACATGGGCAACAAAAAAACTTCCAACAAATACTATTCCGGTGGCTTTGTATGTTCACCCGAAAAATTCGACAATGCTTTTTTTAGGCTTTACTTTGCTCGATTAACGTGGTAAGAATAGAAAGCTCTATTTTAGCGTTTACTGACTTCTTCACGTAAATTTAACTTCATTTATTATGAATATTCATGAGTTTAAAAAAAATTTTTCTTCAGTTATTGATTTTTTAAAACAAGATATAGCGGGTTTGCGTACGGGGCGAGCATCGAGTGTTATGGTTGAAAATGTTTTTGTTGAAGCCTATGGTATGCGACAACCTTTAAAAGCAGTGGTTTCAATTACGGTAAGTGATGCTAAAACCTTAGTTTTAGAACCTTGGGACAAAAGTTTGTTTGGCGCGGTAGAAAAAGGGGTTAGAGATTCAGGTTTGGGAATTAATCCAGTTAATGACGGTCGGGTTATTCGTCTCAATCTTCCAGAATTAACTTCAGAAAGACGGCAAGAATTGGTTAAAGTTTTGCACCAAAAGTTAGAACAAGCGCGTGTTTCTGTGCGAAAAATTCGCGAAGAAGTTCGTGAATCCATTGCGAGCGAAGAAAAGCAAAAAATGATTAGCGAGGATGAAAAATTTCGCCTATTTGAAGATGTTGAAAAACTGGTGAAGGAATATAATGATGAAATTAAAGCAATAGGTGATAATAAAGAAAAAGAAATTTTGGCGGTATAAACGTACAGCGAAGTTTTTTGGTGCATAAGTGATTGGATGTGGGGATTTTAGTTTTTGGTATACTGGTTGTTGCGATATTTTTTTGGAGGATACTTATTGGAGATGTCAAAAACTGATGATAATTCTAAAAATAAGAATAAAGATCTGTAATATTATAAAATATGTCAGAAAATAGTATGGAAAAGATTGTTTCTCTTTGTAAACGCCGAGGGTTTATTTTTCCAGGCAGTGAAATTTATGGTGGGCTTGCGAATACCTGGGATTATGGTCCTCTTGGTGTTGAGTTAAAAAACAATGTAAAGCAAGCTTGGTGGAAGGATATGGTGCAAAAACGACCGGATATTGTAGGTCTTGATGCTGCTATTTTAATGCATCCAAAAGTGTGGGAAGCAAGTGGACATGTAGAAGGTTTTACTGACCCCTTAGTTGATTGTAAAAAATGTCGCCGTCGTTTTCGGGCTGATCATTTATTAGAAGCAAAAGGAATTAAGCCTGATTTTAGGCCGGGTTCTTGGGAGGGTGTCGAGATAGTTTGCCCAGAGTGCGAAGGGGAGCTTACGGAAGTTAGAAAGTTTAATTTGATGTTTAAAACATTTATTGGCGTTATTGAAGATGAGGCAAACCAAGTATATTTGCGTCCAGAAACGGCTCAGGGTATTTATGTAAATTTCCTAAACGTTCAACAAAGCATGCGCAAAAAACTTCCTTTTGGAATTGCCCAGATAGGCAAGGCTTTTCGCAATGAAATAACTCCCGGCAATTTTACTTTTCGTACACGTGAATTTGAGCAAATGGAGCAACAGTATTTTGTTCGGCCAGCTGAAGCTCAAAAATATTATGAAATGTGGAAGCAGCTTAGGTATGATTGGTATCTAAATTATGGAATAAAAAAAGATCGACTACGTTTGCGTGATCACGCAGCCGATGAACTGGCGCATTATGCGCAAGCAGCTGTGGATGTGGAGTACAATTATGAAGGTCTTGGTTTTAAAGAATTGGCCGGTATTCATAATCGAGGTGATTGGGATTTGTCTCGGCATGGAAAATACAGTGGTCAGGATTTATTATATTTTGATCAAGAAAAAAACGAAAAACTTATTCCGTGGGTTATTGAAACATCCGATGGTGCCGATCGTGCCGCGCTAGCTTTTTTGATGGATGCATTTGAAGAGGTGGAAGCAAGAAGCGGTGAGGAGGGTGGTAAGCACGAAACTGAAGTAGTTTTACGTCTTCATAAATCATTGGCGCCTATTAAAGTTGCGATTTTACCTCTTTCTAAAAAAGAACAACTGTCTGGTTTGGCGGTTGAAATCCAAAAAACTTTGGCTTCAAGATGGATGACTACCTACGACGAAACAGGAAGTATTGGTAAGCGATATCGACGTCAAGATGAGATTGGTACTCCATACTGTTTGACAGTAGATTTTGAATCACTTGAAGATAAAAAAGTTACCATTCGAGATCGAGATACTATGAAGCAAGAACGTATTTTCATAGAAGAGGTTATGGATTATGTGCAGGCGCATTTAGAAGCCTAATTATAAAATGTATGCACCGTATTTCACACTTGTCTAATGGTATTACTTTAGTGAACGTTCCAGTACCGGGAACAAAAGCTATTACTGTTTTAGCAATGTTTCCCGTTGGTTCAAGATACGAAGAGCGTCGACTTTCGGGTATTTCTCATTTTGTTGAGCATGTTATGTTTAAGGGCACAGATAAACGTGCCACGACTTTAGATATTTCACGTGATCTTGACCGTGTTGGCGCTCATTATAATGCCTTTACGAACAAGGAATATACAGGTTATTACATAAAAATTGCTGAAAAAAAACAAGATTTGGCATATGATATTTTGTCGGACATGCTATTTAATTCTCGATTTGATAGTGATGAAATTGAAAAAGAAAAAGGGGCTATTGTAGAAGAGTTGCGTATGTACAGCGATAATCCGCTTATGGATATTGACTCATTATTCGAGGCTTTGCTTTTTGGAGACAATGCGTTGGGGTGGGATATTGGAGGTACTGCGCAGAGCGTTCGAGGAATGAGCAGGGATGATTTATGGTCGTTTTATCAAAAACATTATTCGGCAAAGAACATGATTTTAGTTTTGGCAGGTGCTGTTGATTCTGAAAAAACAAAAAAGATTACCAATTTTTTTGGCACACATGCTGCACCAAAAGACGCTACAAGTTTAGCTTATTACTCCAAAAAATTTGATCGTGTTAATCTGGCTGCTGTTTCTAAAAAACTTCAAGACCGTGTTTCGGTAAAAGAAAAAAAAGTTGATCAGGCACAGTGCATCATAGGATTTCCAGCATTTAAAACGAACCATCCAGACAGGTTTGTTTTGGCAATTTTGTCTACAATTTTAGGTGGAGGAATGAGTTCGAGACTTTTTACCGAAGTGCGAGAAAAGCGTGGTTTGGCGTACATGGTGCGTAGTGGAATTTCTACATATCGAGATGTCGGTTCATTCTATATTCAGGCTGGTCTTGATCCGTCCCGAATTAAAGAAGCGTTTAAAGTTATTTTTGAGCAGTTTCAAAAAATTAAAACAGACTTAGTGAATAAAAAAGAATTAGATGACGCGTGTAATAATATTCTTGGGAGTATGGCGTTGCAGATGGAAGATAGTTATCAACAAGCTCAGTGGTATGCGGAAAAATTGTTATTTTCAACCAAAATAGAAACACCGGCGACTACAATTAAAAATTTAAAAAAAGTTACTGCTACACAAGTTCGCAGAGTGGCACAAAACTTACTTTCTTTTGAAAAAGCTCATTACGCTGCCATTGGTTCTTTTGATAAGACTAAGTTTTTAACTTACCTTAAATAAATATATGACTATGTTACAAAAAAAAGAAGTATATTTATTTGCAAACTGGAAAATGTATCTAGACCATGAAGAAAGTGTTGTATTGGCCCGCACTCTTAACGAAAATCAGAAAAATTTTCCACCCCACGTAAATATGGCTATTTTTCCTTCAGCACTTTCTTTTACCGACGTTTCTTCTGAGTTAGATACAAATAGCGCTATAAAGATAGGTGCTCAAAACATATATTGGGTAGAAAAAGGTGGTTATACGGGTGAAATTTCCGCGCAGATGTATCAGAAAGTTGGTGCAAGCTACGCATTGGTAGGTCACTCGGAACGCCGTCATATTTTTCACGAAACAAATCACGAGATTCGTGAAAAAATCAAAAATGCTCTTGAAATTGGTTTAACACCGGTTATATGTGTGGGAGAAACTGAGAGAGAGCGAAATGATAACCTTACCGATGATGTGCTTGAAATACAATTACGCGCTTGCTTAGAAGGTGTCGCTTGGAATGATTCGATACGTCTTTTCATTGCTTATGAGCCCGTGTGGGCCATAGGAACAGGTGTTTCGTGTGATTCAGTGGAAGTTGAGCGTGTGCACCAGATTATTAAAGAGATCGCTAACAATATTTTGCCCAATTGTGACCCCATACTTTTGTATGGCGGAAGTGTTCGTGCAGAAAATGTTGTATCATTTTTAAACCAGGAGAATGTTCATGGTGTGCTTGTAGGAAAAATCTCCACATCTTTTGAGCAGTGGCAAGAGGTAATTAAAAAAGTTTCGTGATATTTTTCTATGTTTTTCTTGATTCCATTAGTAATCAGTGGGTTAGCCTTTATTGCTTTTGCCAGCATCCTCATTAAAAAATTCCCACAGCTTTCTCGTTTAGATGTGGCTATCATTCCGCGTGAGAAAGAAGTCTTGCGAAAAAAAGAGATTCTAAATAAGCGCGTTGAGGAACAGGGCGTGTTGCTTAAAAAGGCTTGGAGTAAAAAAATGAGTCCGTTTAAGTTTTTTTGGGAAAAAATGCAAGGAAGATTTCGTAAATATGTTGGGAGAGTTGAAACGTTGTGGTATCACGAGCACGTTACGCAGCTGGCCGGGGGTGAACCAGCTCTTTTAACTCCAAAACAAAAAGAAGAAAAGTTTGTGCAGTTGATTCAAGATGGCCAAGAGCAATTGAGTCAAGAAAAGTATGAGCAGGCAGAGGAATTTTTTATAGCAGCGATAAAGTTGAATAAAAATGCGGTTGCAGCATATAGAGGTCTGGGTGACACATATCTGGCCAAAGGCGCAACCAACGAAGCAATTGAAACATATAAGTTTTTATTACATCTTAGTCCAGAGGATGATTCGATTATGGTAAAACTTGGTGATATAGTAGAGGAACGTGGGGATATAGAGCAGGCCATCCAGTATTATCAAAGCGCCGTTATTGCCAATGATGCGTTGGCGCCTAGATTTTATCATTTAGCAGAATTGTTTTTAAAAATCAATCAACCACTAATAGCGGAAGAAGCACTTTTCTCTGCAGTTGAAATTGAACCGAAAAATCCAAAATATCTTGACTTATTAACTGAGGTTGCTATACTATGTCGCGACAAGCAAGTTGCTTTTAAAATGTATCAAGAGTTACGATCAGTAAATCCAAATAACCATAAACTTGAAGGTTTAAAGCATAAATTGAGTCAGTTATAATCATGCATGGGCAGATACCGAAGCGGTCAAACGGGGCTGACTGTAAATCAGCTGGCTACGC
>CAYUTM010000061.1:0-5557 GCA_964447755.1 uncultured Gammaproteobacteria bacterium
GGGTGGTGGAATTGTTCCTGGTAGCCTAACTCTTCTAGGCGGAAACCCAGGAATAGGAAAATCTACCCTAGCTTTACAATTAGCTCTTCTAATTCCTAAAACTCTTTATATTTCTGGCGAAGAATCAACGGAGCAAATAAAACTCCGGGCCGAACGCTTACAAAAAACAACCTCCTCCACCATGCGCCTAGCAAATGAACCGGTTGTTGAAAAAATTAATGCCACTATTCGTGAATTAAAACCACCGCTTGTAATTATTGACTCAATCCAAACTCTCACCTCCGAAGAAGCCGAAGGAGAACCTGGAGCACTGTCACAAATAAAAACAGCTACTGCCAAAATTTTAGAAACAGCAAAATCAACTAACACAGCTATTGTTATAATAGGACACGTTACAAAAGAAGGCTTTGTTTCTGGCCCTAAAACTCTTGAACACCTTGTTGATACAGTACTTTATTTGGAAGGTGACAATGAAAACATCTACAGAATATTACGTACGGTTAAAAATCGTTTTGGACCAACAGACGAAATTGGTATTTTTGAAATGAAAGAATATGGATTAGAAGAAGTAAAGAATCCCTCACTTTCTTTTTTATCCGATCGAGGGGAAGCGGTGGCCGGAAATGTTCTCACGTGTTTAATTGAAGGAACTAGGCCAATTGTTGTAGAAGTTCAGGCACTTGTTACCAAAACAGCATTTGGCTACCCAACACGCAAAGTACGTGGCATCGATTTAAACAAACTATTTGTTTTACTAGCAGTGCTACAAAAAAGGGGCAAACTTCCACTTGAACAATACGATGTTCATGTAAACGTTGTAGGGGGTTTACAAATTCACGAACCAGCTGTTGACCTTGCCATTGCGGCAGCAGTTGCTAGTTCGTTTAAAGATCATTCTTTAGGAAACGATATTATTTTCTTTGGAGAAATTGGTTTAGGAGGAGAAATACGGCCAGTAAGCCAACTAGAAAGAAGAATTAAGGAGTGTGAAAAATTGGGTTTTAAAAAAATAATTACTAATACTGGCAAACACACGACAACCCAAAAAAATGTATCTGTTACTTCTGTTAAACATATTCTCGATATTATAAAGAGCTAATTATTACTCTAAATGTATTGCTTCATCCCATTTTTTTATCTTTTCTAAGACAAGAGGGTAATCTAAAATATCTGTTATTAAAGCACGTGCTGCGGTACGCGCTTTTTTAATAAGGTCAAAATCACTTAGTTTAGCAAGACGCAGTTGCATCATTCCGCTTTGCTCGGTAAAATACACCTCCCCTGGGCCACGAATTTCTAAATCTTTTTCTGCCAATTTAAAACCATCTAAACAGTGCTCAAAAAAATGTAAACGTTCTTGCACGGGCGCACTAAAAACTTCAGTAAATAACAAACAATATGATTGAAAACCCGACCTACCAACACGACCTCTAAATTGATGAAGTTGGGCCAAACCAAATCTCTCGGCACCCTCAATCATCATAACTGCGGCATTTGGTATATTAACCCCAACCTCAATAACAGACGTTGAAACTAAGATATCAATTTCATGAACACTAAATTTATGCATAATTTCTTCCTTTTCTTCGGACCTCATTTTTCCGTGTAAATATCCAACTCTTAAACTGGGGAAGATTTTCTGCGACAATTTTTTAAACTCATCCATTACGGTTTTTTTTTCGATGGTGGAAAACAAGCTTTGTGTAACGGTATTTTTTGTCATCGCAGTTGACGCATCCGTAGCTTGTTCAATCAACGGACAAACTACAAAAACCTGGCGGCCTTGAGACACCAAATCTCTAATAAATTGATATGCTTTATCACGTTTATGCGGCTCAACCAAACGAGTGATCACAGGCTTTCTTCCGGGCGGTAGTTCACTGATAACAGAAACATCAAGATCGCCATAAATCATAAGCGCTAAAGAGCGAGGAATTGGTGTTGCTGTCATGCTTAAAAAATGAGCCTCTTTACCTTTTGCCTTAATAATTTTTCGCTGTTCCACACCAAAACGGTGCTGCTCATCAACTATCACTAAACCTAAGTTTTTAAACTCCACATGCTCAGATAAAAACGCCTGAGTACCAACCACTACGTCAACTTCGTGATTCTGTATTTTTTGTAACATCTTTACCTTTGAAATTTTATCGTTATCAACCGGAGTATGTGTATCTTCACCATCCTCGTTATGTAAATTTTTTTTCACATTCTCCGTACTACAGCGTTGATTCCTCGTAAACAAACCCACTCTCACCCCATATTGTGCAAGCACACTACGTAAAGATTCAAAATGCTGTCGTGCCAAGATTTCTGTTGGCACCATAATTGCTACCTGTGCATTATTTAAAAAAGCACTATAAACTGCGACTGCCGCAACAACAGTTTTTCCAGAACCAACATCTCCTGACAACAACCGATTCATTGCCGAAGTATGAGATATATCTTGTAAAATTTCCCACGTTGAAACTTTTTGTGTTTTTGTTAAAGCAAAAGGTAGTGAAGCTACAAATTTCTTTATTTTTTCTTGAAAAAACTCAAGAGGAATCGCTTGGGCAAGCAAGCGATCATTTCTACCTTTCTCAGCTTTAAGTTGTATCAAAAGAAGTTCATCAAATTTTAGTCGTCGAATGCTTTTTTGCATCTCAATCTCACTTTCTGGGAAATGAATTTTTTTTAAAGCAAAATTGAGCGATACAAGATTATGCTCATGTATTATTTTTTCCGGAACCCAATCAATAGCTTCATCAGCCAACTGAATAACGTAATTAACTACTGTACGAATAGTTTTTTGAGTCAAGTCAGCAACAGAGGCGTATACAGGAATTAATCTGGACGTATGCAACTGATCATGGTTTTGGATAAATTTTTCGTAAGCTGGACTAACAAGAACAAGACCAAGCATGTCGCGAGTAACTTTTCCGGACAAAAAAACTTTAGAGCCTGGTTGCAAATTTTTACTGAGAAAAGGCTGGTTAAACCACATTACCCGCACCGTTCCAGTCTCATCTTTAACAAGACACTCTGTTATTATTTTTTTTGTTTTAAAACTTCTTCTGTTAGCAATCAGTTCAACAATCCCACATATAGTTACTATTTCACCCTCTTGCAAATCATCTATGTTAACTTGAGAACGATAATCTTCATAACGAAATGGAAAGTAGTTTAAAGCATCGTATGCAGTAAATATGCCAAGTCGATTAAATAGAGCGGCGGTTTTTTTACCAATGCCCGGCAAGTCAGACACATACATATCCTTATGAATCTTCATATGCTACTACTCAAAAATCATAAAAATACGGCTTGCATCAAATTTTATTTAGAAACAAACTACTTCTTTTTTTTACTAAAAAGAAGTATAACCAACATGCTGCAAACCATTACACCACCACCGAACATTCGGAAAAATAAAAAAAATGGTACCTGTTCAGAACTTAATTGTTCCAAAGCCTCATCCTTATTTGCAGCAAAAAATAATCGATAAAAATCAAATTTTTTAGGAATAGTAAAGGGAACCAGTTTACCATCTTCTACAGCTCCAAATAGTGTGCAAAGAATTTTGTTTGGTACACCCACATAACTGATTCTTATGTCCCCAATTTTGGGGTTAGCAAACGTTCCTACACCAATAAAAATGTAGTGATTACCAACCAGCTCAAAAACAATATCTGGTCGAGTGGGTAGCACAACATCTTCGTCATTTAAAAAAACCAGTTGCTGTAATTCTGCAGATGGAAATTGGATTTTTTTAACATCCAAAGAATAGGTTCCGAGCTGACCGTTTGCTACTGAGAATGTATTATTTTTAATATGTAAAATTTGATTTGTGTTTTCAGATAATGAACTATCACTAAGCCAGGCCGAATCATTTGCATCTTTATTTTCACGTGATTTCCAACCAAAAAATTCAACCTTTCTATTCAGCACAATCCAATTGTTTGGTTTAACCACAACCTCTGAATCTGCCACATTAAAAGTGTCCTCAACTTTTTCATCAGACTCAATCTGACCAGACATAACAACCATACTGGTTCCCATTCCCGCTGCCGCCGCATCGTTTGAAGAAACAACTCGAGCTCGTTTTGCTAGGGCCAGCATATTAGATCTACTTTCATTCCAGCAGATTACAATAAAAGATATTAAAAAAGCTGCTGCCCCAAAAATGAGCACATAGCGCGTACGAAATTGTTTTGATATAGGCACTTCTACAACACCCGCTTGCTCATTCTGAAGAGGCATACAAAAATTATTTTTTCTTTATTACCTGAAATGAAAATTTGTTTTGATCAACTATTTTGTTTTTTCCGTCCAAAATACGAATAACCATATTGTAACTTCCTGGAACTAATTTGGTTGGCACAACTTGATTTACTCGAACAGAAAGTTTTTTATTTTTATCAATTTTTTTACTTGAACTATTTTGTGATAAAATCTTACCACTTTTTGTCTCAATAAATCTTACCACTTTAACGGTTTTTAATGAAGAGGTGAATGTATATTTGTAAGAAAACTTCGTATTTTTTTTGTAAACCAAAGCCGTTTTAGGAACTTCAAAAAAGACAATCTTAGACACAGGCACAGCCTGTTTGGAAGAAGGAAGCTTAAGAGAAGTAGAATAAAGTGATTCTGTAGGAGAAGTTGGTAACACAACGCTGTATACCGGGCTTTCAATCCGAGAATTTGCGGTGGCAAATTTAACATATAATTTTGTTGGCATTCTACCCGACGCAAAAACATACTCAAGACGAGGAGAAAAAATATTCCAAACCGAAGGTGTTTGAAAATTATTTTCTGATATCGAAACAAAAGCTGCTCGGTCAACCGTAAAAGATAGCACAGCTCCGCTAGAGGTAACAGAATCTACTTTCAAAGCATGTAATTCAGGGGGGCTTGGGTCAAAATAACCAGGACTCCCACCATTCGTGCATTGAGGAGTTTGAACACTCAGAGAAGCCCACTGAGTTTCAACCGCATCACCATTTCGCGCTTTTACTCGCACAGCATATGAGACGCCGCAATTTATATTTGAAAAATCATAACTTGAGCCACTAAACCAATCAGAATGTTCGGCGGTTGATATATTTTCAACATAGTACTGAGAACCGTCACCAGACCATGAAAAACCTAGCTTACGCTGAGCAGCACTAAAAAATGTAGCGAGATTTTTGGGAACTGAAGAGTGTGTATATACAGTGCGCGCTTCACCAAATGGTGAAAGTTCACCGTCACGATTTACACTTGCCAAAGAAATAGTGTGTCGGGTGTTTGGCGCCAAACCACTTGTAGTTGTTGGTGAAGCAAAGCCAATGTTTTCAATAGAAAGTGTTGATGTTGCAATATCCCAAGATCCGTTTGATTGTAAAAAATATACCCCACTCTCTCTTTGATCTTTCACTACATACGGAACATCAATTGAATTATCATTCAAAGTGTTAGTATTGATTTTAATTTCGACTGTTGAAGTGTTTGCAGACCGAACATACTCTGGCGCATTTGGCGTATTAGCCAAAGTGTAAACTGGTAAAGAATTTGTGTATGAAGAAGTTGGAAAAATTCCATT
>CAYUTM010000062.1:0-5317 GCA_964447755.1 uncultured Gammaproteobacteria bacterium
AACGCTCCATGACCAAAACATGATACTGTTCGTGCATTGCCCAATAATGAGGTTTTGGTGTCCGTACCCCATCAACTTCTAAATCTGCTAAGGCGGAAAGAAATTCTGTTTCTCTTCCTACACTATTTACTTGGGCGTACTGATCGTTTTCTTTTATTATTTTATAACATCTTTTCGGTTCTTTTGTGTCAACATATACAATTCCAGTCGCTCCTTGACCTAAAAATTTACCTTCTTTTTTGACGTTGCCAATAATTTCTTTTAGTCTTTCAAGCGACGCTTTTTCTAGTTGAGTAAATTTAGTTTCTTTGGTGTCTTGCGCTTCGCGAAGACTAAATTTCTTTTCTTTAATTTCCTGTCGTTTTTTTAGAATTTCTAGTGCCCGAGCGTGTAGCTTTTGAAGGGTTTGTTGGTCAGCGGGATCTGTGTCGCCGAGAGTGTCTAAGAGTTTTAGTGCTGATGGCACGCCCTCAAGCTGTGCAATAATAGCTTCGATTTGTGCGTAGCTCACTTTATTGTCTTTTCCTTCGCTACCAAAAATATTTTCATTTGCACGATTGATTGGTTGGCGATTTTCCATAAAATTGACACTTCTTATATTTGAATGATATTTTTTATTATAGCTTACTTAAAAAGTAATCGCAATACCTAAAATTTTATGCTTTCCATTCATATTGTCACTCTGGGGCGGCTCAAAGAGACTTATTGGCAAGAGGCGGAGCGCGAATATTTAAAACGACTCACACCCTATGCCAAGGTAATTATACATGAATCTCGCGAAGAATCTTTTTTTGAAAAAACAAACAATGAATTAGTTAAGCAAAAGGAAGCAGAAAAAATAAAAAATGTTTTGCTTAAAATTCGAAATGCGTATGTAGTTGTTTTGGATGAAAAAGGAAAGCAGTTTTCTTCTGTTCAGTTTGCAGAAGAAATAGCAGAGCAGCAAGAGAATTTTCAAACATTGATATTTGTTATTGGAGGCCCGCTTGGTTTAGAAAGTTCAATTGCCAAAATGGGTAATCAGGTTCTGTCTTTGTCTTCACTTACTTTTACCCACCAAATGGCGCGCATTTTTTTGCTCGAACAGCTCTATCGTGGTTTTATGATTTTAGGAAACAGGAAGTACCACTACTAATTTAAAAGCGGCTCATCCTCCTCTTCCACATTTTTGCGATTTTCTAGACCACTGTTTATATAATCGATAATTTTAAAGCCACCTTCGTACAACCCTATTCCAAGATGTGCTAAAAAAGTTAATGGAGAAATTTGTTTTTCATTATTAATAATAACTTTTTTTTCTTGAGCATCATACCGTATTTGAATACCTTGTATCTCGAGGGGTTGTTCATCTACGAAGAATGAATGTGCGTTAAAATCATGAAAAGTATCGGCACCTAGTTCTGCAAAATTTAATGAGTAGGTTTGGTTTATTTTATATTCATTTGGCTTTAATTCAGCGGCGTTAGTATTGTTGGCCTCTGTTTTTTTGGGTGAGTCCTGTAAATTTTCTGGAAATGCGTGAGAGGAGGTTTCCATAAGATAATAAAAGTATGTTTAATATGGAAAAAATAACACGTTTTTGGTAAAAAAGCAACTTGCTTAATTGGTGGTATTTGCTACAATAGCCAGGTTATTTGATTTGTTTTTATGTCTAAACCAGTAATTTTTTCGGGAATTCAACCAACAGGTAATTTGCACCTTGGTAATTATTTGGGTGCGGTGAAAAATTGGGTGGAGTTGCAAAACTGTGGTAAGTACGATTGTTATTTTTGTGTTGTTGATTATCATTCACTAACGGGAAAAATGACCCCAGATGAACGTAGAGAAAAGGTTTTTAATGTCACCGTAGAATTACTAGCTCTTGGAATTGATCCAAAAAAATCTACCTTTTTTGTGCAGTCGCACTTGCCAGAACATACTGAACTTGGTTGGGTTTTTAATTCTTTAACACCTGTCTCAGAATTATACCGAATGACTCAGTTTAAAGATAAAACGGGTGGAAGCCAGACGCTGAATGATATTGAGACAGCATTACAAGTAGTGGAAAAAGAAATTGGTCCTGCCCAGGCAGTTGCTAGAAATACTTTAATTTTTTTACGCTCACTCAATCAGGCGAGCGCAGGCTTGCTCACCTACCCAGTTCTTCAAGCCGCAGATATTCTTTTATATAAAGGTGATTTTGTACCTGTGGGGCAAGATCAGGTGCAGCATATTGAGTTAACCCGCGATATCGCACGTTGGTTTAATAAAAAATATGGAGAATTTTTTCCTGAGACTAAACATATTTTAACACCCATGGCCAAAGTAATGAGTTTGCTCGAGCCCACTAAAAAAATGAGTAAAAGCTTGGGGCACGGTCATGTGATAGAACTTTGTGAAGATGAAAAAGAAATTGAAGCAAAATTGAAAAAAGCAGTCACTGCCACTGAAGGTGGAGGAGAATCACCAGGAGTACAAAATTTACTGGACCTGTTTAAAGAATTTGGAAGTGCTGAGAAATATCAAGAATTTTCCGTAGCAGAAAAAAATGGCTCTATCCGTTATGGAGATTTAAAAACAGAACTAGCTGGCAGTATTGCAAATCATTTTGCAGAATTTAGAACCAAGCGCGCAGAGTTGTTAAAAAACAAAAAGCTTGTGGAAGAAATAGTGCGCTCCGGTGCCGAGCAGGCAAAAAAAGTCGCAGAAAAAACAATGGAGGGGGTTCGAAAATTAATTGGTATACGTTAATTCAACTTTAAATAAAAAAATATGGAACAAACTTCATCTAGAGGAATGATTATTAAAAATATTTACCTACATCTTGTTTCTTTTGTGGCGTTAATGATGATCGTAATATCAACAGCAACAATTATCAACGATGTGCTTAAAACATATGTATTTATTGGGGCTGATAGATATTTTGATACGTATGCACCAGGTTGTGATGGTTTAGGTGTGGTTCCTGGTGGGGTGATTACACCTTCTGGCAAACCAACAGTTCCTCCAGAGAGTGCGCCTATCTCTGTTGATCAGTGTGCTCAACAAAAAGAAATGAATAGAAAAATGCAAGAACAAAACCGCAAGGCAAATTTTGAGCAAAGTATGGTGTGGAGTATTTCAATGTTAGTTGTGGCAATTCCATTGTTTTCGTATCACTGGTACTTAATTCGAAAAAAAGAAAAACGAGAAGTGTAAAAACAAAAAAAGCTCCCATCGGGAGCTTTTTTAGTATTTATTTCCAAGAAAATTTTGCCAGGAGGAGAATAAGTAAGAGCACGCTAGTAACTATTCCCCAAAAATAAGCAACCGGCACCCAAGCTTTTTTGGATTCTTCAGCTGATAATTTTCTCTTTAAAATATACCAGGATATAAGCCTGATAATGGGAAATAAAAATGGAAGTGAAATGGTGAAATAACCGAATAAATAATTATATTCAAAAACACAGCCTTTTATACTTGGCGGGTTATTTCCTACCCAGAAAAAAAAGGCACCAAACAAAATAGCTACGATGTCTGCAAAAACATAGCTAGGGTTAGTAGAAGGAAAAAAGTATTTGCTTGCCCCTAAAAAAGGGTTTGGAATCATGAGTCTGCTTATTTTAAGCACAGGTCGAAAAGATTCTTTGCCAACCGTAGGATAAATAATTCCTTTTAACACAGCATACCAACAGATTATTCCTAAAATTGTTGCAGCAATAAGGTAGAGAGTTATTTTTATAGGCGCTGCGCAACCAAACAAATTAAACATGCTCAGAATTGTGGCGAAAACTGAAGCAGTACAAGAAATGGCAACCATTTCTAAAAAAATAATTTGACAAACCGATGCGGTGCGCATGAAGTATTTCATAAAGAAGGATTTTATTTTCTAAATGTACCACTAGTGTACTAAAATAATCTTCTTTTAGAAAGTCAGAGTCTTTGTGTGCTAGTGCATTGCTATTTTATTTTTGATGCCAAAAGGGTATAATTGCTGTGCGTATTTGACAGTAATTTAAAATCATATTACGTTTAGTGTAGTAGCCATTCCGAGGTAGTTGAGTGGTACAACGCCACGCTGTTAACGTGGATTTCGCTGGTTCGATCCCAGCCCTCGGAGCTAACGAATACCCCTAACGAATAGGTGGTCAGGTATTTTTAGCACTAAACTAGAGGACTTTATTTTTAACTACATGCATGATTCAGAACCAAAATCACACCATCTTACAGCGCAAATATATTTGCAGTATTTCTCTCGAGATAAGGAAAATGTTTATAGATACGATAAAATAACAAAAGAAATAAAACCTCTCCCAATTGGTGGGGTAGGGGCAGTTAATAATTATTACACCCTCTATCATAATGGTGTTAGAGATACTTTCATTGAAAATCCATTTCTTTCTGGAATTGATGGAACTTACCACTCGTTAATGCAAAAATTACAGTCACAGCTCCCCATAAATACATTTAAAGATGAGTTGATACGGCTCGTGTCAATGCAATATGCTAGGGTTGAGCCGCAACGAGACAGATTCAAAAGAATCGTTAATGATTACAATGATCAAAGCAAAGCCTTGGGTCAGCTAAATAAAGATTTGTGGCCTGTTGATAGAAATCGTTTGAATAATTTTCTGAACCAAATAATGCTCATAGAAGGAGGGCTCCATGCTGAACTGATAACTAAAAGTGCATTTTTTGCAGTCTTCATTTCGAGCGAGCATGAATTCATAACTTGCGACAATCCATCTGATAAGTCATTTCTGCCATTAGCAGGCGATAGGTGCCTCATGATGCCATCGAAGCCGTATCCACAGGAATATACATCAATACCAAGATATTTGGTTGATAAAATAAATCAAATGACATTCGACAAATCAAAAAGATGGGTGTATGGCAAATCAATTGATGTCTTAAGGCAAGTTGTCTCAGCAGTAGAACAATAATATCATTATTCCGTTTACTATTTCCCTACCATTTCTCAACTATCTTAAACGGATTTCGTCTCTCCAACATCGTCATTTTTAGGAGACAGGTTCTGACTTCGTCCAGCGCCCGGAGCAATAATCTATTTTTTTCTAAAATTAAAGAAGCCCCGAGTGAAACACTTGGGGCTTTGGTTTTGCGAAGATCGGTGCTTCGCACGTGACATCCTGGGGTTATCCAGGACGGAACCTCGAAGAGCATTCGAGGATCTTCCACCCTACTGCCGTGTGGGGTAGTGGGTTGGCTTTAGAGTGGCCGGCTAGAAGCGGGCTCCGTAGAGCGCGCGGTCGAACTCTGCCTCCCATTCCCACCCAGGCTCCTGCTGCCTGGCCGCCGCCGCCTTCAGGGCGGAACACGCCGAAACCCGGATGTCGGG
>CAYUTM010000063.1:0-582 GCA_964447755.1 uncultured Gammaproteobacteria bacterium
GAACCCTACATGGCAATAACTACCAGGTGAGAACGTTGGAATTTAATGAATGGGGGGATTATGTCTGCAAAAAAAGTGATGTAACTGAAAATAAAGTTTATCCTGGTATGGCTTTTAGGGTAGTGTCGGATCAGTCAAAGGTTTGGTATTTAGATGCACAAAGCAAGCTTCATGAGGTAGCTCCTGCTGCTCTTAAACCCAATTTTATTCTTTCTTCATTTATATATACCGTTCCAGATTCAGCAGTACAAGGGTTTGCCAGGGGAGACATGGTAATTGGTACGCTTAATGAATTGGTAGATCGAACACAAACTACGATTGATTGTAATGGAAATGGTGGTAATGGTGGAGGTGGCAACGGAGGTGGTGGTAATCCACAACCCTCCACTGACCGAACTGTTCCCACAGTAAGTCTTACTGCTCCAGCGGTAGACAGAATCACGGTGGAAAATACCATTCCGTTGTCCGCTGATGCCAGTGATAATGTTGGAGTAACCAAAGTTGAATTTCTGGTTAATGACAATGTGGTTGGTTCTGATAGTTCTGCTCCATATTCGATTAGTTGGGATACTAAAACCGTAG
>CAYUTM010000063.1:592-5213 GCA_964447755.1 uncultured Gammaproteobacteria bacterium
TTATGTTTTACGAGCAAAAGCCTACGATGCGGCGTTGAATAGTGCGGTATCAGCACCGCTGAGTGTAACGGTGAGGAATGCGGTGGCGGAACTCGGAAAATTAAAAATTGAAATGTTGGAAGGTTTGAATGCTACGCCAATTATTCCAACTAATGTTTTGATCGGTACCAACACAAATGTTCTGTCACTCAAACTTACGGCGGACAAAGAGCCTATCCAACTGAGAAAATTAACACTGAATTTTACAGGTTCTTCAGCTTCTTTTAATGTAAAAGATATTGATGTAGTTAATTTTTATGATGAGCAAAGTAATCTACTCTTTACTGCGAGCAATTTTTCTTGTTCAGGTTTTGTTTTGGTCTGTACCAAGACTATTAGTAGTGCCACAAATTTATTACCATCAGCTTTACAACCAGGATCTTCAATCACATTGGTTGTCCGTTTAAGAACTGGTGTTCAAGGACAAGCAAGAATCGGGGATCTATTCCGAGCATATCTAGACATGGCCAGTATTGAAGCTTATGGCGTAAATACGCAACAAAAAGTAAAGGTAGTAAATCAACTCGGCCAAGAAAATCAAATTTTAACTGCTAAAGCATTTACTCAAATCATACCGGTGCAAGGAATTAAGGTGGATGCGGCGTATCCATTGATGCTAAAGACACAGTTGGCTATGAATGGTGCTCTCTTGGGTATAGTGAAGCTAAGTAATCCCAGTGACTTTCCCCTTCAAATAAGATCAGTAAATTTTATCGATGCTGCTCAGCAGCACAGTGGTTCGAATACAACGTACAAAATTTATCGATCAGATATGTATGATGTTTCGAATCCTACTGTACCTGCTGTTCCGTTCAAATCTCTTTTAGACTCTGGTAATACCTCGCTTATATTTAGCTCGATAGTTGAAAATGGCGAATCATACTATCTTCATCCACATAAATCCGTTTATTTTTCCGCTGCTATCGATCAATTAGGTGGTGCTAAAGCAGGAGATATTTGGCGTCTAATAGTTCCAGAGGGGGGGGTCGGATATCTGGTCCATGAATCAGATATTGGTTATGATGGAAATGGAGATGGTGTGGTAGGTGGTTTTATTGATAATCTGTTATATACGGAAGGCCGAGCGGAGATGTACCCAATTGTTTTGTCTAATTAGGGTTCATTTTTCAATAAGAAAAACAAAAAACCGATTTTAAAAGTCGGTTTTTTGTTTTTGTTCTAACTGAATTTGACATATCACTAAAATTATTTTACTCTTTACTTATTCAGTTTTAAAAAATTATTTTATGGCTAAAAAATATATACCATTTATATTTTTTCTTTTTGTCATGATTGTATCGGGGTGTGGTTCTCCTGCTGTTAATTCGAATACGGCAACTAGTAATGAGTCAAAAGATAAGGATTTGCCAGACACACAAGTAGCTACCTCTTCAGTAGCTCCAACTGATACGGTAACCTCGACGCAGACAACAACAAGTGTTAAATTACCCCCTAAACAAACTAAACCAGCTACTATGGAATTCAGCGCAACAAAACATTACACCGCAGTTTTAAAAACATCACAGGGTACTGTTGAAATTGCTTTAAACTTTGGGCAAACTCCAAATACAGTTAAAAACTTTTTTGACTTAGCAAACAAAGGTTTTTATAACGGCACTATCTTTCATCGTGTAATTAAAGGTTTTATGATTCAAGGCGGCGATCCTAAAGGTGATGGTACTGGTGGCCCGGGCTATCAATTCAATGACGAGCCGTTTACTGGAGAGTACACTCGTGGCACTTTGGCCATGGCCAATGCTGGGCCAAATACTAATGGTAGTCAGTTCTTCATTATGCATGCGGATTATCCGTTGCCAAAAAATTACACTATTTTTGGACATGTAGTGAAAGGTTTGGATGTTGTAGATAAAATTGCCAACAGCGCAGTAGAAATGAGTAATTCTGGTGAGCCTTCAAAACCGGTTACGCCGACGAAAGTGTTGAGTGTGGAGATGAGAGAAGAATAATTAGTTTCTAAAAAATCGAGATTAAGCAGTCTCGATTTTTTATATTAAACGTGGAGAATTTTTTAATACTATGATAGGATTCTTTTAGATTTATTAACCACTATGCCAGATATAACTTTACCGCCAAAAATAAACGGCCAATCGGGCCGAACTATTCCTCTTGGCAATTTAGTTATTGTTGGAGCGAATGGTAGTGGAAAAAGTAAATTTTCTTGTCGAATTGAAGAAGATAATCCACATCTAAAAATTAGGAGAATTTCAAGCAGGAGAAATAATAATATTGATCATATCACTGAAGGTGACGATCCTACACCTGGTCAAGTCGGTGTAATAAAGAGTCAGAGTTTATATACAGAGTTACCAGGTGGACAACCAAGTTATCTCGATAGCACAAATTTTGCAAAGTTGATAGGAATTTTATGTAAAGATAAACAAGAAGTGGGCGGTAAACTCTTTAAAGATATTTCTGATATCTGGACTAAAATTTTTCCTCAACTATCACTAAATATTTATCCGAGTATTTCCATTCGAGGGGGTGATGTTATAAGGGTGTCCAAGAGTAGATCAGAAGAATATTCATATAAGCAGCTAAGCGATGGTGAAAAAGAGATATTTTTACTAATTGCGGAAATAGTTATTATTCCCGATTTTCCTGACAAGAATACCTTAATCATTATTGATGAGCCTGAATCATATTTACATCGATCTCTCTTAGAACAAGTTTTTAATGAAATTGAGTCTTTAAAAAACAGTTTTAAGTTTTTATATGTAACACACGATCTTTCTTTTGCTTCGAGCAGGGTAAATGCTCAAAAAATTTGGATTAAGAGCATAAATTTGGATTGTAATGCTTGGGATTATGAAATTTTAAAAGATGAAGATTTTCCTCAGGAGTTATTGCTGGAAATCTTGGGTTCAAACAAACAGAAAGTTCTTTTTGTAGAAGGAAATAATAATAGTCTTGATTATATTTTGTATTCTAAAATTTTCTCCAATTATAAAGTTATTCCGTGTGTTAGTTGTGCGGATGTAGAAAATCACGTCAGAGGTTTTAACGAAGCCAAAAATAGATTATCTTTGGCTAGTAGTATGCAGGCGTACGGTATTATAGATTTAGACGACTGGACTAAAGAAGAAATATCTAAAAAAAATATGGATAATATTTTTGTTTTAAAAGTTGCTGATATAGAGAATTTTTTTCTTGTTCAAGAGATGAGAAAATTATTTTATGATTCAAAAAATACTAAAATAAATGATGATGTTGTCAAGCTGGATGTTCTTGGCATTTTTGAAAAGTGCGATAAAGACGCCCTTATTTTTAATAAGAGGCACGTAAAATTGTGTAACATGATAAATAAAACCGAAAAAGAAAGTTTTAATTGCGAATCAATCTGTAATAATTTGAAAAATTTTTTCAAAGGTCAAGAATATAATGGTTTAGTTACTTTTTTTAACAAAAATCTTCAAGAATCAAATCTGGATAATTTGTTAAAAGAATTTAAAACTAAAAAAATTTCTCCTCCTACTTGTATGTCGCTAACAAATTTTTATAAAATAGGAATTAATGGTGGTTTTGATGTAATGATTAAAGATGCTTTAAGAGACGATGATTTTAGAAATAAACATCTGAAATTCTAAAAAAATATTTACCCGACATGTTTGAAAGCCAATAAATTAAATCTATGCGAATAGCCGTAATCGGTGGTGGGGCAGCAGGCATGATGGCTGCGGTGACAATTAACGAATCAAACCCAGAAGCAGAAGTTTTTTTAATAGAAAAAAACGATTCTTTGGGTAAAAAAGTTATCATTTCTGGTGGGGGAAGATGCAATGTCACTACCGGTATAACCGACATAAAAACAATATTAAAAAAATATCCGCGCGGAGAAAAGTTTTTGATATCCGCTATGCATCAATTTTCACCCGAAGATGTCTATAACTGGTTTGAAGCGCATGGCGTGCCGATGAAGGTTGAAGAAGATCTGCGTGCCTTTTCGCAATCTGATGATGGCGAGGATGTGGTGCGAGCATTTGAATATCTCTTTGGTGATTCAAGCGTTCACGTCATGTTGAAGGCGCAAGTCACTCACGTACAAAACG
This sequence comes from uncultured Gammaproteobacteria bacterium, assembly GCA_964447755.1. Taxonomy (GTDB): domain Bacteria; phylum Patescibacteriota; class Patescibacteriia; order Magasanikbacterales; family GWA2-37-8; genus DALYEE01. Next base: position 4,699 of record CAYUTM010000063.1, read on the forward strand.
ATCCAGCTGGATACAAGATTTCTTTTAAGGGTGATGACGCGCCGATTATCGTCGACAACGTTGTTTTGACGACAGGTGGTCAAGCCTATCGGCATACGGGTTCGACGGGTGATGGGTATGCGTTTGCGATTGAGTTAGGCCACACGATCACGTCACTTGCCCCAAGCCTGAATGCGTTCACAACAAAAGAACAATGGCCAAAAACCATCTCAGGACTGTCATTCGAGCAGGCGACATTTACGGCGTATCGCGACAAGAAAACCTCGTTCACGGGCCCATTTCTCTTCACGCATCGTGGTGTGAGTGGCCCGGCGGTTTTTGCGCTTTCGTCTCTTATTGCCTTTGAGCCTTATGGTCCAAATGAGCCGCTCGCGGTAACGATTGATTTGTTTCCGAATGAAACATCCACAGAATTATCGGCGCGTCTTATGATGGCAATCGCTAACCACCCAAAAAAATCGATGGCGAATGTGCTTGATATGCTTTTGCCAAAATCGTTGGTGCAAGTCGTTTGC
>CAYUTM010000064.1:0-4904 GCA_964447755.1 uncultured Gammaproteobacteria bacterium
TGGTTCATGATCCTTGATGGAGATGAAGTCTGGACAAATAGAGGAATGGAGGAAGTGATATTGTGTATTAATGAAAATGGTGACCGCATTAATTATGTGCTTTCAGATATATACCTTTGTGTGGGCGATGTTTTTCATGATCATAACAGAAGTTTAATGCAAAAATTAACAGGGATTCATGATTTGCGGCTTTCGCGTTTTTATAAGTATCAAGATGGAATGAGGTGGGTAGGCGAATATGGGGTAGACCAGCTTTATTCGAGTGATAATAAAGTTTATTACAGCGATGCTTCTAGAGGATATACTATTACAAATAAATTTTGGCATGTAACGCACTTACAAAGGTCATCTGTAGACGAAAACGATTATACCTCAAATAGCACAACAGAAACGAGGGGAAAAAAAAGACGCAAAACTTATTTTTTAATTGGTGTAAAAATTAACGAGCATTTACCAGAAGTTTTTGATAACGAGTTTTTAAAGAAAAATAGACGCAGTGCTACAAGTTCATTCATGCATTTTTGGCCATATTTTTTTAGAAAGCTCAAAAGTAAGTAATCTGATATGAGTAGTATTACTGCCCACTGTCTTGTTAAAAATGAAGAAAATTTCATTGGTTTTGCGATAGAATCTGTTGTGCGTTATGTTGACAGTATTATTGTTTTTGATACTGGTTCAGAAGATGCAACGGTTGAAATAATAAAAAAACTACAAACCAAGTACCCTGGTAAAATTTTGTTTGAAGAGAAAGGTTTGTGTACTAAAGAGCAGCATACCAATCTACGAAATGAAATGATTCAAAAAACTAAAACAGATTGGTTCATGATCCTTGATGGAGATGAAGTCTGGACAAATAGAGGAATGGAGGAAGCGATTTTATGTATTAAGTCATCAGACGAAAAACTTCGATGTTTGATGGCTCCATTTTACTTATGTGTGGGCGATGTGTTTCATAAGTATTATAAAAAATATAGTTTTACAGTTTTTAACAAAAGAGGTTTTTTTACCTTCCGTTTTATAAAAAAAATCGGTGTTCACTGGCAAGGTGTTTATGGACAAGATTCGCTGTATGACGAAAGTAATGAACTTTTTTTTAAAGAGCAGAATACCTTGTTTCTAAAAAATAAATTTTGGCATCTAACGCATTTACAGCGATCAAGTGTTGATGCGGATGATTTTTCATCTGGCAATAAACGTATTTTAAAAAGAAGATTGACTTACTTTGTTATCGGCAGAAGAATTAAAGATCCTATTCCAGAAGTGTTTAATAAAAATCAGGAGCTAAAGCTCGGGCGGTTCAAGTCTGTTGGAAATTTTTTTAAGTTTTGTTTTTTAAAGATTAAAAATTATTTAATGTATCGTTTTTATGCCTAACCTAAGTAATATTATTTCTTGTCCAAAAGATAATTCGGAACTTGTTGAAGAAAACTCTTTATTTTACTGTAAAGAATGTCAGTCCAGATACCCAATTATTAATGCAATTCCACGATTTGTTCCAGAAGAAAATTACGCAAATAGTTTTGGTTTTGAATGGGAAAAATTTGCAAAAACACAAGTTGATTCGTTTAATGATGTGGGTCAATCTGTATTGAGGATTCAGAATGGAATGGGGTGGTTTGAAGAAGATGTAAAAGGGAAATTGGTTTTGGATGTGGGTTGTGGTTCCGGAAGATTTACAGAAATAATGGCTCGATGGGGGGCGGAAGTAGTTGGTTTGGATTACAGTAATGCGGTTGATGTTGCAAAGAAAAATACAGATGAGTTGGATTACATAAACTGTAGTTATGTCCAGGGAGATGCGCTTAAATTGCCATTTAAAGATAATTCATTTGATGCGGTCTTCTCAATTGGAGTTTTGCAGCATACAGCAGATCCTTTGCGTGGTCTTAGAGAGATGTGCCGAGTTCTTAAGCCGGGAGGAATTTTGGGTTTGCATGGAGTTTATGTTAAAAGTTTTAAGAAGTTAATGCATCCAAAATATTTTTTAAGACCTATTACTACAAAAATACCAACAGAAACATTGTTTAAAATCGTTAAATCTTGGGTTAGTTTTTCTTTACCAATTAGTCGTTTTCTAAGAAAAAAATTAAAACTTAGGCAAGGTTTGGTTGAGAGGATAACAGCAGTGGCAAATTATGAAGGTGCTGTTCCTGGAATTGACGATAGTAATATTTATGAGTGGTCATTGCTTGATACGTTCGATTGGTTTTCGCCACGTTACGACAATCCTCAAAAAGAAGTTGATATTGAGAGGGTTTTGAATGAAAGTGGAATGGTTGCCATTGTTAAGTTGCAAGAGGGTATAAATTATAAAGCAAAGAAGGGTAGCTCTTAGTAGTATATATGTGTGGCATCGCAGGTATTATACAAAAAAATAACCCAATAGACAGGCAGTTATTCAGCAAGATGTTGGAGGCTATTAGTCATCGAGGTCCAGAAGATCAGCGCGAGTGGTTTGATATGTCCCAAAAAGTCGCCCTAGGCCATCGAAGATTGGCGATTATTGATTTAAGTGAAGGGGGAAGTCAGCCCCGTGTGAGCCCAGATGGTAGGTTTGTGATTACTTTTAACGGTGAGATATATAATTATCTTGAACTCAAAGACGAATTAATGCAAATGGGCTGGAAATTTGATTCAGGTAGCGATACTGAAGTGTTGTTATATTCTTTTATACAATGGCAAGAAAAATGTTTACAAAAAATTAACGGAATGTTTGCGTTTGCAATTTGGGATCAGCAGGAAAAAAAGTTGTTTGCAGCACGAGATAGGTTGGGAGAAAAACCATTTAAGTACGTCTACACAGAAGAAAAATTTATTTTTTCTTCAGAAATTAAAGGGTTGCTACAGGATTCAACAGTATCGCGTGAAATTGATTGGCAAGCTATAGACCTTGCTTTTAGCTTTCGTTATGTTCCATCACCTGGTACTGGTTTTAAAAATATTTATAAATTACCCGCAGGGCATTATTTAACATGGCAAAATTCGCAAGTAAAAGTTTGTTGCTATTGGAATCCTCATACTTTTTTAGAAATTCAAGAGAATAAATCCGAAGAAGAATGGAAAAAAGAAGTGTGGAACTTGTTTCTTGATTCAGTTAAACATCGACTTATCAGCGATGTTGCGGTGGGCGCATTTTTAAGCGGAGGGATTGATTCTACTTCGGTAGTAGCAGCTATTTCTGAACTAGGATATAGTTCGGTAAAGACGTTTGTTATAAGTGTTAATGGAAAGAGTGTGGATCAAGAATTTGCCAAAAAAGCTTCACAATATTTCGGAACAGATCATTATGAAATAGAGGTAAAAGATATTAATTACGAGTCAATTCTTGATAAGCTTATTTCGTGCTATGATGAGCCTTTTTTTGACCAGTCAGCTTTACCTAGTTTTTTAATTAATCAAGAAATTAAAAAACATGTAACAGTGGTACTTAGTGGTGATGGGGGTGATGAGTTGTTTGGTGGTTATAAAAATCATCAATTTATTTCTTTTTTGAGTACATATTGTAAGTTACCTCAACTTGCACGTGAGGCAGTTCCTTATTTTTTAAAACCATTTAAAAATTATTCCTATAGAGCAGAAATTCTTTCGAAAAATTTTTATGATGCTTATACAAATTACTGTTCCTTATGGAAGGATCATCTACCAGTGAGTAAAAAATATCTTACCAAAACAGATCTTTACAGTATAGATTTCAAAAATCAGATCAACCTTTCAGCTTCTGCATTTTATATGAAGGATTGGCTTGGTGATGTTGGGTTAGATCGAGGGAATCAGGCTATGGCGGCTGATATAAAAGGTCAGCTAGCTGATGGTTTTTTAACAAAAGTAGATATTGCAGCGATGGCAAGTTCCGTGGAGGTACGTCCACCATTTTTAGATTATAGATTGGTAGAGCAATCCCTAAGAATTCCAAGCTCTCTTAAAATTAAAGAAAAAAATACTAAGTATATATGGAAGCAGATTGTAAAAGATAAAATACCTGATGAAATAATATGGCGTCCGAAAGTAGGTTTTTCCATTCCGCTAAATACTATTTTAAAAACCGATCTAAAATCGATTGTCGAAGACACCATTCTTTCTGATAGTAGTAGTTTGTTAAATTATTTTTCCAAAAAAACTATCCACAAATTATGGCAAGATAATCTTAATAATTGCGCTGATTACAGCAACCATATTTGGTCGTTACTTATTTTAGAATTATGGATGAAAAAATATTTAGGAAAATAAATATTTTAGAGGTAGCCTCTGTGATAGGCTATGCGGGTGGTGCAAGAAACCTAGTATCTTTTTGCAAATATTTGAATAGAAATTTTTTTAATGTGTTTGCAATGGGTTATGCCAAAGGTGGGGCAGGTGAGAGAAAGCTTAGTGAGCTCAAAGTGGAATATATATTAGCCAATTCTTCACTCCAGAAAATCGAGCTATTTATAAGGGAAAAGCAAATCGATGTTATTCACATACATCGTTCGGGTAATTATGTAGATATTGAATATAATTTACTAAAAAAGGCAAAAGAGATTAATCCTAAAATTATTATTATTGAAAAAAATGTTTTTGGTAAATATCATTCGGGCTCATCCGATTTAATAGACTGCTCTTTTTTTCAAAGCATGATGCATTTGAACGAAAGATATATAATATTCCAAATATTGACGAGTTATTTTAAAGGATGAAAGTGCTTTATAATATGGTTGATGCGGAAGAATTTGAAAAATTTCGTCTAACAAATCAAGAAATTTGCGATTTTAAAAATGACATTGGTATTTTAAAATCTGATTTTGTAATCGGAAGAATTGGTCGTTCGGATTTAGCTAAATGGAGTGACTTGATTCTAGATATGTTTCCTTATGCTTTAAAATTAGTTCCCAACCTTAAGTTTGTTATTATTGGGGCCCCGGATTCAC
>CAYUTM010000065.1:0-1226 GCA_964447755.1 uncultured Gammaproteobacteria bacterium
CCAAAACCATCAAAGGTAAAGGAGTTTCTTTTTTGGAAAATAAAGAAGGTTGGCACGGCAAAGCGTTGTCAAAAACAGAATGCGAGAAAGCACTGGAGGAAATGGGGAATATTGATCTGAAAATCAAAGCGAAAGTTGAGAAGCCTAAAGAGGTTAAAAAATCCAAATCTCAAATTTCAATTTCCAAACTTCAAGGTAATGATTCAGCTTTAAAAATTGGTGAATATAGAAAAGACGAGTTAGTTTCTACGCGTAAAGCTTACGGAAACGCTTTGATAAAATTGGGGAGTAAACATGCTGACGTGGTCGTTCTCGATGCGGAAACAAGTAACTCTACTTATGCAGAACTTTTTAAAAAAGAATACCCTGAACGTTTTTTAGAGATGTTTATTGCCGAGCAAAATATGGCAGGCACAGCGCTGGGTTTATCGAAACGTGGAAAAAAACCGTTTGTTTCTACCTTTGGTGTTTTTTTTACTCGCAGTTTTGATCAAATCCGCATGAGTGCTTACTCACATGGGAACGCTGCTTTTGTGGGTTCGCATGCAGGTGTTTCTATTGGTGAAGATGGAACCTCCCAAATGGCATTAGAAGATATTAGTTTGTTCCGTTCTATTTTTGGAAGCGTTGTGCTTTATCCGAGCGATGCAATTTCAGCTGAAAAATTAACGGAGCTTTGCTATCTACAATCTGGAATTTCATATCTACGAACATCGCGTTCGGATATGCCTGTTTTGTATAGTCCAAAAGATTCTTTCAAAGTTGGAGGAAGCCAAGTGCTTCGCAAAACTAACATAGACCAAATCACCATAGTAGCTGCGGGTGTTACGGTGCATGAGTCTCTTAAGGCTTATGACATTCTTAAAAAAGAGGGGATTAGTATTCGGGTAATTGATTTGTACAGCGTAAAGCCAGTTGATGTAAAAACATTGCAAAAATCTGCCAAAGAAACGAAAGCGCTGGTAGTGGTGGAAGATCACTATGTAGAGGGTGGAATTTATGAAGCAGTGGTTGGTGCTATAGGGCAGGTTTCGGTGCCGATTATTTCTTTAGCTGTAACTAAGATGCCGAGAAGTGGGAAAATACAAGAGTTGCTTGATTACGAAAAAATTTCGGCAAAGGCGATTGTTGCTCAAATTAAAAAGTTGGTTGTTTAGAAATCTTGAACATAATACAAATAAAAAATCACTTGCCAAAGTGCTCAGTCTTGCTTATGTTCCCTTTCT
>CAYUTM010000065.1:1236-4578 GCA_964447755.1 uncultured Gammaproteobacteria bacterium
AAATAAAAAATCACTTGCTTTCTTCAAGTGATTTTTTAAGAAGTTTTTATTTAAAGTATTCTCTAATTTCAAAAAGGAGATAAAGTGAAATTGCTCCGCCCACCAAGGCATTCACAAAATAGGTGAGAAGCAAGGTGGTTGCAATGTTTATTAGGCTGGCGTAAAAAGCAAATCGCCATCCTGTTCTAGTTTGTTTAAGCAAACCTTTTTGTAGACCAATTATTTGCAATAATGCGGTTAAAGCTGTGCCTAATATCAAAACCGTCCAATAGTAGCCCCACACTCCTCCGCCTGGAGAGTAGTAAGCGATAAATCTAAGTCCATTAATTCCAAATACCATGCTTATAACGCTTAAGGTGCTGCCAATAGCGCTTATAAGAATTAGGTATGGTCCATATTTAGCAAATATTTCCCGCACGTTTTGGGGAAGATGGGGTAGTTTTTTTGCAAGTTCTGCCAATGAATTTTCTAGTTGATTAAGCGGGTTGTTCGATTTGGTATTAAATGGTGATGGTACCTCCATATGTTTATAAAAATAATTTATACGTTAATTATAGCAAAAATAAAGGTTTTTTCTAGTTTGAGGTGGATAAATTCCACGCTATGTGATTAGTTTTAATCTAAAATATTTGATCAAAATCAATCGAGGAACGTTTTTATTTCACCAAGATAACGCTCGAAGTTGCCATCTCTTACTAGGCAAAAAGGGAATCCGTATCCGTTTACAAGTATCTTCATGAGATGTTCTCCTGGTTGCGAATGAAACTGTTTTTAAACTAACATGAAAACACATGAAGAGCAAACTTTTTATAATTCTTTTATTTTAAAAAATATGTTATAACTACGTTAAGAATTAAACATATTTGTATGAAAAAAATAACATTGTTTTTTGTTTTTGTTTTATGTGCCTCTGTAGGATTTTTCTTACTACACAAAAAAAAGGTTACTGCTCCATCCGCTAACGATGCGGTACCTAGCTCGCTTTCAACTCCAGCAAAAATTCAAAAAGTGGTGTCACGCAAAGTTAGTTTAAAGAAAATAGGTAATTTTAATCTGAATGTTCCGAACGATTATTTTTTACATGTTGCAGCAGAAGGATATGAACAGTTGCGTTTTATGGCTTTTAGCCCAGATAATCGATTGTTTGTAACCGAAATGCATACCCGTAATGATACCAAAAAAGGCAAGCTTTATATTTTTGAACAGTTCAACACTGCAACAAAAAAATTTGATAAAGTTTCTACCTACTTGTCTGGCTTACGCAACCCAAATAGTGTGGTGTTTTATACAGATAAGCAGGGCACAACATGGCTCTATTTAGCTTTAACCGATAAGTTGATGCGTTATAAGTATATGCCGGGTGATGCAAAACCAAGCTCAGATGGGCAAGCAATTGCTACTTTTCCAGATTACGGCCTCAACTATAAGTACGGTGGCTGGCATTTAACTAGAACTGTTGCTGTGCATGCTGATAAGTTATATGTTTCAGTTGGAAGTAGCTGTAATTCGTGTGAAGAAAAAGAGTCTGTTCGAGCATCGATTGTAGAAATGAACCAAGATGGGAGTGATCAAAAAACATATGCTAGTGGTTTGCGCAATTCAGTAGGCATTACTTTTGTTGCCGATCAACTATTTGCAACCGGCATGGGTTCAGATCATTTAGGAAATGATAAACCTGAAGATACATTGTATGCGGTAAAGGAAGGTAAAAATTATGGTTGGCCCTATTGTTATCAGTATAAAAATAAAGTTTTCGATGATAATTCCCAGGAGTGGAAAAAGAAAATAATCAGCTGCGCTGAAGTTCCTTTAGCCTGGAATTCATTTTTAGCCCACAGTGCTCCATTGGGTTTAAAATATTTTGATAATTCTGTTGAAATTCCAGAGTTAAAAAATACTTTTTTAGTGGCACTGCACGGTGCGGGAAATGTTGCACTTGATAGGGGGAATAAAATTGTGAGAGTACAAAGCGGTCTTCCGCCCGAAGATTTTATAACAGGTTTTTTGCAAAACAAAAAAAGATTAGGGCGACCAGTTGATATTGTTTCCAATAACTCTAAAGGATTTTTCTTTAGTGATGATTTGAATGGGGTGATCTATTATGTTGAGAAGAAGTAGGTGAGAATGGTTGTGTGGGTACACAAGAAGTCGTTTACTTAAAAACAGGGTTTGATTTCCAGTATTTTTCTATTAAATTTTTAATATCGATCAGCTCCAGGTCTGATGGATTGTTTGATATAAGAGAGTTTGCTAATGGAGAAATTGTTGAAACGCCATGCTGACTAAACAAATTCTTTATGCGGTGGATTTCAAGAAGTCTCTCTAATGATCTCTTAGGATGGTATTTTTTAACGAAGAATTTTTTGTTGCCGTCTTGAATGATAAAACTCTCAGCCTTGTAGCCGCTTTCTAGTTGGTTGATAATGGCTGGATGTTTAAGGTCGTATAAGACTTTTAGTTTTTCAAGCATGTCTATCATTAGAGTTTGAGCTAAGAAAACCGTTTGATACAGTACTTCAATTAGCGAAGTGTTTTACAGTGTTCCGAGACTTGGATTCGAACCAAGATAACGAGATTCAGAGTCTCGTGTCCTACCATTAGACGATCTCGGAAAGTATTATTTTGTAAGCAAAGTGCTGGTAGAAAAAGTTTCAAGCCATTCGCTACTTACGCGACGCACTAACGACCAGGGCCAGTTATGGTTTTTCAAAACCAACGAACTAGCTAATGGTAGTTTTTGCTTATCTTGAATAAGATAAACCGCTGGGCTGGTTGTTGTTTTTACCAATAAAACCTCTTTGGTAAACAGAGCAACCGCATCGCCGTTGGCCTGGCGAGTTGCATGATTAAAATCGTGTAAAGTGTTTAAAATGGTATCATATGTATAACGGTAGTCAAGACCAAGACTAGTGCCTGGGTCATTAGTAATAAATTCTTTTTTTGCATCATCAAAACCTTTTAGTACTAGCATATGATAACCAGATCCGCTTCTTCTGAACGGAATATGTGGATTTTTAAGTTCAAAACCAGCATGAAGTGTAATAACAGGATGGCCAGCAACAAGCTGTTCTTTAATGCTTTGTAGACTCGGGTCTTTTTTGACAACAGCAGAAAAAGCACTGTGTTCGTTTATGAGCCTAGCTGTTTCTTCGGCATTTGTATCTTGGTGAAAACCCAAGTTTTTTGTTTCCCATTCAAAGAGTGGTAGCATTTTTTCTTTCCATTCTTTTGAAGAAATTTTTTGTGTATTTTTTAAATAAAACTGCTCAACCATTGCAACACTGGCTTCTTCACAAGCGTTGTTCCACGGGGCAACCCATTTTCCATCTGGGGTTTCGGAAG
>CAYUTM010000066.1:0-4123 GCA_964447755.1 uncultured Gammaproteobacteria bacterium
TTGTTGTAACCAGGCTAGAAGAGTGGGTATCGCACAAAATCAATCAGCCCGGCCCAAAAGCTGCTGCTGAAAACAAAGCCCGCCACGAGTTTCCGCTGTTTTTGTATTTAGAGGGAAGAAAAAATTAATCTAGACACAGTCAATTCGCGTGGTAGAAATTATTTTTTGATTCTCGAATATAACCTGATAGATATCAGGCTTCGAAGTTTTTTTCCAAAAATCAAAATCAAAACTCGAATCGTAGGTAGCTAAAATTAAAGTCATGATAATTCCATGAGTGCCGAGAACAATCGTTTTTCCTTCGTATCTATTCAGTAATTCTTCAAACTTTTTAACCCCACGCTCCTCAATTTCTTTTCTACTATCCCCTCCCGGTAATTTGTAATCAGGAATTTCCAAAACTTTTTTTATTTCATTATCAATCTCATCGGGCTGCAAAACCACCTCTTTACCACGCAGCACCAGCTCTTGGAGTTCTGCAAAGGTTTCAATTTCTTTTTTGTTGAGCTCTGCAAGTGGTCGGATGGTCTCTACTGCACGCGGGCTTGAGCTAGAAATAAAATGGTCGATCGGAATATTTTTTAAAGCATTGGTTACTCCTGCTACGCTTTCAAAACCCTTCTTTGATAACTTTCTTTCGTGATAGTTTTCTAACGAGAAATCAGCTGGGGCGTGACGAACAAAATAAACGGTTGTTTGCATAGGATAATTTTTTTAGCACCCACATTTTATGTGGTCGCATTATAACATTACAATTAACAAAAAACCACCGTTTTTATCACGGTTAGTTTCTTGTCTTGTTTGCTAGCAAGGTAAGTATGCCCCGTCTCGTGGTGGCGTACGGATCTTATATCAAATGCTTTTTTACTCTTTTAGTGAGTAAAAATTTTTTTGATGCGTGAGAGGCGAGCTGCCAAATTCCAGGGTAAACAACAGCATTTCTTTGTCAGGGTCGCAGTTAAATAAGTGCAGTGTACCTTGTGGAATGACCACCCAACTTCCAGGTGTTGCCCTCAAGCGAATCTTGCCGTTTCCGTTTTCGTCCGGTACTTCTAGATAACCCCCGCCTTCACACACCACTGAAATAACGTGTGCGGTATGGTAGTGAAGTTCTTCTTCTAGGCTTCCGAAAAGTTTAACCAGAACCGGTGAAATATAGATTGTGGACTCTCCCAAGAAAACCCTAGCGATATTTAAGGCTGGCCCACACATGACCAGCGAATTGCCGGCGGTATAAGCAAATCTTCCGGGTGGTGGAATTACAGCACAAACATTATTTGTTAGCGCCTGCTGTATTTGTGTAGTTAATTCATCTAGTTCTGTTGTGGGTGCTTCATCCTGAATTATTTCTGACACACCAACAAACTGTTGGATTGGTTTATTGTTTCTAAACAACTCTTCGAGCTTCTCTCTTTTCATGGTGTCCTCCTTTTGTTTTTGTTCTGCAGATTCTTGGTTTTTGAAACGAATAGTCCCCTACTGAATTTTATAGGCAATGCTTAAGTAAAATTGATCAAGCACAACCAGTTTCTTTTCCGGGTCGTACGGCAAATACGAAACCCATACTACGAAAGGTGAATTTCCAAGTTGCATGTCTAGGCGCGGCCCAACACCCACTCCTCGTTCAATCATTACACCTGTTTTGAGTGGTTTCGCTGGTTGGAACAATACAACTGATTTATACCAGAAACCAGAACCGCCATATTCCAAAAATGTAATCGATGATATCCAGGAATTTCCCAACCATAAAGTGCTACCCAATCTATACGGTGCGCGGTCTTGCTCAATCCCCACTCCCAAGGAAAGTGCCATCCATGGTTTTGGGGTAACCACCATTCCCACATAACCTTCAGCCCATTTCTCTCCAACTAATCCCCACGCAAAAATACCGAACTTTGAGCCAACCATCTTTTCAAAGTATGTCGCCAGCGCGATTCTAGGCCGTTCGGGTTTTGAATTTGATAACAATCGGAGCTCGGTGATAAATGTTTGTGCTTGAGCTGGTAGGCCCAGATAAAGAATGGTTAGTAGCGCTATCAAGACTGTACGCATGGTTTGCCTCCTTTTGCGCGACGCGGATAAATTGCTCACGGACACGTTCCTCGTGATACCTCCTCAACATTTGCTTTGTGCCGGCAAATTATGTTCGAGATAACCAGTTCAAGTATTAGGAAATAGTGATTTGTAAAAGCTTGCCATGTTTTTCGGCGTCCAAAATTAGGGCCGAAATAATTTCGTTTCGTGCTTTTTCGCCTATTTCAATCAGCAGTGTTATTGTCAGTATATTTGGTTTTTTTAAATCCTTTGCTTCTTGCGATCCGTCTTCGGGCTTAGCAAAACAACTGGGATCGAGGTCTGGTGCTAGGTGGGCCAATCTTTCTAGAAGTTTTTGATTGGCGTGTCGGTCCACCCTACTTATGTTATAAATCTGTGTTGGAGTAATCTCAAGAATTTTAGCCAGGTCCGCAAGATTTTTGGCTCGCAATCTGATTTTTAGTGCTTGCCAGTACTCTCGACGCGCTTCCGCAAGCGCTTCTTTGTTCTTTTGTTCCGTGCTCATTTTTATTCCCTCTCTTTTGATGGTTTAGCTAATTTTCCAGCAAAGAAACGAGGGGCCGCCCATCGCCATCCACATGCCGTACCAGGGCATTTGGACAGGCTACCGCGGCCGAACATGGTCACCACTTTTGGACGGAGAATAACCATGGCCGACCACAGTGCTGGACGAACCCCCACCGAGGCCACCGACAAGTCAGTTTTCTCGGCCGGAGGCCGTCGTGTTCAACGTAGTAGTAAGTATTTTTACCTTATTTTAAAGATATTGTCACTATTTTTACAACATAATGACAAAATTTTAACTAAGAATCAATAATTTTAGCTAATGTAATACTGTTGATAAAACACCAACAAATCACATAAAATCTGTTGACCAATCTTAAACATTCGGGCACACTAGCAATGTGTATAACTAAAAGTCTATGATAGAAACATTGTTAGCCAAGCTAGGCTTTGGTGAAAAAGAAATTAAAATTTACCTTACCATCCTCCAGAACGGCAAAATTACACCAGCAAATATTTCTCTACTCACCAAAATAAATCGCACTACCGTGTACAGTATTGCCAAAGAACTGCTAGAGCGCGGCGTGATTAAAGAAGATTTGGGCAGTGAGCAGCGCTACCTCTTGGCTATACCGCCCCAGGAGTGGGATGTTTTGATCAAAAAAGAAGAAAAAAAGTTGGTGGAAAAAAAGAATTTAATAGAAGAAACAATTAAAGAGTTGGGTAAATTTGCCGAGCACACCAAATACGCTGTTCCCAAAATTGTTTTTGTGGCGGAAGAAGATATTGAAAACCATTTATACAAACAAACTCCTGTGTGGAACAAAAGCATTTTGCAATATGACAAGGTGTGGTGGGGTTTTCAAGACGCCTCGCTGGTGCGATATTTCGAAGACTGGATTGATTGGTATTGGCAATCAGAATTTTCAGAAAAAATTGAGGTGAAGTTGCTGAGTAATGAATCTGCGGAAAATTTGAAGAAAAAAAAGTTTTCTAAACGCCATATTAAATTTTGGAAAGAAGGTAAAGATTTTACCGCCACCACGTGGGTTAGTGGAGATTATGTAATCATGGTTGTTACCAGTGTTCGCCCACATTATTTGGTAGAAATATACGATGCTGTTTTGGCGCACAATTTACGTGAGGTGATTAAAGGGGTTTGGAAGAATGTGTAGTAAAAAAACAATAGTTTTACACACTAAAATTAGGACAATTTTTTTAAAATCAAATCGCCGGAGTCTCGATCGTAATTGATGGGTCTCGGTGTAAGTTAGTAACATCTTTAACTATTTCACCACGTAGAAATTTGTGATATGCGGCCAACGCAATCATTGCGCCGTTATCGGTACAAAATTGGGTTGCCGGAAAATAAACTGGAACACCCAAGTCGCGGAGCATCTTGCGCGATTTGGTACGCAGTCGTTTATTAGCACTTACTCCCCCGCCAAACAAAACCATTTTTGGTTGCAGTTTTTTTACTGCTTTGGAAAGTTTTATTAAAATCGAATCCGCTATCGCCTCTTGCACCGAAGCACAATAGTCGGGAATAATTTTTGCAAATTTT
>CAYUTM010000066.1:4133-4471 GCA_964447755.1 uncultured Gammaproteobacteria bacterium
ATCATTTGTATTATAAAGACACGCTGTTTTTAATCCCGAAAAACTAAAATTGTAATCCGGACTATTTTTCATGGGGCGGGGCAAATCAAAAGCTTTTGGGTTTCCTTTCTCCGCAAAACTAGACATAACCGGTCCACCCGGATAGCCCAAATCAAGCATGCGCGAAATTTTATCAAACGCTTCTCCTGCCGCATCGTCCTGAGTTTGGCCAAGCAATTTATAGGTACCAATTTTTTCCGCCCACACAATTTCCGTGTGCCCCCCAGACACAGCCACAGCAATGCAGGGAAACAGGGCTTTTTTTATTCCGGCATAACTTTTTCCATTTTTATTTTTAA
>CAYUTM010000067.1:0-4146 GCA_964447755.1 uncultured Gammaproteobacteria bacterium
AAGCGTAAGAGGTAGCGATGTTTGAGAAAAATAGGGTAAATAAAAAAATCCCTCCCATTACTATTTTTGCGTGTGTTTTCAAATTAAAATTTGCATTCATAAAAACCATAGGGAATGATATTTAAGTAAATTAAATATAGTTATTACACCATTTCTTCTGATAAGTTTTAACTTTCGACCTCAGGAGATATATTTAGTATAGCATGAAACCACATGGAAATTAATAACTTTGTGGAAAAAAATTGTTTGATGAGTGCTTTTTAAAATGCCCTGCACTTGTTATACTATACGTATGATGTTTAAAAAAATAAAAACTCTTACTCAAAAAATATTCATCACCGAAATGATCGCCATGGCCATCATGCCGCTTGCGACCATTTCTTTTGTTTCTGCGGCAACATTAAAAATTTCCACTATTTCCGGTAAGAAAAATCAAAAAGCCTACACTGCAATGAAAAATTATGTGTGCGCTAAAAAAACTTCTGCTATTTTTAAACAAGCTGCCTGCGAAATGATAAAAAATCATTACCAAAAAAATCAAAATTCATATACGGATCAAGATTTTGCCAAAGATTTATGTTACTCTTCTAAAGAATCTTGTATTGAGCTTGGTTTAAACAAAAAATATAAACAAATAACAACCACTTACTTAAATCAAATTGAAGCGGAAGAAAATACTCGCTTACAACAAGTACTGGGTGGTAACAATACATCAACGGATGCACAATTAAACCGCAACAAAACAGAAAGCGATAGTTTTTTCCCCGCTTATTCAAATGGCGATGATTACGTTTATCCTGAAGAAAAAAATAAGACTCAACAAACCACAATACGAACCAACCCATATGTTTCTGACGATCCGCGAGTTACTAAAGAAATGGAAGACATGATGAATAACCATGAACAGAAAATACGCTACTTTGCCGATATGCTCATCAGTGGCAAAAATTTTCAAAAGCTCAACTTATTTACCGATAAAGATTTTACCGACGAAGAGATTGTTGAAATAATTAATCTTTTCCGCAAAGAATATACATTACCCCTTCTTAAACTTTCTACGATTTTAAAAAATACAGCCAAAAATCATGTTGACTACATTGATGAAGCGCAAAAAGATTTAGAATACAAATCTTTATTTCAAGATCTACAAGTCTCAGATTTTCATGGTGAGTCAAAAGAGATTCCTGGTTTCACAGGCACCAGCCCCATGGAACGTGCCAAAGCGCTTGGTTACCAAATGGCGACAGTTTCGGAAGGAATTGCTTTTGAAAAAACAAAACTTGCCGCACTATTTCGCTTGTTATACATTCCTTTGCACCGCATGCAATTTTTAGCCAAGAACGCAGAAGAGATCGGATTCTATCGCAACCTGGGAATACAAGATGAATTTGGAATAAATTATTCGCTCTACAACGAAAAACCGGTGGTGGTAAATATTGGACATAATCAAAATACTGAAAGCTTGCCGGCACAATTAATTTATCCAAAAGATGGCACAACACTTTATACCTACACCGAAAGTATTAATGAACTCCCCTATCCTTTTACCAGAAACGACAACGCTTCTTATGAATCTGGATATGTTTTTACCATTATCAACCAAAACTCTGGTATTCAATACGATACTGTTACTCTAGATGATATGACCAACGGAAAAAATGTTGCCATCGAGCTAGATAGTTTAGCTCTCAGCGCTGTGATTCATTTTAGAACAATTTTTAACTTTCCACTTATTCCCGGACATAGTTATAGAATTTCTTACCTAGATCAATCTGGCCAAAATATAAGCAGTAATTTTCAGGTGGCAAGCGATGATCCTACTTCTTGGAATACTTTTTAGCAAACAAAAAACCGGAAGCAACTTAGGTGACCAACTTTTTTAGTTAGTCAATTAAGTTGGGCTTCCGGTTTTTTTTCAAACCTTGCCCTTCCGCTTTTCAGCAATGCATTTTTCTACTCACAATCGATTGAGAAAATCTGTGACAAACCCTGCCCGCCCGAAGTCACGAAAACCAAGGCAGCATAGTCTCCACTAGGTAGTACCGCAAGATCGACAGTGCTCGCGTTTTCAGGTTTCTGAGGCAGGTTGTTTACCTTGGCATAAACCAACTCGCGATGGCCGAAAACCTCGCCGTTCCCATGAACGATCACAACACCAACAACATTATCACCAGTGTAAGCCGCCAGGTAGTTGCCATTTGGCAACTTCACCAGCTTGCGAGCCTTGCCGTTGTTCGGCATAACGATTTGCGTAGTACTACGCACCACGCCGAGCCGATCGAGGGTTGCCATAGCGACCACATCTGGTGCCAGCGCACTAGCCCAAAACACTTGCCAGCCACCATAGACAGTCGGAAAGATTCCGAACGGCTTAACAACCAACTCCGGCCGGCAGCTATCAAACGACGACATATCAGCGCCATTCAAGGCCGCAAACGACGCGATGGCAGCAAATCTGCCACCTCCCCGAGACTTCTCAAAGAGAAGGTTGTAGCTTCTCGAGCGCCTATCTCCAGCAACATACACTACACCCAGGTTACCATCCTCATCCACAGCAACCCCCCCGGCAACGCCACACAATGCACCGTTGTGGGTGAGAGTCTCAATCACATCCGTGCTACCACCAAGGCTCACTCGCTTGAGAATGGTCTGCACCCTGGGAAAGCTATTCTCTTTGTCTTCATTGTTCTTGTCAGGCGCCGTAAAGGCAGCATAGAATCCTCCCTCACCACGGGTCTGTGAAGTCACCACACCCGCCGACCATCTGACAGAAGAAATATTCTTACCAGCCAGGGAGCGCGTAAGCACAATCGGGGTTGGCCGCCCATCCTCATCACCAACATTGTACCCCGTGATAAGGTAACTGGCTTCAACCACACTTCCTTCAAGCGAACCGAGCTGGCCGTTCAAATCAGACAATTGATCAATGGCCGCCCCAGTAGGGCTACCCTGGTTGTTGTAGTGCAACACCTGCGCCGGGCTCTTCTGTCCCGGATCCGTTACAACTACCCACTCACCACCAACAGCAGCCACCAACACATGCTCAGCCCAACCAAGCTGCTCGGTGTGCGAAATGCTTCCGAAACAGCTCTTTGAAGAACCGCCTGGCGTGATTGAGGACACGGGTGGCGAACCCTCACCATCACACGCCGCGAGCAGCGCGAACAGAAACACGAGACCACAATGCTTGATCATTGCTTTCACCTTTTTCTTTGGGTTACTTTTGAAGGATTTTGGGTCAAAGACCCCTACAGAATCCCCTAGTTTACGACCACGGGATTCTGCTCGAAATCTTTTAAAACAACATTTAATCTTGTGATAAAAATATGCTACTGTCAAGAATTTGATGTGGATAGTTGCTTAAAAATATACTAAGATTAGCTAAATATAAAAAATCCCGCACTATAATGTACGGGAAAAAACGCAACCTAACTCTATGTTAATGAGATTAAATAAATGCTATTATACGAACGGCTTTACTCATATTTTAAAATTACTTCTCTGTATTCCAGTTATATGAAAAAACTTTTAACTGTCGTTGTATTAGTATTATTGCTCAGCGATCTTACTAGTACTCATGCTACGACCACAGAATTTGACCAAAGAGAAATAAATACTTCAACCACTACAGAACTCCAAGACCACTATTTTCGCGGTACCGTTATTTCTATTCTTGAGGAAGGAAAAAAAGAAGTTGAACCTGGTGTTGTTCAAGATTATCAAAAGGTAGAAATTGAGATTAATGACGGAGATGAAAAAGGAAAAAAAATTATTATCGATCACGGAGCACTGTTTGCTATCGAACAATCTCAAAAAGTAGTTGTGGGTGAAAAAGTTGTTTTAGTAAAACCAGCCGGATCTGCTAAACAAAATTTTTATTACATCACAGATCATTATCGGCTCAACAATATTCTTGTTATTATTGCTTTATTTTTTTCTCTCGCAATTTTTTTTACACGTAAACGCGGCCTTACATCCGTATTAGGACTTCTTTTTAGCACTGCAGTTATTTTTTATGGAATTATCCCACTCATTCTAAAAGGTCATAGCCCACTTTTAATTTCAATTTCAGGCGCTATGATCATTTTGTTTTTTTCACTGTACTTATCACACGGTTTTAATAAACGCACTTCAATTGCCCTGCTA
>CAYUTM010000068.1:0-4023 GCA_964447755.1 uncultured Gammaproteobacteria bacterium
GCCCTCGCCAGCGCGGACAAGTTGGCGGCTATGGCTGAATAATCAGCCCCGAGACTTCGAGGAAAGTCTCGGTAAACAAAAATAAGTCCTCACACTATCCGGCCGATGAGTGCCTCGCGCTCTCGGCTTCGTTTCTTGAACACTTAACAATGGATTGAGTGGTGAAGGAAAGAAAAAAATAAATAAGTTTTCATCAACACATTCTACTTTTCTCAAAATTTTTAAAGTCTGGTAAAATCTTTGAAGATTATGAGAGAAGGAGGGTGAAAAAATGAAGTTCACCATGCTGGAAAAAAGAATAGCAGCTGCTGCTGTTCAATTTTTGGGGTTTGTGATAATGCTCTCCTCATTGGTTTTAGCTGTGTTTTCTCGGGTTCACACACTCCCATTTTTTCAAATGATGATAAGGGGGCTGTCCATTATCATCATGGGAATTCTGGGTCACTATATGTTTTTTATTCTTAGCCGGAGAATCCGGATACCCAGCCCGGGAGTTCCATTGGACGAATAGTTTTCCAGATATGGGGCGCGTCTGGAGAATTTTACACGAGTTCCACTACCAGCGCCCCCATAAAAACAGTCTTGACTAGATCGAGACTGTTTTTTGTTTTAGAAATAGATCGCTAGTTTGGAAATTTGCTTGCCGTTGGTAGGGGCTGAAAATTTTCAGCCCCTACGCCATACCTGATTAACCAAAACAGCGTGATCTTATTCTTGACAAAACACATTTTTTTGTTTATAATTGCCAGTTCCAAAATAAAAAGCAACTTCGAGTTTACTGCTTAGCGCATTACAAATGCATTCAGCGGTAAACTAGAAAAGTTTACTGTAGCACCACCCCAAGTTAGGAAGTACAATGGTTAATTTTTTCCGAATTGTTCCTGGTCTTGTCGCTGCTAACCCAGTCATTACCATGCTAGTTTTTATACTAGCCGCAGTGGTAGTACTGGTGGCCAAAGTGGCGGCCTTGCGTGCCATATTCAACCCGGGTGGAAGGACCACCCATAGAGAGAGGCTGAAGAAAATCCGTCAGCCCGAGGCAGAAGGAAGAACTGGGAAAGACCCGGTAGAAAACGCGCGGTTGTACCTGGTAATGTACAACCAGCAAGCGCGCGGCTTCGAGCTGAAGTTCCATGCCACCTTTGTGGTGGTGGTGATTCTCAGCTTGATGGCCACTACGCTCTCCGGCAAGCTCCAGCAAATCGGGATTTATCCCATCCGCCTCGCCGAAGTGGTTGCGGCGCTCATTGGCATCGCTCACTTCTTCGGCTGGAAGCCGGCGTGGAAGAATTGCCGATCCACGTGCACGCTCCTCTCAACCCTGGTGCGCAACTGGGACCAGAACGTTGAGGAGTTTGAGCGAAAGGGAATTCTAGTAGAAAAGCGGCAACTGTTCGCCAAGGAGTTTGACTCCATCTTGAACGGACAGCACGATGCTTTCCTCAAGATACTGGAGACACAAGAGCTCCGTGCGCTGAACAACAAGCCCGCCGATTCATCCCCGCAGAGTCCGGCGGAAAGCAAAAAGGACTAGCTCTTTTTGGGTCCGGTAGTGAGTTTTTACACTCCCACCGGACCCAACCTTAAAGATGTGCTACAATAAAAAAATTACTTTTTGAGCATGGTTTTTTCTAGCAGAAAACCATTTCAAGGAGGAATTAACATGGCCAAAAAAAAGACAACGAAAGAATTGCCAAAAAAAGATTATATTTTACTTGTTGAAACCGGTGACTTTTCAATTAAATATTGTCTTGATACCGGAGATTTGATTAGAATGATTTATAGTTTTTCGTCCAAGCTAAAAGTATCTGGTTTACCAGGAAATCGGAGTTGGAGTTCAGGAAAAAAAGCTGAAAACAAAGTGTCTTACAACAAGATGACTAGGGGAAATGAAGGTTTTCAAAAAACTTTTTTAGAAGCTTTAAGAGCACTAGGATCTAGGGGTGGGAAAATTAAACTAGCTAAAAAGATTCCGGATCCATTTTTTGAATTAGCGCGAAATACTTTAGATAAGTATAATAACGAAAACTCAATAGGAGAATAAAAAAACCGCCCCGATGTTTTTCATCTGGGCGGTCATTTCTTTTTATATTCAATTGCTAAACAATAATGGTATAATGCGCCGTAGCTTAAGCAAATTTATCACTAGTACTAAGTAAAATAACAGATCTTAATTTCAGCAAAATCCTATTTTAAAAAGGCGAAGGAGCATATTTGTTTTACCCTCGTCTCTCCTCAACCTTTTTCCAATCAATCGCTTTGAGAAATGCCGCAATGTAATCAGCACGTTTTGTTCCGTAGTCAATAATAAACGCATGTTCAAAAACATCCATTACCAAAAGTGGAACACATCCCGCTAAGTGGCCCGTATCATGTTCGTTAACCCAGCAATTAAAATATCTATCTGCGGTAGGGTCATAGTATAAAATTGCCCAACCTATCCCCCGCATACTGCCAGTAGCAACAAAATCTTTTTGCCAATTTTCCAAAGTACCAAATTGCTTGGCTAAAACATTTGCTAGAGCGCTGCCGCTCGCTAGTTGCTCCCCGCCGTTCTTCATGTTTCCAAAATACATTTCGTGTAAGCGCATGCCGTTGAACTCCCAACCAAAGCGGCGTGTTAGTTCCGCATATTCTGGAGTTGCTACCATATCGCTATCAAGCAAAGTTTTTAATTGATCATTGAGTTTGTTGGTGTTGGTAACGTAACCTTGGTAAAGCGTAAAGTGTGTTGTTAAAATCTTTTCACTAAATCCTGGTGTGCCAATGAGGGTGTCAAAGTTTTGAGGAGTATACATATAAAATCAGATAGATATTTAGGATTAATATGTTGTGTTGGTGCAAAAAACATTTCGTGCACTCATGCTGTCGCTTTTTTATCAGAATTTTCCCGTGTGAAAAATTAAATTTTTCCAACAAGATCAAGCCCTGGTTTCAAAGTTTTATCTCCCGGTTTCCAGTTTGCCGGACAAACTTCTCCGCCATGCTTACTTACATATTGAGCAGCTTCTAGTTTACGAACCAGTTCGGCAGCGCTTCTGCCAATACTATTATCATTTACTTCAAACGCTTTAAGTATGCCCTCAGTATCAAAAATAAATGTTCCACGCAAGGCAACCCCTTCTTCTTCGATATATACCCCTAGTTCTTTGCAGAGTTTTCCTGTTGGGTCAGCGGCCATAGCATAACCAATTTTTTTAATCGCTGGAGAATGATCGTGCCAAGCTTTGTGCACAAATACAGTATCGGTACTTATGCTCAAGACCTCGGTGTTGATTGATTTAAATTTTTCATAATGATCAGCCATATCTTCTAGTTCGGTTGGGCAAACAAAAGTAAAATCAGCTGGATAGAAAAACAAAACTAGCCATTTGCCACGATAATCAGAAAGTTTAATTCTTTTGATTTGATTATTGATAAATGTTTCTAATTCAAAATCGGGTATCTGTTTGCCGATTACCGGTAATTTATTTGAAACTGTTTTTTCTGTCGTTTCCATAGAAAGGGGTTTAGTTAATTAGTACAGGTTGTTTTAAATAAGGATTGCTATTTAAACTCCAAAATATATTTTTACAATATATCCAATGCCAAAATTTATCGCTGCTGCACCCATGCTTATAACTGCCATTTCACCAAATTTTTTCTTAAAAGATACTCCTTGAGCAACTGAAGTAAAAAGATTAAAAGCTAAAATGATTAAAATCATAAAGCTAAGTGTTGTAATGAGAGCAAAGTACGGATTGGTGAACAAAAAATATGGCCCCACCAAGATCAAAACCGTGATGATATAAGAAAATCCTGTAGTAAGTCCGGCTGATATTGCGTTTTTAGATGGATCTTCTTTGGTTGCTAAATACGAGGAAGATGCCATTGAAATTGAGGCTGCAATTCCAGTAATAAGACCGACCATGGCGATAATATTTGTTTTTGCCAGTGCCAAAGTAAAACCGGCCAGGGCACCGGTAAGCTCAATAAGTGCATCATTAAGCCCAAGAATAACTGAGCTTACGTTCTGTAACACTT
>CAYUTM010000069.1:0-3930 GCA_964447755.1 uncultured Gammaproteobacteria bacterium
GCATCCTTTTTCAACATCGGAAAGGTAAGCACCGCTTAGCCCAGCTTTTTAAACTACGTTCTTTTCGCTGGATTAGTTTTTTGGTTGGTGGGCTCATCATTGCTTCGCCTTTTCCGGATGAGTTGGGAATCAGTCTTCTAGGTTTTTCCAAACTTCGTTTGAGATATTTTATCCCGCTTTCATTTGTGTTTAATTTTATGGGTGTAGTTGTTATTGGTGGAATTTCTCGTTTGTTTGGTTGAGTTTTTTTGCTACACGAATAATCATCTTGGACGCACATTAAAGTTGAGGCGTTGTGATAGACATTCTACTACTAATGAACATGTATTTTGATAAAGTTATCAGTATATTTTGGTTGTGACTTAAGAGGTTTCGACATTTTCCATATTACTTCAAATTGAGTTAGTAACATTTCTACCAATTCTGAACTCTCAATAATATATCCAAAACTTTCTTGGCATGAAGAAAGAAAAGCAACTTTGTTTCCATAAATCCAATAACCCATCGTAAAATTTATTTCTTTGGGCGCAATTCGAATTTCTCTTTTAAAATCTTTTCCCACCCCCAAATACGGATGTTTTTTTAAATCCAAAACTTCATTCTGTGGCCAAATTGCTCGGGTGTATAAATTATTTTTGATTCTTTCTTTGTTGTGATAACGAAAAAAGTCGCTCGTCAAAATTTCAACCATTTTTTTGATTGGCCAATAGGCCTGCGTTTCCATGTCTTTATAAAGTAACATGTCTTTGAGTACATACTTTAAACCTTCCACCCCTTCAAAAATTTGAAACTTTGGATTTAGCAATAAAGCAGGTTGAGAAGCGCGTAATTCCGGGAGAAGTTTTTTGTATTCAGTTTGTTTTTGTTGCAATTCCTCAATTTTTTCATCAAATAATAAATTTATCTTTTCCGGTGGCTCGGCACTAAAAATTTTAACCCGCTGTTTTTGAGATTGGGTGATTAACCCTTGTTCTTGCAGGCGCTGCAAAAAACCATACAAAGAAGACCGGACGAGGCCGATTTTTTTGGATAAGCTCCCCACACTGTGTGGGCCGTGTGTGAGAAGAAATAAATATGTCTTGATTTCATCTTCATCAAAATGAAGGCTAGATAAGAGGGAAGTAAGCATAGGTTTATATGTTGTTGTGAGCTTACAACACTATTTATTAATTTGCAATTATCTATTATTTTTCTTGTTAGAATATTTGTCTTTAAAACAAGACAAAGGAGGCGATGATGAACTTTGAACATTCGCTTAAATTTAGCTCCGCTGAAGAGCGTGAGCAGTTTTTGCAACTTGCACTTACTCTTCTAAGCGGCCTGCTGCCATTAAACGAGTCAGTGCGCGTTAGAATTTGTGTTGACGTAATTCGGGAATCTCGAATGCCCATGACATCTACAGAAAGCGATGCGGATGTTTCCGTTAGTTCTCCGAAAGCAGCAACGATTGGTGTTGCGTTGCGCGCGCTAAGGCAGAAGTATGGAATAGTTCAGTCCAAAATAGATACCTTTCTTAGGTTGGGTCAACAATATGTTTCAAAGGTCGAAACAGGACGAATTGAAAAGCCAGTTAAACTGAATCGCCAAAAAGCTTATAGATTGATTGACCTTGGGGTAGATGCCAATGACCCTCTTTTTCTACAGTTCATTGATTTTTTAGAGGAGTGACAGTGTTTGATTCATCAAAATAATAAAAAAATCTGTAGCCTCCTTTACATATTCTTCTTTTTATTGTAGACAACGCATTCATTATTGCTGTATTTTGTTTAGTAATATTTTTTTTCTTTACCATATTAATATTTAATGATAATTTATTATTAATTTTTAGGTAAAACTTCTCCAAATTTTTAATTATGTCCGAACCCCAAAAACAAACCCTCCTCCTCCAAGCCAAAAATCACATCACCGACATTCAGCAAAAAATTACTGCAAATATTGAGCTTCGCGAAAAAAAAGATCAAGTAAAAACTAGGGAAGTAACAAGGATGTCTGGAGCTGATGCAATAACGGAGCGTATTTTGATTGCGCACAACCAAGAAAAAATTTCTCACTTGAAACAACTTTTTCCTTCGCCCTATTTCACCCGGTGTGATTTTGAAATGAACGGCGAGAAAAAAATAATGTATTTTGGAAAATTTTCTTTTAGCGAGGAAGGAATTTATTCTTGGGTTACGCCTATCGCCACGTTGCGTTTTGAAAACCCGGGGGCAACTTCATATACTCGGCCAGATGGTGAAATTCAGAAGGGGATTATTGATCGAAAAGACCAGTATATGGTCGTGGATGGTAAACTTATATTTTTTTCAACGGAAGGAATAGGTAATGCTCGAGAGCTGATTTATCAAGAAAATTTTACTCGCCAAAAAGAGGGTTTTATTTTGCCTGAAGTAGTAGAACAAATGGAAAAAGCACAAGACCAAGTGATTCGCGCAGATCACGATGGTCCATTTGTAATAACTGGTCCGGCCGGCTCAGGAAAAACCACTTTGGCTTTACATCGTGTGGCTTACCTGATGCAATCCCCAGAAACAATCGAGCTTTTTCCACTCGAAACCATTTTGGTATTAGTGCAGGACGCTGGTACGAAAGAGTATTTTTCCCACCTCTTACCAGATTTGGGTATCAAAGGCGTATCGATTGTTACGTTTGAAGAGTGGGCAAGAACAATTTTACAAGCTGATGATTACACATATATTTCAGATTACGGTGAGTTTGAAGACACTAGAATTACGTATGAATATGCCAAACTTCAAGCACTAAAAAATATTACTGCCGAATATGGAAAGAATTTTTTTACGGTTTTACAAAATGTTTACGAAGAGTACTTAAGCAAAGAGCATTTAGAAATATTTTTGTGGCAAAAGAAAAATAAATTGTTCGACCGTTTTGATTTGAGCGTGCTTCTCATTAGCTATCAGAAAAAATATGGTGAGTTTTCAGTTGAAAAGGAATATTACCAAGAGCTCGCCAATGGTTCGTATCGGAAGAAAAACGGTTCTTTTCCCGTGCGCTACAACCTCATGATTATTGACGAGTTTCAAAATTATTTGCCCGAGCAGCTCCGGATTCTTAATTCATGTTTAAACGATCGGGTAAAATCCGTAGTGTATGTTGGTGATTTAGCCCAGCAAACACAACTAGGGACAATTCATAGTTTTGAAAGCATGGGTGTAAGTGTGGGCGCAGATAGGGTAGTGAAGTTGCAAAAAGTATACCGAAATACGAAAGAGATTTTGAGCTATATAAAAAAGCTTGGTTTTGGTATTGAAATTCCAGCACAAATAAAATCTGGTGAAGAGGTTAAAGAAATAACTTTACCAAGCATTGAAAAAGAAATAGATTTTATTGCTGATTTTATAGCTAAAGAGAAGGAGGGAATGGTCGGCGTCTTAGCTAGAAGCAAAGAATATTTAAAAAAGTTTAAAATTTATTTTAAAAATAATTCACAGGTACATGTTTTGAGTTTTTACGAATCACAAGGTGTAGAGTTTGATACTGTTTTTATTGTGGGAGTAGGGGAGAAGCCAGAATCTAATTTAGAAAAATTGCCGGCTGAGTTATTGGTGGAAATTAAAAAAATTGAAAAAGATTTATTGTATGTTGCTTTGACGCGGGCGATGGCTAGGTTGTGGGTGATGGGGAGGAGTGGTTTGGAGAAAATTATAAACAAAATTGTTTAATAAAACACCTGTTCCATGCTATACTACCACTACTTCTCAAGGTCGAAAGCCAAAAACTTATTATTAGAAGAAATATTTTACTAATTACTAATAAAAATTTTAACAACACTTTATTTAATTCATTAAAAATCATTCTCTATGATTTTTACCAACACATCTAATCACATACGAAACACATCTTTCAAACTAGCCGTAGGAGGGATTTTTTTATTTACCCTATTTTTCTCAAACATCGCTACCTCTTACGCTT
>CAYUTM010000070.1:0-3788 GCA_964447755.1 uncultured Gammaproteobacteria bacterium
TACCGCGAGTAGTGATTGCTGGGGTACCCAGGCGAATACCAGAGGGGTCCATTGGTGAGCGGGGATCATCTGGTATCATGTTTTTATTTACGGTAATTCCCGCTTTATCTAGAGCAATCTGCGCTTCTTTGCCAGAAACTCCTTTGTTGGTTACGTCGATTAACAATAAATGATTTTCTGTTGTACCAAAGCAGATTTTGTAATCAAGTTTTTTGAATTCCTCTTCCAAAGTTTTAGCATTATTTTTAATTTGCGCAGCGTAAATTTTGAAATCCGGCTGCAATGCTTCTTTAAAAGCGATTGCTTTGGCGGCGATGTTATTTTCGTGTGGGCCGCCTTGAAAACCAGGGAACACCGCTTTATTAATGTCTTTGGCGAATTTTTCTTTACACATAATCATGCCGCCGCGTGGACCGCGCAATGTTTTATGGGTAGTGGTAGTCACAACGTCAAAAAGTGGCACAGGATTGTTCATTACGCCGCCGGCGATGAGTCCGGCAATGTGTGCGATATCGGCCATAGTAATGGCACCAACTTCATCGGCGATTTCTTTGATTTTTGCGTAATCAATTTCGCGCGAATATGAAGAATAACCAACCAGTAAAATTTTTGGCTTGTGTTCATGGGCCATTTGTCGCAGATTGTCTAAGTCGATCAAACCTTCCGCATTTGTTTTGTAGCGGATGAAGTTATAAATTTGAGCCATGTAAGTCACAGGATGGCCGTGGGTCAAATGTCCGCCATGTGACAAATCCATACCAAGTACCGTATCGCCAGGTTTGAGGAGTGCGAAATATACTGCCACATTGGCTGGTGCACCAGAAAGAGGTTGGACATTTACGTGTTCTGCGCCAAAAATTTGTTTGGCACGATCGATGGCTAATGTTTCTACCTCATCAATAAATTCGCAACCACCATAGTATCTTTTTCCTGGGTATCCTTCGGAATATTTGTTAGTAGAACTGATCCCAGAGCTTCAAGCACAGCGGGGGAAACAAAATTCTCCGAAGGGATCATTTCTAATCCTTCTTCTTGGCGTTGCAATTCTTTAGTAATTGAATGTTTGATTTCCGGGTCAAAATCAGCTAGAGATTGGTAATTCATAAGAAAATAATTATAAGTAAAAAATAGGGTGGATGTATTTTTTACTTAAATTCTAAAGATTCAAAAATCATAAAGTTTTTTTATAATCTTCAATTACTTCATATACGTTTGGCGCACAATCTGCTGGGAGATTGTTGATGTCGTGCCAGCCCCATTCCACAATCCCTTCGCCAGGAACAACTTCACCTTTACGTTTTGCAAGGTAATGTATTAAAACGATTACTTTTCCTTCTTTGTAAAACATGATCGGTTTGAGTGGTTGTATTATTTCTACAGTAATTCCCATTTCTTCACCGACTTCGCGTTGGCAGGCTGCTTCAAGAGTTTTATCAAATTCCTCAACCTCTCCACCAGGAAACATCCACGGCGTTATACCTGTAGGCTTACTTTCTTTGTTAAGTAAGACTTTCCCATCTTCAATAATAACGGGCCCAGAGGCAATAAACGAACCAAGCGGTAATTTCATATGATTTGGTTACAGGTTAGTCTTAGAAAATCATAAAACGAGTGCTCCTAAAAGTCAATTGAAGAAATGAAAATTAAAGCTAACAATTACCGATTTTGATGTGAATTTTTTTTAACAACTCTGCAACTTCAGGAGTGTAGGGGTTTGGATTGGTACCAGGTCCGCCATTATAAAAGTAATTTACGTTATCTTTGAATTCGATATCAAAAATTCCGCTAGTATAAATGTTATTTTGCTCCGGTGATTCTTGGTCAAACGGGTTTCTTTTGATACACGAAAGCTTGCTAACCTTGCGGTTTGATTTATTTATTTTAAGAATGAGTCCAAAGTCATGGCTTCCGAGTAGGTAATGTTTACCGATATTAGGGTAAATAGTTAATTGGAGTTCGCTTTTCTCCATATTTTCACCTTTTGAATACCAGGTATTTGTAGGCAAATTTTCAACGGTAATAGGTAGTTTTTCCCAGTTTATTTTGAGGGTACCTGAGGCAGTTGGTAAGTTCAAATTTTTTAACAAACAGTCGTTTGATTGTGGTGATCCGCATTCAGAAACGGGCGTGGTATTTTTTTGATAAGGTGGAAGTTTTTTTACGTATAAAATAACATTTAGGGCCACCACTATAAATATGAATAGATCTAAAAAAATAATCCAATTTTTTTTCATAGGTTAGACTAAGAAATTAGCTACAGGTATTTTACCATATAAGTATTCTGCAACCTATAACCATTTTTACGGTAATAATCACGCACGCCAACTCCCGAAATGACAGCTAATTTTTTGATTTTGTTATCCATTACAATTTTTTCTGCTTCAATAATCAATTTTTTGCCCAAGCCTTTATGTTGACTGTGGTCTTTGTTGTGAACGCCGATGCTTAGCAATTGTCCATACGTATGGAGCTCACGAATAAATGCGCGATAATCAATTTTTTTAGCTGGGTTTTCTGGATTCTCATTCACGATTCGCAAACGACAAAAAGCAAAAACAACTTGACGTAGTTTGTCTTCAAAACTTAAAAAATACTCCATTCCACCTTGTGTTTCAATTTCATCCACAAAAAAATGCGGAGTGAGATCTTCTGTTTCATCTATCTTAACGTGACCCACTTCGCGACAGCGCAGGCATTTGCATTTCTTACCTTCTTTTTTCATTTGTTCTTGAATCACCTGGCGTAAGTTAGTGACCTTGTTTCCTTCTTCAATATACTGACCGGGAATATCACGAATGAGGCGTGATACACGAACATAGCGGGGGAAATCCGCTTTGGCAATTTTAATAATGCGAATGAGTTCATCGGTAGAGTAAGCGTGGTATTTTCCTTGCTCAAACCAATCGTAAAGTTCTGAATTTTTTACTACCGTACATGGGTAAATTTTAATCATGTCAGGTTTGTATCCGGGGTCAGAAAAAATGAGCTGCATCATTTCCAAGTCTTTTTCTGGAGTGCTGCCGGGGAGCTGGGGCATCAAGTGAAAATCAGTTTTAAAACCATAATTTCGCAGTAGCTCGGTTGCTTGCTTGGCTTGCTCCGCACTGTGGCCGCGTTTGGTAAGATCGAGAATCTCGTTATCTGTATGCTGAATGCCTAGTTCAATTCTGGTAGTACCCATTTCACGCATACACCAAATAGTGTGGTTGTTAACACAATCTGGTCTGGTTTCCAAGGTAAGACCAATAATACGATGTTTTGCCTTCTCGTTTATTTTTTGTTGTTTGAAAAGCTCTTTCTTGATTTCCGCTAAAGGAGCGTTTTCAGTCAGTTTATTTGGTCCGCCTTTCACTGTTTTGGATTTTGTCCATTTTTTTCTCGGCACATTACAAGCTTCAAATGATTTCATGATAAACCAATATTGGTACGCGAGCGGGTAAGAGTTCCACGTTCCGCCCTTAATAATCAGTTCAACTTTGTCTGTTGGGTGTCCATTGTTTTCTAATGCCTCTAGTCGGCGAGCCATTTGCTCGTATGGGTCAAATTCAAGCATGAGAGCGCGCATGGCCGCTGGTTCCTCGGCCAGGTAGCTTTTGGGCATTCGCTCGTCTAGGGGGCAGTAAACACACTCTCCAGGGCAAGGATAGGGCTTAACCAGTGAAGTAACAACCGTCACACCAGAAAGAGTTCGAACACCACGGCGGGTGAGCACCTTTTCAAGCAATGGTTCGGGTTTTATCTTGTGAGCTTTTACGAGGTTATGATATGCTAAAAGCAACTCCGTTTTG
>CAYUTM010000071.1:0-1142 GCA_964447755.1 uncultured Gammaproteobacteria bacterium
AGAAGGCCTGCTGGAGAATACAAATACATATATTGAAGAAATGGTTAAAAATCCAATTTTTAGCGATATTCATTTTAAAAAAAGCTCTGGCACTGGCGAAGCCTTTCCCAAACTCTCTGTTAAAGTTCGCTCTGAAATAGTGAGTGCACATTTGGATGGGGATGACTTAAACCCCGCTGAAGTAACAGGTAAATATCTAACTGCCGAAGAGCTGCATGAGTGGTTTTTATCTGGCAAAGAATTTTACATTGTTGACATGCGCAATGACTATGAGCACAAAGTTGGCTATTTTAAAGGAACAATTTTTGCACCCTTTAGTAACTTTCGAGATTTACCAAAAGTACTTCCTGCCTTGGAACATTTAAAAAACAAAACAATTTTAACAGTTTGTACCGGCGGTGTGCGTTGTGAAAAAGCATCTGGTTTTTTGGTTAAGCATGGTTTTGCAGATGTGTACCAATTATTCGGTGGAATTGTTACCTACATGGAAAAATATCCGAACGAAGATTTCAAAGGCAAGCTTTATGTTTTTGATAACCGCGTGGTGATGGGATTTAATACTGATGATCCTAAACATGAAGTGGTTGGTTCTTGCGATAAATGTGGTGTGAAAAGTGATAATTATGTTGATTGCAGCTATCTACACTGTAAAGGTCATCGACATTTTATTTGTTGCAAAAATTGTTACGAAGAAAATGGGAAAACATTCTGCTCTACTGAATGTAAGCAGAACGATAGCAAAGTCTCTTAGTAGTGAAATTGTTTGTGTAGTGGTACACTACAGTAAGTATATACAGCAAAAACTGCTTATTTATAAAATTTTATGCTTAGTCAGGTGTGGTTTTTTTCTTTGTATCAACCGATTTTTAACGCGTTGATTTTTATTTACAACACTATTGCAGGTCAAAATCTTGGTTGGGCAGTAGTGTGGCTTACTATTTTTATTCGTATTGTTCTGTTGCCACTTACCATAATTTCTGAAAAAAATAACGAAAAAAATAGTCGTATAGAGCAAGATGCCCAAAAAGCAGTTGAAATTTATAAAAATGATCCAGTCGTTCAAAAAGAAGAGTTTCGTAAGTTCATGAAAAAGAATCAAGTTTCTCCGTGGGCAAAAGTTTTAAGTTTAGGTTTTCAGGTTC
>CAYUTM010000071.1:1152-3743 GCA_964447755.1 uncultured Gammaproteobacteria bacterium
GGTTCTGTTGTTTATTTTGCTCTACCAAGTATTTATACACGGAATCAGTGGAGAAAAAATTTCTAAAAACCTCTATAGTTTTGTAGATTATCCCGGTGCGCTTGAAACTTCCTTCTATGGCTTTCAGATAGGTATGATCCGTAGTACTTTTTGGGCGTTATTGGTAGCAATGTATCTTTTTTCTTCAATTTTAATCCGGAGTATATTTAGTAATGGGTTGATCCGATCGGAATTGTATTTTTTGATTTTCTTCCCTTTGTTCACATTTACTTTATTGTGGTTTTTGCCCATGGTTAAGTCACTTTTTATTTTGACAACCATGGTTTTTTCTGATACTATTGCGTTAATTCATCTCTTATTTTTTAGTAAAAAAAAGGAAGCTAATCATTAAAGTATGGCCGGCGAATCTTTAGACAGACTGATGTATTCTTTTGTTGTTGAGGATGTCCTGAAGGGTCTTTTTATTAATGTTCCTCCAGGTTATGTAGCTTGTGTGTATGATTTGGGAAGAGGAGTGCTTAAGAAAGTTTTGGCCCCCGGTCTTCATTTAAAAATTCCCTTTTGGCAAAAAGCAAAGTTGTTTAATACGCAAACATTAGAATATAGTATTTCGCGGCAGTTTAATCCACAGCTCGAAAAAGCCATGGGCGATATTCCTATTGCAGGCGTATCCCAAGATGGGAAGCGTGTAGGGGTTGAAGGCACAATTTTACTTCGCTTAGACATGCACCAAATTCCTTCCATTTGGCAAACTATTGGAGAGGATTTTGTGGCAAAAATAGTTCGTCCAGCAATCCGCAGTCGTATTCGGATGGTTTTTAGCCACTATTCTTATCAAGATATTGTGGGGGTTCAGCGTGATGCGGTTGAAACAGAGTTAAAAAATGAATTAGAGCGTATTTTTTATCCGCGTGGAATTTATGTAGAAAACGTTCTCCTTAGCGAAATTTCACCCATTGCTTCCTAGTATAAAAACAATCTCTTGACACAACTTTGTTCGAATGTTAAATTATCACTCAGAAATATAGAGTGATAATTTTTTTTATGGAAGAGCGCCAAAAACAACTTCTGACGCTGGTGATTGAGCATCATATTGCGACCGCCGAACCCGTCGGATCGAAGTTTTTGGTAGAAGAAAGTAACCTAGACTGGAGTGAAGCAACTGTCCGAAATGAGCTCAGAGCTCTGGAAGAAGATGGTTTTTTGACTCATCCGCACACCTCAGCGGGGCGTATCCCTACTTCTGCTGGTTACCGGTTTTATGTGGATAATTATGATTTTACCAAAAAACATCTTTCCTCGGTTGAAGAAACTCAACTTAAGAAGGATGCTGAAAATAAGACTGATGATGATCGTAAAAAAATAGCCAAAAAATTGGCAGAGATTTCTGGAGAAACTGTAATTATCGCTTTTTCCAAAAATAGTATTTATTACACCGGTTTATCAAACTTGTTCCAAAAACCTGAGTTTGCCAGCTTGGCATCGGTGGTAAATATTTCTTCCGTATTTGATCATTTTGAAGAAGTATTTCGCGGTTTTTATGAAAAATTATCAGTTGAACCAAAATATTTTATTGGCAAGGAGCACA
The DNA here is from genome assembly GCA_964447755.1 of uncultured Gammaproteobacteria bacterium. Taxonomy (GTDB): domain Bacteria; phylum Patescibacteriota; class Patescibacteriia; order Magasanikbacterales; family GWA2-37-8; genus DALYEE01. Next base: position 2,741 of record CAYUTM010000071.1, read on the forward strand.
CCTTTGGTGCAATGCTCAGTGTCTTGGCCGCGCGATTTGGTAAAAAAGAAGAATCTTGCATTGTGCTTTTGGGCCCAGAGCGAATGAATTATGGAAAGAATTTTGCTTTGATGGAAAATGTTTTAGAAAATATTTAATAATAAAATTGCCATATTACTTAATTATTGAAGTGCTATGTTTAATAAAAATGATGATAAAAATAAAGAAATTAAAGACACGGATGAAGCGCCCGAGAATAATTCTGAGGAAAAAAATGTCGTTGAAGATGCGCCTGGTGATCAATGTGAAAATTGTGCCAAAAATAAAAAAGAAGCTGATGAATATAAACAAGGTTGGCAACGCGCTTTGGCAGACTATAATAATTTGCAAAAAGAAACCAAACATCGCATGGCCGAGTGGGTGCAGATGAGTGAGCAGCAAATCTTGGAAGAGTTTATTCCTGTGTACGATAATTTTAAAAAAGCATTTGCTCACCATCCCGAATTAAATAATAATAATGATGAAAGCAAAAAAATAAAAAATTGGATCGATGGAATTGGATATATTATGAAACAGTTTGGCGAAGTTTTGAAAGCGCACAAAGTTGAAGAAATAAAAACAGTTGGTCAAAAATTCGATCCCAAATTTCATGAAACTGTTGGTGAAGAAGAAGTAGAAGGAAAAGAATCTGGTGAAATTGTAAAGGAAGTAGATGGGGGGTATATGTTGGGTGAGAAGATGATTAAAGCAGCGAAAGTTGTGGTTGCGAAATGACAAAGCTCTAATGTCTAATTTCTAATAAAATGCCCAATGCCCAGAGTAATAAATTATACTTGGAAATTGCGATTTGATATTTGAAATTTTATTAGTCATTGGCCCGCCTAGACAGATGTCTATCTGGGCAGGATATTTGGATTTAGAAATTTATAATTTATTTATTCTTAATTTCAACTTTGTATCAAACGGTATGAAGTTGGTAGAAGGAGTACTAATATGTCTCTCATACGTTGGACGCCCATGGACA
>CAYUTM010000072.1:0-1711 GCA_964447755.1 uncultured Gammaproteobacteria bacterium
GTGGTTGTAACAGATGATGAAAAACTTTACGAAATGTTGGTAATGGTTCGTGCGCATGGTTGGGATAGAAATTTGCACCCAACTACGCAAACCCAAAAAAGAAATGCATACGGGGTTGATAATTTCTATGCACAGTATACTTTTTACGATCTTGCATATAATGCGCGACCAACTGAGATTCAAGGATTTTTAGGTAATACTCAGATTGAGTTTTGGGATGAAATAGTTAGTAAGCGCGAGAATAATTTTTTAAGTTTTATAGAAGCCTCCAATGAAAATCCAGACATCTATCCTATACACGTTGAACATATGGATGTGATTTCAAATTTCGCGATGCCGATTGTATTAAGGAGTAAACATTTATTTGAAATGTATAAAAATAAATTTATTGAAGCTGGAGTGGAAATAAGACCGGTTATTGCTGGAAATATTGCTCAACAACCATTTTTTAAAAAATATTCAAAAATTGATTTTGAATGTCCCAATGCTGAAATTTTTCATCAAAATGGATTTTATTTTGGAAACAATCCAGAATTTACTAGTGATGAAGTTGCATTGTTGTGCAGCCTGTTAAAAAAATAATGTATTGTTTGCAGTTTATTTTTATACGCAATTTATGAAAAAAGATTCGGTTATTTACGTTGCGGGTCATGCTGGTTTGGTAGGTTCTGGTATTGTGCGCGAACTTAAAAAACAAGGTTTTTTTAACTTAGTTTTACCTTCACACAAAGAGCTTGATTTGTTGGGCAAAAAAAAAGTTGAAGATTTTTTTAAGAAACAAAAACCAGAGTATGTTTTTATGGCAGCTGCAAAAGTGGGTGGTATAGCAGCAAACATGGCAAGCCCAGCTTCGTTTCTTTATGAAAATTTAGAAATTCAAAATAATGTAATTTGGGCTGCTTTTAACCATGGGGTTAAAAGGTTGCTTTTTTTGGGTAGTAGCTGTATTTACCCAAGATTGTGTCCGCAGCCTATGGTTGAAGAATCAATATTAACAGGTCCATTTGAACCAACAAATGAAGGTTATGCAGTTGCAAAAATTGCTGGTTTAAAATTATGTGAAAAAATTTTTATGCAGTATGGGAGAGAGTTTTTTTCATGTTTACCGAGCAACATTTACGGTATAGGTGACCATTTTGATTCTAGTAAATCGCATGTCATACCTGCACTTATTAGCAAGTTTCATAACGCCAAAAAAGAAAATCAAAATTCCGTTACTGTTTGGGGAACCGGTGAGGCGAAGCGTGAATTTTTGTATGTGGATGATTTGGCGGATGCTTTGGTGTTTATGATGTCTCATTTTACTCCAAAACCAGATGATTTAAATTCGGTAACGTATCTCAATATCGGAGCTGGGAACGATCTGCGAATAAAGGATTTGTGTGAAAAAATTAAACAAGTAGTAGGCTTTACAGGCGACCTTATTTTTGATACATTAAAGCCGGATGGAATGCCTCAAAAGTTGTTAGATATAAGTAAAATAAAGGCTTTGGGGTGGTTGCCAAAAACTAATCTTGAAGATGGTTTACAGAAGACATATTCATGGTATCTTGAGAATTTAGTGTGATATAAAATATGGAATTGATAATTCGACCCAAAAAAAATTTTAGTTTAGAAGATATCGTCGAATTGTGGAGATTTAAAACTCTCCTTTATTTTTTAATTTTAAGATTTTTATAAGAATAGACAGATACTAAAAGTATTGGTAAAG
>CAYUTM010000072.1:1721-3602 GCA_964447755.1 uncultured Gammaproteobacteria bacterium
TACGTTACAAACAGACTGCTATCGGCATTATGTGGGCAGTTTTTCAACCATTTATGACTATGGTTGTTTTTACGATCGTTTTTGGAAAATTTGGTAAAATTCCTTCTGAAAATATCCCTTACCCTATTTTTGTATATGTGGGGCTATTATTCTGGCAGTTTTTTTCTTCAACTCTTTCGGAGGTGAGTGACTCGCTTGTTGCCAACAAATCAATTATTACGAAGGTTTATTTTCCACGTTTAATTTTACCCTTATCATCTGTTGTTACAAGAGTAGTTGATTTTTTTGTAGCCTCGGTTCTCCTGCTTGTTTTAATGATCTACTATGGTTTTCTTCCACATGTGGGGGGATTATTTTTCTTACCTTTACTTTTGTTAATTTCTTTTTTGTCTGCTACTGGTCTCGGGCTTATTTTAGCTTCAATAAACGTTAAGTTTCGGGATGTCCGCTATGTACTTCCTTTCTTTATTCAGCTGTTGCTTTTTGTAACACCAGTTATTTATCCGGCAAGTATGGCGGGTAAGTATGCCCCTTTTTTGTTATGCAATCCAATGACTGGAGTTATTAAAACAGCTCAGTCAGTTATTTTAGGGACGTCTTCTCCTGATTGGTTTGCGTTAGTTTTTTCGACAATTTTTTCACTTATTTTGTTCGTTTGTGGATTTTTTTACTTTAAGAAATCCGAACGCTATTTTGCAGACTTGGTTTAAGATATGAGCAATATTATTGAGATAAACAATTTGGGTAAAAAATATCGTATTATGCATGGTGGAACTAGCTATGTTGCTTTGCGTGATGTTTTGACCAATGTAATACGTCATCCGTTTGGGTTTTTGAAAAGAAAAGTTAAAAAAATTGTTCAGCACAATGTTTCTGAAGATTTTTGGGCTTTGAAAAATATCGATCTTAAGATAAAAAAAGGAGAAATAGTAGGCATAATTGGCCGTAACGGTGCTGGGAAATCAACCTTGCTTAAAATTTTGTCTCAAATTACGCCGCCAAGTGAAGGAGAAATAATTTTAAGAGGAAAAGTCGGCAGCTTACTTGAGGTAGGAAGTGGTTTTCACCCAGAATTATCAGGTAGAGAAAATATCTTGTTGAACGGTGCTATTTTAGGAATGACCAAAAAAGAAATTGTAGCATTTGCTGGTGTTGAAAAATTTTTAGATACGCCTGTTAAATATTATTCGTCGGGGATGTATGTTAGGTTGGCTTTTTCAGTGGCGGCACATATGGATCCGGATATATTGATTATTGACGAGGTTTTAGCGGTTGGTGATATTGAGTTTCAAAAGAAGTGTTTAGGTAAAATGGATGATGTTTCGAAAAAACAAGGAAGAACCATTCTTTTTGTAAGCCACAACATGAACGCCGTTGAACAGCTTTGCGACAGGGTTATTCTTTTGGATAAAGGTGTTGTAGTAGGCGATAGTAGTGATGTGAGAAGTGTAATAAAACAATATGTTTTTGGTCAAAGTAAAGAAGATGCGAGGGTTGTTTGGAATAATTCAGGAAAAGAATATCAAAATGATTTTTTTGTTCCTTCAAAAATAGCCTTAACAAATGAAAAAGGTGAGCAGTTGCTTATGCCGGTTAGAAATGATGCTGAAATATGGGTCCAGGTTGAGGGCGAGATTTTAGACCCTAATTCGCATTTAAATATGGGTTATGCAGTTTTTAACGAAGAGGGCAGCATGCTATATTGGTCTCTCACTACTGACGCCGAAGAAAAAGATTGGCCAACTTTAAAGAAAGGTATCTTTAAGATTAAAAGCAAAATTCCAACTCATCTGTTAAATGAAGGAGTATACCGTATCGAACTGATCAGTAGTCTGCATTATATTCAGTGGCTAACGGAGCCTGGCGTACGTGCTCCTGCAG
>CAYUTM010000073.1:0-940 GCA_964447755.1 uncultured Gammaproteobacteria bacterium
GAACCCAACGCACCAAACAATGCGGTGCTCCAGATTGAATTCGTTTGCGCGATCTCGCCAAGTGTTACTACTGCTGGGGCGGTAGTAAATACGGAGGTAAAAAACATACCTGCTATGAAGCTGCCGATAAATTCCGTTTCTTTGGTTGTGGTTAAAATTTTGACAAGGATATCTGATTTTACAAGGATAATAGCAATAAAAATACTAACTAAAATTATCGCAAAGTCTTGTAATAAAAAACGTTTGGAAGATGAATGTTTTTTCATGTTATTATTCAGCTATTTTTATAGAATTGTATCATAAACAGAGTCGCTTACAAGTTTTAAAAATAATTCAATAAAAAAACAGAGCATCAACTCTGTTTTTTTCTATGTGCACGCCAAGGGATTCGAAACCTTAAATGCAAATTCTTTATTTCTTCTCAAATAAGCGATTATTGCTTTAAGTAAGCCAAGATAATATTTCTTCTCATCCATTATCAATCATTCTCAACTCCCCCTTAATTTTATCACTTTTTGGTCACAGGGTGGTCACAAACTTTAAGATGATCAACGGCAACCCAGAGAAAGTGATGGAAAAGGTGGGCTACTCAAATTAACTTATTTTATTTTTAAAATCTCTTTAAAAATTCCCAAAACATTCTTTCTAGCTAAAAATAATTTTTTATCCATCTTAATTAAAACTCTAAAAAAATTAAGTAGATTATAGGCACCCTCATAGGCCTCCTCATCGGTATAGCTAGTATTATATTCTTTTTGCATTAACTTCTTAAAATCTTGAACAGACTGCGAAGAGGGTGAAACAGGAAAATCAAGGTAGTTATTTATTTAACTCATAACTCTGCCGAACAAGCTCAAAAACGATCATTAAATCGCTTTTGGCGTTTATTTTTACCTCATAGACCCCGTTTCCCCCATGCTCCACATTGGACACATCTCGA
>CAYUTM010000073.1:950-3557 GCA_964447755.1 uncultured Gammaproteobacteria bacterium
CAGCCCTAACGGATCATTTAACTTGTCTTTTTCGTTTCTGTATACTTTTCCTGTATTTAGGTTTGTAGATCCGATTTTTTGAGTAAAATTTCTTGAATCTAAAAAAAATTTTGATAATGGATGAGCCGCCAGAGCTTTACACTTATCGGCATACCAATCTTCAAAACCAGTGAGCTTCTGTATGACTAGGGAGAAGTGAGAAATTATAAGCCAATCCTACAATTGGCAAGAAGCGATCCGTCGGAGACGGAGTATACTCTGAAGTCTCCTAATGGAAAATAAGCACTACGCTCACCAGAAGTATACTGGCTAGGGACAGCTGCTAAACTTTTAGCTAGCGGAACAGTAATTTGATTATCAAGACTAAAGTTTATTTTTTGTCGAAGAACAACTGTGGGGGGAGTTTTTTCATCAATAAAATGAGCCGGGGTAACCTCAGCCGTAAAGTTGACATCCTGGTTTAAGAAACGTTTTGCAATTACGGTCACCGTTGCTGACCCATCTGCATTGTGCACTACCCGTGCGCAAGAAAGAGCGAAATTACTATACACCAACGTTTCACTTCCTGCGACGCTCTGTGTTTGTGTTGTGGGAGTAAACCAGAATTTTTGTAAGTGTGCAGGATATTTTCCAAAGATTGAATTTTCTATAAAAGGGTTGAGAATGTTAGTTGAAAAAGTTTGTTCTGATTTTGAAGCGATAGATACTGAAGACAGAAGGGGTGTTACATTCTCCTTCTGGGTGTTGGCTAGCGCACCAATAGTCGTTTGATCAGTATTATTACGAATTTTAATATTAATCATCTGGGTAGACAAATTCGAAAAATCAATTTCCTGATCCGTAAATATTTCAACTTGTGGGCGCACCATGACCAAGGCAGGATCTCCCAATACGTTAAACATAAAGAAATTTTTTATTTCTCCATCACTCAAACTATTGTCTTGTAGTTTACGGTATTTATATTCATATACTGCTTCACCCAAATTGTAGCGATGATGAAAAAAAATCTCATCCCAAAAATCAAAACGAATATCTTGGTGGCTGCGCGACGAAGCAATCACGGCAGTAGCTCCATCCTGCTTGCCAATCAGATACTCACCTAAAGATTCCTCGCTATAATCTAGCCCCCCCACTTCACAGCCATGAACAAATAACACCGGTGGCCTATTAAAACCTGGGCTTTGTTTGTTAAGTACATACCCGTACTGCGCTCCCTTAGGTTCGAGCAAACCATTAAAATCAGTGGCCTTGAGGACGCCATTATAATTGCCATGGCTATAGGTACTGATAAAATTGGCTCCGTCTTGATTGGCTAGGGCTGCGATATCACCACCAGAATCAGTTCTACACCCATGAAATTTTACCGTTTCCAAATTATTATAGGGCGAAAAATCAATGGGACGACCATTTGAATCTTGAGAACCTTCTTTGTTTACACAAGCCGCGCTCAAAAATTCGCTTTCCACCGGCGCGGTAGGCGGTTGCCAGCTAATGGTTTTTTGAATCCAATTTTGCAGCTGTTCAGTTGTTTTCACGGGTACACGCCCAACGTACAAATTTGGTTTAAGAGAAAATTCAAAATCATGATAGTTGCGGCCATTGGATTCAGCCCATTTGCCATTATTATTACGATCCCACTCTCCCTCTAAAGAGGCGTAGTATTGATCGGTGGGAATGTCGTTATCATCAATGCCTTCAACGTACCGTACAGGTACGTCCCAATCAAAATATAATTTTTTTACATTGCTGCTTTCTTTAGAAGCGAAGACGCTGAAATCGTCAGAACGATGCACTGGCGTACCAACTATTAATAAATAACGTGCCGAGCTCTGGGCCACGGTCATCTTTAAAAAATTTCTAATTTGCTCAGGCACATCGCGCCCCGACATTCCGCACATAATATCTTCCACATCAAAATAGCCGACGGTCTCGTGATCCACTTTATTTTTATGATCAATAAACGATTGTAAAGTGTCAATAAATTTTTTTCTAGAAATTATGAGGTAAGAAGTATTCGGATTTATAACTAGGGGTTTGGCCGACAAACATGTTTGTGCCACAGCGTGACTAGACGACTCTGGAGTTGTGGTGGAAGGCATTTTATTCTTAGGAGCTACAATATTTATAGAAGTACGTTTTCCAAATCCGCCTTCAAAATTACCGCGATAATAGCCCACCGTATAATAATAAGTGTGTCCGGTATAAATTTTCGTGTCCAAAAAAATACCTATATTTTTTTGGACCTTAGCTATTTTTTCCCCTAAACTGCCAGATTTTTCTGAACGATAAATAACATAACCATCATAGGCAAATTTTTTAAGACTGGATGACCAGCGAACATAGGTGTATGCCCCAACGTCGCCATAAGAACCCATTTGGCTAACTTTCAGACCAAGCACTATTGGCGGGTTAAATTTTTTATAATTTATTGTAGCACTAACACTAATGGGTAGCAGAACTAAAATAAAAGTACTGATGAGTAGGGTGTATCTTATTTTTTGGAACATATTTTGTATAATTAACTAGGAGATTATATCCCAATTATGGGAAAAAATCCAGCGGAAAGTTTGATTTCCATTTGGAATTGTTCTGAATTAAAAAGTGTCA
>CAYUTM010000074.1:0-2988 GCA_964447755.1 uncultured Gammaproteobacteria bacterium
AATGAAGAGGCGGGGGTTTATTTTAAAGACTCTACAATGGTAAGTGATGTAAACCGTATTTTTGATAAATGGAAGCAGGGTGCGGCTCTTATAAATGAAGTGGGTGGTTCTTCTCGGCGTTGGTATCAAAGATTTTTAGGGTGGGCAGCTTCTTACTTTAAAGATTTTGTATAGGCTGCTTTGTTGTTAGTAAAAAGTGCTTGTCGGCGTTTAGAAGTACGGCTAAAATTGTTTTTTTAATCACGTGAGAAGCACGAATTGGTCGTGGTTTATTAGTGTGAGTTAAAAAGAGAGGTTGTCATCATGCCCATAAATAGCGTAGCACGCGTTGTTATCTGTGTATTGTTTTTGCAGTTAACAGGGTGTATAAAAGTGACTGAAAATTTTTGATCCTTCCTACTCAAGACACCGTAAGTAGTGGTAAGCCGTGCCACTGTATTCCAGAGTCCGGAGTTATCGTTCGACCGTTGAATCTAAGTTGGACCACAACAGATGGGCGGGGAACATGTGTTTTTGTTCTGACCAAAGCGTATGCTTTGCTAGTGCAGTAGATGCTGGCCGAGTTCAAACGTCGGAGCCATCATTTGTGAACAATGGTTTTTGTGCGTATAGCATCAGATTTCATGGAGGTGTGTGTGAGGAAGGAAATGGATCCTGCACATTTTAACTAACCCGCACTTGTGTGAGCACAAAATAACCGTTCATGACTCGTTGGGTTGTCTCACACAATGAACTGTTTTTCTATTTTGCTTTAAAATGTTTTTTTTAGTATACTATACCAACTTATTATGGCCATAACAAAAGAAGAAATCCAAAAAATTGCTAAACTTTCTCGCCTGTCTTTATCTCCCGATGAGGAAGTGCGCTATGCCGAAACTATTTCGGCAGTTTTGGATTATATGAAAATTTTGGATGAAGTGGATACGAAAAATGTTGAGCCGCTTAGCCAGGTGACTGGTTTGGAAGGTGTAATTCGTGAAGATGAAGTGAAGGCAAAAAGTAATCCTAAAGATTTGTTGGCTCAAATGCCGCAAGTAGAAGATGAAGAGCTGGTGGTGCCAGCTGTGTTTGAATAAACATATGAACTTAAATAAATTAACAATTAAACAAGCCCACGAAGGTTTGAAGAAAAGAGAATTTACTTCTGTAGAATTAACTGAGGCTTGTTTGAATAGAATAAAAGAACGCAATGGTGAAATCAATGCGTTTATTACGGTAAGTGAAAAAGAGGCGATGGAGGAGGCCAAAAAAGCAGACGCAATGATTGCTAAAAATGAAATAAGCTTTTTAACCGGAATTCCATATTCTGTAAAAGATGCGATTTGTACCAAAGGAGTTCGCTCAACTGGTGCGGCAAAAATTTTAGATAATTATATTTCTTTATTTGATGCTACGGTGATAAAAAAAATTCGTGAGCAGGGCGGAGTGATGATTGGAAAAACCAACTGCGATACGTTTGGGCACGGAGCAAGTAATGAAAATAGCATGTATGGTGCCGTAAAAAACCCGCACGATCTTACTAAAGTCGCTGGTGGTTCATCTGGTGGTTCAGCTGCTTCGGTTGCTGATGATATGTGTGTGTATGCTATTGCTGAAGATACTGGTGGTTCAATCCGTGAACCCGCTAGCTTTTGCGGTGTAGTGGGGCTCAGGCCTAGTTATGGTCGCAATTCTCGCTACGGTATTATGCCGATGGCATCATCGCTCGATACAGTGGGACCGATCACCAAAACCGTAGAAGATGCTGCTTTGGTAATGGAAGCTATCGCGGGGCAAGATGCGCTCGATGCCACCACTGTTGCAGATCCAGTGGAAAAATATGCCGAAGCATTAGGTAAAATTTCTAAAGACTTAAGGGTCGGCGTGCCGAAAGAATATTTTGAAATGCAAGGAATTGATCCTGAAGTCCGAAAAATTGTAGAAAGTAAGATTGAGAGTTTAAAAAATCAAGGTTTCAAAATAATGCCGGTTAGTTTGCCATATACCAAATATGCTATTGCTGTTTATTATATTGTTGTACCTTGTGAAGACAGCTCAAACTTGGCTCGGCTAGATGGGGTGCGTTATGGCACAAGAGTCTCTAAAGAAAATTTGTATTCCTTGTATGCTGATTCTCGTTCTAGCGGATTCCCCGAAGAAGTAAAGCGCCGTATTCTTATTGGTACGTATGCGTTGTCTGCGGGATATTACGACGCTTATTACAAAAAAGCTCAGGCTGTGCGCCATCTTATCAAACAAGATTTTGATAATATTTTTAAAAAAGTCGATGTTTTAATTACTCCCACCTCACCATTTGCGGCTTTTGGCATTGGTGAAAAAAACCAAGATCCATTGCAGCTTTATTTAGCCGATGTAATGGTTAGCCCAGCGTCACTCGCTGGTGTGCCAGCTATTTCTGTTCCTGCTGGAAAAAATTCTCAAGGCTTACCAGTTGGTGTACAAATAATCGGTGCTCGATTAAATGAAAAAGCCGTATTGCAAATTGGTAGCTTAATAAACTAAATATTTTTTTATGGAAGAATTAAAATCAGATTCTTCGCGTCCTAAAGTTCTGCCTTTTAAGCTTGATAAAACGTTGGGCGCAGCCATAAACTATAGAGATAGTTGGCGTATTTTTAGAATTATATCGGAAGTTGTAGAAGGATATCAGTTTTTAGTTGATTTAAAAAAAGAAGTAACAATTTTAGGTTCTGCGCGGCTAGCACCAAATACCAAATATTATAAGATTGCTGAGCAGTTAGGAAAAATATTGGCAAAGCATGATTTTACAACCATTACCGGTGGAGGGCCAGGTATTATGGAGGCGGCTAATAAGGGTGCTTTTCAGGCTGGTGGCGAGTCGGTGGGTTTGAATATTGAACTTCCTTTTGAGCAGCATATTAATGCTTACGCAAAGAAATCAATTGGTTTCTATTATTTTTTTACTCGTAAAATAATGTTAACTTCCCCGGCAAATGCTTTTGTTTTTTTCCCGGGTGGTTTTGGTAC
>CAYUTM010000075.1:0-2911 GCA_964447755.1 uncultured Gammaproteobacteria bacterium
GGGGGCGTAATTTCAAGAGTTGCCTTAATTTGGTCAATTATAACTCTAATCGATCGACTCATGGCCTCTCTTACCTCTGAATCATTTATCATAACTTCTCTTGGTAAGCCCGTCACCAAATCTCTACCTCTCATTGGAAATTCTAATGACTCTTGCAGCTCAACTGCCGAACCAATTTTAAACTTAATTTCTTCCGCCTGTCGTTCACCTAAAAGAATCTTAAAAACTTCCCGTGCATATTGAATAATATTTCTATTTAATTCATCTCCTGCAATTTTAATTGATTTTTTAACTGCAATACCGGATAAAGAAATAACCGCGATCTCACAAGTTCCTCCACCGATTTCAACAATAAAATTACCTACTGGTTCTCGAGCGGGCATTCTTGCTCCGATAGCTGCTGCCATTGGTTCTTCAACGATCCAAACTTCTTTTGCACCCGCGTTAAGAACGGCATCAGCCACGGCTTTTCGCTCAACTTCTGTAATGTCGATTGGTGCACCAATCACAACTTTTGGTCGAGAAAAAAAATTAAGCGAACTGTCTTCGTAAACTTTATCAATAAAATATTTCAACATTTTTTCAGCGATTTCAAAGTCAGAAATAATTCCACCAATAAGTGGACGAGGAGTAATAATGTGGGTAGGTGTTTTTCCAAGCATCCCCCTTGCTTCATGGCCAACTGCCAGAATCTGTTCTGTTCTGGTATTTACAGCAACCAAGCTTGGTTCGTTAACCATAATTCCCCTTCCTTTAACATAAATAAGAGTATTTGCTGTTCCAAGATCAATACCCAATTCTTTTCTAAATTTGTTTGAAAAAAAATTAAACATACCGGAAAATGATTACTTCAAAAAACTTTTTCTTTTAAAATTTAAGAACGATTTTAAAAGAAAAATAATCAGACTGCTTACAAACAAAAAAACAGGCCATCCAAGAACAAAGCCATCATGAAGACCAGCAAGCAAAGAAATAAGAATTACTGTTAAAAAAAAACTTCTTTGCAAAACTGGACTAAGTTTAGTAGGAGTATTTTCTAAATTATTTATAGCACTAAGCCAGCAAAATTGAACCACCATCATCGTCCCAAAAATAGCTAGACTCAGTGAGAAATAAAACAATGTTTTGCCTACATATGATGCTTCTTCTGGACTTGTTTTAAAAAGTACTACCAACCACGATGCCCAACATAAAAAAGATGAGAGGCTTAATAGGCCTAAATACCGTTTAAATTTCATAAACAAATAAGTGTTAGTAGTTTAATCAAAATAACCCAATTTGGCAAGCCGTTCATTAAAATTTAATGAATACATTTATTACTCATCATCACTTAACACACACTTCATTTTTTTTACCTGAATATTCTGCAGAATGTTCTTTTCAGATAATCTAACTTCTTGTGCCACAGCTGAATTTTTGCAAGAAATTACCAAAACGTCATTTTTTATGTACGCGGCTCTTGCCACACCATTATTGTTGGGAAATAGCTCGTTAAGTTTTTCTTGAACAAACGGTAATATGTTAGAGCCCAATACACCCTTTTTGAGCGAAGGCGATCTGGCAACGGTAAATGAAATTATTTCTTTTAAAGATTTCATAATGTTCTATATTCGCAGATATCCTTAAATTGACAAAACGAACAAGTGAATGGATTTGGTGTTGCTGAAAAATTTCCTTTTTTTATTTCTAAAATATTTTCTACCAATTTTGTTTTCAAGCCTTCAATTTCCTCACTTGAACCTAAAAATGAAACTTTAGTGTTGTCGTTAAGGTAAAAAAATGTTAGTTTGCTAGTTTTTCCCAACAATGAAAACTGTGGCAATTGCGTAGTAGCAATTTGATAAATCAAAAGCTGATCTTTCTCTTCCCCAACAACTTTCTGCTTGCTTGTACCAGTTTTATAATCAATGATTTCTAGGCTTCCGTCTGTTAATTGATCAATTCTATCTATACGACCATGAAGAAAATAGTCGCCAAGCTTAATTTTAAACCATCCTTCAAGTGAAACAGGAACATTCCACTGATCGTTTTGTGAAACATACAACTCTTTGAGAATTTTTTTTCCTTTATCAAAGTATGCTTGTTTTTGGATTTTGTCGTTATACCAGTCATCTATCCAAGATTCTTCATATATTTTAATCAACTCTTCAAATGAAGGACTCTTTACTGTTGAAATATTTTTAGTTTCTGAAATTAAAACCTTATCAAAAAGACCAGCTTGTTTTACACTATTCATCTCCTGAATTCTTTGATAAAACTTTTGTAAAGTTGCGTGCATGGTTTGACCAAAACTAAAACTAGCACTTCCTTTTGTTGGTAATTTTACTATATGCGCCAATTTATATTGATAGGGACATGCCTCATAGCTTTTTAACTGCGAAAAAGAAAAAGCTTTTGGAGTGGGATACACAGGTTGCGAGATTGAGAATGCATCATCTTGAATGTCAAAAGAAACTCCCCCTTTTTTTATTTTTTCTAAAAGCTTTTCCGCCGTACCTGATTCTTCTACTACCACATTATTTATGCCTGCTTCATTTATAAAACGACTTATTTTACGCTGTCGTGACCCACCATAATCTTCTGAATTTGTAATAAAAACTTTAAGCTTTGCACGAGTAAGTGCTACATAAAATAATCTACGCTCTTCTTGATAGTGTGCATCGCCCTTCGGGAGTTGCTCCCTAACAAAAAATTCTGGAATTTCAATTGCTTCTTTTCTTGTTAAAGTTCTTGGCTTTACACTTAAAGAACCTGAAGCGAGAGAAGCAGAACTCAAGTCTACGGGTGCATTAAAATCTGTGGCAACATACAAAATAGCAGATTTTGCAGCACCATATTCAAAAGAAAGTTTTTGAGAAATAACAGTTTGTTGTTGTGGTTTATTCAATAACATTTGTAAAATTGCATTTTG
>CAYUTM010000076.1:0-2445 GCA_964447755.1 uncultured Gammaproteobacteria bacterium
GCTGATTGGTGAGTCGGAAAGAATCTTTGCAAGTCTTCAAAATAAAATGCTGTTTGACATTTTATGCCGCATTGCGATTTCTAAAACATTTCCTGGTACCGACCTGGAAGTTTTTAGAAACTCTAAGTATATTTTGGCGAGTACTGAAAGAGTGGTGGTAATCGCCCTTGCTGAAAATTTAGCAAACCTAAAAACAAAAAATCATGATTTGTTTTTTCGTTTATTGACTCGATTGTGCCAAAAAAGATTCCAAGGAGGAAGAGTGCCTTGGGTTTTGAAAAACGGTACTCCTGTATATGCAGAGAGAAAGAATCACTTGATTAAGTGGGCGGCTCTGCCGTACTTGCCCCATGCGCTAGCAACAACTTCAGTGCCAAAAGATGAGCGGTTGCGTAATTTCATTGCTGTTCAGTATGATTTATCTGCTTACGTTGGAGGCTACATTGGAACGGTTGGTTGTGTAGAAACTGGTCCTGATGATGATATTGTATATGCTTATCGCATTGGTGAAAGAGCATTTCCCGATCGTTTTGTGCTGAAGCGTACACGTGTGCCCACAAATCATATCCATCTTTCAATAAGGTTAACTGGTTTAAACTATTACAATTTATTTGGTCTCGGTTTTGGTTGTTTTTTACGTCCTGTACCACATAGGGATAATCAACTTTACAATTTACTGGATGACGTTACTAAAGAAGAGTGTAGAGCGTTTTGGCGTACACATGCCTTTGTGTTTAGTAAAAGAAAAATTCGAGCGCCTGTGTCAAGGAAAATACCAGTTGGTTGGGATGTGTAATTATGGCTGAATAGTATTCAGCCTTAAAGTCTATTTGTTTATTTTTTTACGAATGGATTTTAAGAAGCACTAGTTTATTCCTGTGTGTTTGTAAAAAGTAAAATTATTTCAAAAAAAGTGCTACAAACAGCTAAGTTTTTTGTGTAAAGATCGGGTCGTTATAGGGTAGAAAACACGCTTCAGCAGTGTAGTGCGGCTAAGGGGGGGGGTGAGCTTGCATGAGTTTTGCTCTTGCAAATTTGAAATCAATATGCTAGCATAGGCATGCTCTGTTTAATGTAAAAAATAAACAATTTTGTATGTCAAAAGAACATTCAATTAAGTTACAATGCACAGCTTGTGAAACCGTAAACTATTTTGAACAGAAAAATGCTCATATAAAGAATCGGTTAGAAAAAAGCAAGTTTTGTGGTGCTACGTGCAAAAAACACACCCCTCATAAAGAAACTAAGTAGTTTGGTATGAAGTTTTTCTACGCTGCCTATCATAGCATTTTTGATATTGACTGGTTGCGCCAGAAAAAACTAACACTTAGTTGGTCTTATTTTTTTATTCTTTCAGCTTTTTTTACCGGTATTATTGTTTTAATTTTTGTAGTGCAAATTCCTAGTATTGTAGGCCGGGTCAAGCAAGTTGTTTCAGAAAATATTCCTTCCAATTTCAAAGTTACTTTAAACCAAGGATTACTCTCTGTTGAGGGAATTGACCAGCCATTTGTTTACAAAGATTTAGATGTGGGAAATTTTTTATTAGTAGTTGATACTGTTTCCACCAGTACTTTGTCATTGCAATCATTTTTAACGGATCAATATTCTTCTGGAGTTTTAGTGGATAAGCAAAAAATAGAAATTTTTGACACAGAACATACCCGTGACCAGGTTCAGTTATGGAAATCTTTTCCTGGATTCGTGATTACAAAATCTTCACTAACCAATTGGGTTAGTCATATTCATCCATCGTATATTTTTATTTTTGTTCTTGTTTTTGCTGTGGTAATTTATGTTGCTATTGTAATCAATACTTTGATCGGGTTGTTAGCCGCTTCTCTTATTTCATTTGCTGTTTCTTTGCTTGTAAAAGGTGGTTGGAAGTTTAAAGAATTGTTTGCAGTCGGTTTGTATGCTGTCACATTGCCTCTGCTGATTAGTTTAGTTTTTCAATTGGTAAGTTTGAATTTCCCTTATATACAATTTTTATCACTTCTTGCTTTTATGGTTGCCATTGTTTTAACAAAGTCTGCCAAACAAGTTTTACCAGATATTCAGCAACGCAGCGAATAGTTTTATGGGCGCGTCGTATAATGGTAGTACGCTGGTCTCCAAAACCAGCTGCGTGGGTTCGATTCCTACCGCGCCTGCTATAAAATAGGCTTTTGCCTATTTTTTTGTTATACTTATTCAATAATCCATACGTATGATGAAAAAATTAGGTATATTTTTATTGGTATGTATAACATGTGGTGGAGCAGGGTGTATTACTGTACAAAAGCAAAATGCGACACCTCCTTCAAGTGCTGTTGTTGCTACTGAAGTACATCCAGCTCAATTAGTTCCGCTTGTGGAGGAATATTTGAATAATAAGGTCACTAAGTTGCAAAAAGATAATCAAGTATTTTCTGCTTTTATTTCGTATGGTTATGAGATAAAAAA
>CAYUTM010000077.1:0-2140 GCA_964447755.1 uncultured Gammaproteobacteria bacterium
CGACCACTTTCTCCTAAACCCAAATCTTCCGGCGAAATTCCTTCTTCCCCAAATTCCATACTATCAATTGTACCGTGAGCTCCCACAATTGCACATTCAATTTTATTACGTTCTCCATATTTCTGATCAAGTTTTAACAATCTCTTCGCAATACCAGCTTTTCCACCCGCTTCAACCACTCTTAAAAGCATTCCTTTATCTTCCAATTCATTGGAAACCTTGTCTAAAATTGCTTGACCTTGAGAAAAAGCGCCGTTATGATCATCGTAAGGGTACAGCACTATCCCATACGGTTTCTGCTCTTTTTCATTCTTATATTGTTCTGTGAGCATGGCCGGAGTATAACGCCCATAATTACGAATGCCGCTCGTCCTAGCTAAGTGTTTGCAAATTCCCGGGGTTTCATTTTCCAAATCCAACATAGTTTTAACGTTGAGAGCAACATACCTCTTCATTCTTTTTTCTTTCCTCTTCTCTGGATCTGGTTTCTCAGGATCTGGATCACTGTAAAAGTTTTGCTCCCACTTTGGAAGACATTTCTCAAAATCAAAATTTTCAGACTTCAATTTTTTATGTGTTTTCTGTTTATCAATGACGGACTTTAAACGCGCTAAAAAATCTACTGCTTCAGCGTCACCAAATAGATCCCAACTTTCCACCAAAGCTTTGATCTCGTAAAAACCGATGCTAAACATGTCCATTGATTGGACTAATTCGATAAATCTTGTTTCATCATTTAGATTGTAAATACTCATTTGGTTAAGAAGAATTCTCGACCATTCCGAATCTTTGCTTTTCACACAATATTGACCCATTAAATCAAAAGTTTTTTGTCTTTCACCATTCACATTTTTTGTGATAAACTTTTGCACTAATGGCAAAATGGCATTGTCCACATCTTCATTGAGACGACTCTTTACCTTCTCATTACGTATCTCAGCAGCAGACCTTGATGTTTTGTAAACATCTTCAATTTCAGCTTTCCGCAAAAAGGATTGCGCAACAGTAATTTCACCACGAATTACTTCAAGTGAGTCACCTGTTAAAATTTTTTCTGCAGCTAGTGCGTAATACTTTTGCTGCATCTCCCTCTCATCTTTCGTTCCCGGTTCCAACTTTAATATTGCGCTAATACCAACCAAAGAATGGTGTGGAGAGAATTGCAGGCCTTGTTCTAAAAGCTGTCTTGATTCTTCGGTGTAAAACTCCTTCAACCACTGCATATTATATTCAAAATTATTTCCAAATTTTTGAATTTTTGTAAAGAGCTCGTTAAATTTCTGTCGATCAAAATCTTGTTCAGATTGTTTAAGTAGTTCTACTAAATCATTCATGGTTTTTCCATTTTCCTCTAAACGAACTTCGACAAAATTAGCTACTGAGGGATATTTTTGTAAAACATCTAGGAGATTACATAATTTATTTTGTTTAAGCGCAGCGGCAAATTCATTTGGACTTTTTTCATAAATTAAAAAAATCTGCAGAATATTTTCTACATCTTTTTTCAACTCCTCCGACAATTTTGCGCCTGATTCCTTTTTTTTAGCCACTTCCTTTTTTTGATGCTTGCCATGCTCCGGAACATTTTTGGACTCCGACTCCGGCGGCGTTTCGATAATTACTTTTGGCAATGACCCTATCATGTCTGGCGTTACACCACCATGCTCTAAATCAAAATATTTTCGACGAGAAAAACGACGTGGTTTATAAAAAACATTATGCCAAATTTTAAGCATATGCCCCCTCCTTTAATAATAAACTTTTTGTTTAAAAAATTCTTTTAAATGCTCCGATAAAAATATCTTTAAAACTCCCCAAGTCTTTAATGGTCACAAACACGACCAAGAGCATTAAAAGTGCAAAACCAATACTATGAGTAATTTGTTCAACTTTTGGCGTTACCGGTTTGCGCATGATTTTGGCAATCACCACAAAAAGCAAGCGTCCACCATCAAGCGCGGGAATTGGCAACACATTTAGCACTGCCAAATTGAGCGACAACAGAGCCATAAACTGCAACAAGTACACAAAACCCATGCGTGCCACTTGCCCGGTCATTACAGCAACGCCGCCAGGCCCAGAAACAGCACCGCCCGCACCTTTGCCTGTAACAATCCCGTGTAACAACGCATAAAACCCA